>JBKJJZ010000045.1:0-13679 GCA_046597705.1 Vicinamibacterales bacterium | reverse complement strand
GCATCCTGGGGGCGGCGGGCGTCGTCTTCTTCGCCTACATCGGCTTCGATGCGGTCTCGACCGCGGCGCAGGAAGCAAAGAACCCGAAGCGAGACATGCCGATCGGCATTCTGGGATCGTTGGTGGTGTGCACCGTGCTCTACGTGTTGTTCGCCCACGTGCTCAGTGGCCTGGCCACGGTTGAGGACTTCAGGGACCCCGCGCGCGGTGGTGAGGCCTCGGTGGCGTTCGCCATTACCCAGTACATGCCCGGCTACGGCTGGCTGGCGCGCCTGGTGACGTTTGCCATCCTGGCCGGGTTCTCGTCGGTGATTCTGGTGATGCTGCTTGGTCAGTCGCGCGTGTTCTACTCGATGAGCCGCGACGGCCTGGTGCCGAAGATCTTCTCGGACACGCATCCCAGGTTCTACACGCCGTACAAGTCGAACATCCTGTTCTTCTTCCTGACGGCGGGGTTTGCGGCATTCATTCCCGACAACATCGTTGGAGAAATGACGAGCATCGGGACGCTCTTCGCGTTCATGCTGGTGTGCGCGGGCGTGTGGATCATGCGGGTGCGACGGCCTGATATCCCACGCGGCTTCACGGTGCCGGCGCTGCCCGTGGTGGCGTCGCTCGGGATCCTCGTGTGTGGCGCCATGATCTATGGCCTGGGTTGGACCAACTGGCTGCGGCTGGGCGCCTGGCTCGCAATCGGCTTCGTGATCTACTTCGGCTACAGCGTGAAGCACAGCAAGCTGCGGGCGGAAGGTTAGTCGGCGTTGTTGCTCGACGGCACGCGGGTCGCCAACGCGATTCGTGCGGAAGTGGCTCCGCGTGTCGCCGAGTTCCAATCAGCGCGAGGCCGGGCGCCCGCGTTGCACATCGTCCTGGTCGGCGACGATCCCGCGTCACAAATCTACGTCCGTAACAAAGAGCGAGCCGGAACCGATGCGGGGCTGGTGGTGACTGTGCACCGGTTGGCGGCCACCGCCACCGTGGAGGAACTGCTCACCACTGTTCGTTCGCTGAACGCCGATTCCGGCTGTGACGGGATTCTCGTCCAGGCGCCATTGCCCGCGGCGATTGGCAAACACGGAACCGAGCGCGTGTTTGACGCTATCGATCCAGCCAAGGATGTCGACGGGTTTCATCCGCACAATGTTGGACTGCTCGTGCAGGGCAGGGCGGCGCTCAAGCCGTGTACGCCTTCCGGCGTCATTGAATTGCTGGACCGCACCGGACAGACCATTGCTGGAAAGCACGCGGTCGTCATTGGCCGATCGGAGATCGTGGGCAAGCCGATGGCCCTGCTTCTGCTGCAGCGCGATGCGACGGTCACGATCTGTCACTCGAAAACACCGGACCTGGCCGCGACCTGCGCGCGCGCCGATATCCTGGTCTCCGCGATCGGCCGGCCGGGATTTGTGACGACCGGGTTCGTCAAGCCCGGCGCAGTGGTGATCGATGTCGGCATCAATCGCGTGGACTCGCGCGAGGTGGCCGTCGAGCTTTTCGGTGCGAATCACGCTCGCATGAAGGGCTTTGATGAGCGGGGCTCGATGGTCGTGGGTGACGTTCACCCCGATGTTGAAAAAGTGGCGGGAGCCATGACGCCCGTCCCCGGCGGCGTGGGACCACTGACCATAGCGATGTTGTTGAAAAACACGACCATCGCTGCATTTCAGATTTCAAATTTCAGATTTTAGATTCTTCCAGACCTTTTCTGTCCGCAACGTGGTCTGCACTTTCGTGCCGCTCGTATCGATCACATAGTCGGCGCGCGCCACCTTGTCGGCCAGCGGCAGCTGTGCCGCGATCCGGAGTCGCGCGTCAGCTTCGCTGAGGTGCGTGCGCGCCATCAGCCGGGCCAACTGCTGATCAGGCCGGCAGGCGGCCACCACGACACGATCGAAGTCCTTGTCGCGCGCCGTCTCGAACAACAGCGGAATGTCGGCGATGCCGAGGGGACTGGTGAGACCGGCGAACCAGCGTTCGACCGCGTCATAGACCCTGGGGTGGATGATGTCCTCGAGGAGTTGCCGGGCAGCCGGGTCGGCAAAAATGATCATCCCAAGCGCGGCCCGGTTCAATTGGTCACCAGGACGCAACACTGAACGTCCGAATTGCCTGACGATCGCGGCCAGGCCTTCCGAACCCGGGGCCACAACGTCACGCGCCACTTGATCGGCATCAATGACGGGTGCGCCGAGGCGCTTGAACACATCGAGACAGTGAGATTTCCCGGTGGCGATGCCGCCGGTGAGTGCCACCCGGCGGGGGCGCTCGCTCTTTTTCACACGCGGCCGTGCCATGCCGGCTCAGGCTGCGTCAGTCCGGGGCGGCCTCCGCCCCTGGGCCCGCGGGCATTTCTGATTCGACGTCGCTTGCCGGCGTGATCCGCTCCTCGACGAATGTGTTCCATTCGTGGCATTGCGGGCACTGCCACAGCAGCCCGGTGCTGCGATAGCGGCATCGTGTGCAGACATGAGGATCCAAGTAGAACACAGAGAGCCGCGTCGTCTCGATGTAGCGGGCGACGAGAGGCCGTGGGAGATCCATGGATGACAGCAACGCCCAGATCGCCTGGTGAATGGCCAGCGCATGCGGATTGTGTTCAAGCGCGCCGAACAGCAGTTCCAAGGCCTTGGCGGGTTGGCCCTGTGACACCAGGTGTTTCGCCAGCGCGGCTCGCGCGCGCCACTCTCGCGGCGCAGCGCTGGTCAGACGTTCGCACAGTGCCACGAAGCGGTCAGCGCGACCCTCACGAACATAAATACTGGCGAGGCGCTCCAGCGGCAGGTAGGCGCGATCGGGAGAGACCATGACAGCCGCTTCCAGAATACCCGCGGCTCCGGGCAGGTCTCCCTGTCGTTCGCGCGCGTCTCCGAGACTCAGATATGCCGGCAGGACGGTTTTGTCCAGTTCAATTGCGGCCGTGAAACGGCGATTCGCCTCAGTCAGGTCTCCCTGGGCCAGCGCCTGCAGGCCCAGCTCGTGCTCCAGGAAGGCGAGGATGGTCTTCGATCGGGCCTGCGCCGCGGGACCGGCCACACTCGCCAGACGCTGGCGCGTCAGGTACGCCTCCTGCCACTGGTGTTGTTCTTCCTGCAGCTTTTCGAGATTCAGAAGCGCGGCCTCGTTGTCGGGCGCCAGTTTTAGGACTTCGGAGAACGCTTCCGCCGCGCGATCGACGAACCCGCCTCGCCGGTAGTCGAGTCCGAGGCACAACATCACGTTGGCATGCTCCATCTGGCTCAGCCGCGGCCGTTGCAACAGCGCCTGGTGTTCCTGAATCGCGCGTCCCACCTGGCCGCGTTCGCGATAGAGATTGCCCAGGACCAGGCGAAGTTCCAGCGCGCCCGGCTCCACCTTCGACGCTTCCTCCAGTGCCTCGATCGCCAGGTCCACGCGACCCGCCACCAGATAGTTGAGGCCGACGATGAAGTGTGGCGATTGGCGTACGCGTCGCCGATCCACCCATTGACCGTCGTGAAGTTTGTACCGTTCCCACGCCTTGCCGGCCGCAAGCCCGACGAGCAAGGCGGTAATGGTGAGAGCGAGAGCGAGACCGCTATCCATGAGGCTTCTCGCCCAGGTGGCGCTGAACCACGGCGTCCCACAGGCCATGACTGCGCAGGATCAGTTCGATGAGTTCCCGCACCGCGCCCCGTCCGCCGGGTGCCTGCGTTACGAAATGCACGCGACTCCGGACGTCAGCCGCCGCATCCGCTGGCGCCGCCGAGAGCCCCGCGCGAATCAGTACGGGCAAATCCAGGAGGTCGTCGCCCATGAACGCGATCTGATCTTCTTCGAGCCCCTGCGTTGCAGCGATTCTCGAAAATGCCGCGTGCTTGTCCATCTCGCCCTGGACGACGATCGAGATCTTCAACTCCGCCGCGCGCCTGGCCGTGGCCTCGGAGACTCTGCCGCTCAGCAGCCCCACGTCAATGCCCGCCTGCTTGGCCCAGACGAGAGCGGACCCATCGCGGACAAAGAACGGCTTCCATTCTTCGCCGCCGCTTGTCACGCCGATCGTCCCATCCGTGAGGACGCCGTCGACATCCAGCAGCACCAGGCGAATGCGACGTGCGCGCGTGACGATCTCTTCACGATCGGGGGAGGACGGCATCACATCATCTGCGTCCGCCAGAGGTCGTGCAGATGGACGACGCCCTCGACGCGAGTGGCGCCATCCACGACGACCAGGGCGGTGATTTTTCGCTGTTCCATCAGCCGGATGGCTTCCACCGCAAGCATACCGCGCGTGATGGTCACCGGCCGTTCGGTCATCACGTCACGCGCCTGCTGTTCGAGCAGGGCTGAGCCTGGTGTCATGTGGCGGCGCAGGTCGCCGTCTGTGACGATACCGATCAGCTGGCCTGCACCATCCACGACGCAGGTCATGCCCAGACGCTTGCTGTTCATTTCGTGGATCACCTGCGGCATCGCCGCGTCCACAGCCACCAGCGGCACCGCATCGCCGCCGTGCATCAGCGCTTCCACCTTCATCAGCTTCTTGCCGAGTTTGCCACCAGGGTGCAGATCGGCAAACTCCTCCGCGCGAAATCCCTTGCGTTGAGACAGCGCCAGAGCCAGCGCATCACCCAGGGCCAGCGCGGCCGTCGTGCTTGCTGTCGGCGCCAGGTTCAGCGGGCACGCTTCTGCGGCGACGTGGCAACTCAACGCGATGTCAGCCGCAAGGCCGAGCGTGGATTGCAGGTTGCCGGTGAGCGCGATGAGTTTGGCGCCGATGCGGCGGATCGCTTCCACGAGGCGGATCAGTTCTTCCGTTTCGCCGCTGTGCGACAACGCCAGCACCACATCTTCCGCGCGGACGGCGCCCAGGTCGCCGTGAATCGCTTCGGCCGGGTGCAGGAAGAACGCGGACGTCCCGGTGCTCGAGAGCGTCGCGGCGATCTTGTGCGAGATGATGCCCGACTTGCCCATGCCGCTCACGATGACGCGACCCGTGCAGGCGTGCAGGACGGACACGGCCCTGGGAAAATCCCCGTTGAGCTGAGCGATCAATCCGAGGATCGCACGCGCCTCGGTGTCCAGGACCTGCCGGGCAATCTCCAGCGCCTCTCCATCCGGATCATCGTTGCGCGGCTTCGAGATGCTACTCATGGGATTTCACGATCGCGTTGATCTGGACCAGTTTGCGAAGGAGCGGCTCCAGCAGGTCAAGCTTGAGCGCATTCTGGGCATCACTCTTCGCCCTGGTCGGGTCCTCATGTACCTCGAGGAACACGCCGTCAACGCCTGCCGCTACACCCGCGCACGCGAGCGGATCGATGTACTCCGCAAGACCGGCGGTGACGCCGTCGCCGCCGCCCGGCAGCTGCAAGCTGTGCGTCACATCGAAGATGACCGGCGTGCCAAGCGCGCGCATCATGGGAAACGCCCGCATGTCCACGACAAGGTTGTTGTAACCAAACGAGAAGCCGCGTTCCGTGATGCAGACACGGGCATTGCCCGCCGCTGTAACCTTCGCGATGGCGTGCCGCACGTCAAGCGGCGCCAGAAACTGACCCTTCTTGATGTTCACGACCCGTCCGGTGCGGGCCGCTGCGGTGATGAGGTCCGTCTGTCGTGAGAGGAACGCGGGAATCTGCAGGACGTCAGCGACTTCGGCGACGGCCGCCGCCTGCGACGCCTCGTGAATGTCCGTCAGGATCGGCACGCCCAGCGCCGACTTCACGCCGCGAAGCGCCTCCAGGCCCGACTCCAGTCCGGGGCCGCGAAACGATGACGCCGAGGTGCGGTTTGCCTTGTCGAACGATGCCTTGAAGACGTACGGCATCCCCACGCGCGCGGCAATCGCGGCGACCTCGCGGGCGAGGTCGATCACATGTGCAGGGCTCTCGATGACGCAGGGGCCCGCCACCAGTACCAAGTCACGACGGCCCAGGACCACGTTCTCGGTGATGGCGACGAGATTCATCGGCGACGATCACCAATCGCGGTGACGTTGGTCGTCAAGCCGGCGCGCGTCTGCGCGCACCGGTGCGCGGCTTCCACGAATCCCGCAAAGAGTGGATGCGGGCGCAGGGGCTTGGACTTGAATTCCGGATGGAACTGCACAGCCACGTACCAGGGATGATTGGGCAGTTCCACGATCTCGACGAATTTGCCGTCAAGCGAGCGCCCCACGATCCGCAGGCCGCGGTCTGTCAGCGTCTTCTCGTACAGGCAGTTGAACTCGTACCGATGCCGATGGCGCTCGTGGATGATCTCGTCGCCGTACAGCTTGAACGCGAGCGAGTCCGGCACAAGACGGCAGGCGTAGCTGCCCAGGCGCATCGTGCCGCCCATGTCGTCCACGCCCAGCAGGTCGCGCAGTTTGTAGATCACCTTGTGCGCCGTGTCCTCGGTGACTTCGGTTGAGTCTGCCTCCTCGAGGCCCGCCACATTTCTTGCGAATTCCACGACCGCCCATTGAAAGCCGTAGCAAATGCCGAAGTAGGGAACCTTGTGCGTGCGGGCAAATTCGGCCGCGGCCATCATGCCGCGGCTGCCCCGATCGCCAAACCCCGGCGCCACCAGGATCCCCACGGCGTCATCAAGCAGGCGCATCCCGTCTGCGTGCTCCAGGGCTTCGGCTTCCACAAACCGCAGGTTGACTTTCAAGCGGTGGCGGAATCCGCCGTGGTACAGGGCTTCGTTGATGCTCTTGTACGAGTCTTCGTATTCGGTGTACTTGCCCACGAAGTGGAGCGTGACCTCACCTTCGGGCTGTCTGATCCGATCGACAAGATCCAGCCACTTCTCCATGCGGGCTTCAGTCTGGGGCAGGTGGAGCCGTTCGAGGACGATGCGGTCGAGCCCTTCGCCGGCGAGACTGAGCGGGACTTCATAAATACTCGTGACATCGCGCGCCGTGATGACTGCCTCTTCGTCCACGTCGCAGAACAGCGCAATCTTGCCCTTCATGTCCGGGTCAAGGGGCCGGTCGCAGCGGCACAGCAGGACATCGGGCTGGATGCCAATCGAGCGCAGGTCGCGCACGCTGTGTTGTGTCGGCTTCGTCTTGAGTTCGTGCGCCGACGCAATGTAGGGCACCAGTGTCAGGTGCACGAAGAGCGCGTTTTCGCGGCCAACATCCTGACGGAACTGGCGAATGGCTTCCAGAAAGGGCAGGCTCTCGATGTCGCCGACGGTGCCGCCGATTTCAACCAGCAGCACATCGACGCCCTCAGCCGCCGATCGAATGGCGTCCTTTATCTCATTCGTGATGTGCGGGATCACCTGCACCGTCCGTCCCAGGTAATCGCCGCGCCGTTCCTTCTGAATCACCGACGCGTAGATCTTGCCAGTGGTCCAGTTGTTGTTGCGGGTGGCCACCATGTTGGTGAACCGCTCGTAGTGACCCAGATCGAGGTCCGTCTCGGCCCCATCGTCGGTGACGTAGACCTCGCCGTGCTGGAACGGGCTCATCGTGCCCGGGTCCACATTGATGTACGGGTCAAACTTCTGGAGGGCCACTTTGTATCCGTGCCCTTCGAGCAGACACCCGATCGAGGCGGCTGCCAGTCCCTTGCCAAGCGACGAAACCACGCCGCCGGTGACGAAGATGTACTTCACGGGAAGGTCAGGATGAGAGTGGGACATCACAAGTGTTCGCATGGGTGGGCAGCTCGCGATCGGGTTAGAGGCTCATGCACGATTCAGTAGTTCACGGACCAGGGCCAGGTCATCCGGCGTGTCAACGGATGGCGCCGTGGTTGCGGTGGCGACCGTTCGAATAGCCAGGCCGTGCTCGAGCGCGCGCAATTGCTCCAGGCCTTCGGCCTGTTCGAGCGGCGTGGGCTGAAGCTGCGCCAGCGCCAGCAGCGCGGATCGGCGATAGACGTACAAACCCAGATGCCGCCAGGCCTGGACCGGTGGCTGTCCGGCGCGGACATACGGCACCGCACTCCGGGTGAAGTAGAGCGCGTCGCCCCGCAAATCAATGACGACCTTGACGACGTTAGGGTTGTTGGCATCCGCATCGGCCAGAGGCGTGCGAAGCGTGCTGATCGATACGCCCGGATCATCAAGACAGGCGGCCACCGCCGCATCCACACTGGCGGGATCGAGCAATGGTTCGTCGCCCTGGACGTTCACCACCACGTCGCAACTCAAGTGTTCCGCCACTTCAGCCAGCCGATCAGTGCCCGAAGGGTGATCAGCCCGCGTCATGACCGCAGTGCCGCCAAACGCATCCACGGCCTCGGCGATCCGCAGATCATCAGTCGCCACGATCACGGCCGACACCAGTCTCGCCGCCGACGCGCGGCGATAGACGTGCTCGACCATCGGATGTCCGGCAATCATGGCGAGGGGTTTTCCAGGGAGACGAGTGGCGTGATATCTGGCCGGGATAATGGCGACGACCCGACCGTGCACGGCAAGCCCAGCGGGAAAGACTACTGGCACGAGGAATCTTAGCACACGCTTTTTGCGTCCGGTGTTACGATCGCCCTGTCATGCATCGTACGAGTTCCGCGCTCGTTCTTGGTGGGGCGGTGTTGCTCATGTCTTACATCAGCGCACCGGCCGCGCCCACTCCCGCGCCTGCACGTGTGTCGGATGCGGAACTGGATGCGGTCGAAGCGAGTGCGCCGGTGGCGGCGATCGCGGCGCAGGAAGCCGAGCGATTGCGACAGCGCCTGGCGGTTGTGCCGGAGAGGCCGGCGACACAGCGCGACCCCTTTACCTTCGGTCCAGGTCCGCGCTCGTCGAAGCGCGCGGTCTCGTTGCCTGTTCCCGAGCCCGTCATAGTTGAGGTGGAGGCAGAGCCACCACCCGCTCTCGTGTGGCCCAAGCTTGTGGCGTTGCTGACTGATAACGGCAAGATGACGGCGGTACTGGGCGTTGGTGAGACTGTCGAAATACTCAAGGCTGGAGAATCTGCCGGCGGATTTCTCGTCCGCGAAATCACCGCAACTTCAATTGAAGTGGTTCACATCGCCACGTCTGTTGTGACGCGATTGCCGATGCGGTAACCACATCAATATATAATCCTTCGATCGCACGCGTCTGCGATGCGCACCACTGTGGTGCAATTCGCTGCGGCGGCAGCAAACACGCGGAGATTCACTCATCGGAGACGACTTTTCCACAAAGTTTTCAACAGATTCTGTGAAGATCTCGTAACGCTCCCCCCAGTGATGGAGGGACGTGACCTAAAAAACGAAAGGCCGGCAATGAACCCCGCCGCTATTACACGCACCAATCAGAAACTTCACGTTCCAGATAATCCCGTTGTTCCTTTTATTGAAGGTGATGGCACGGGACCGGATATCTGGCGCGCCAGCGTTCGCGTGTTTGATGCGGCCGTGGCCAAAGCCTATGGCGGCGCGCGCGCGATTGCGTGGAAAGAAGTGCTCGCGGGTGAAAAAGCCTTTGCGCAAACCGGCAATTGGTTGCCAGAAGAAACGCTGGCAGCGTTCCGGCAATACCTCGTGGGTATCAAAGGCCCACTGACCACGCCGGTTGGTGGTGGTATCCGTTCGCTGAACGTCGCAGTGCGTCAGGAACTGGATCTGTACGTCTGCCTTCGTCCCGTGCGGTATTTCCGTGGGATGGAGACGCCGGTTAAGCGGCCTGATCAAGTTGACATGGTGATTTTCCGTGAGAACACCGAAGATATCTACGCGGGCATCGAGTTCCAACAGGGGAGTGAAGATGCGGCGAAGTTCAGCGAACTGCTGTCCACAAACTTTCCCAAACTCTTTAAGAAAGTCCGCTTTCCAGACTCCGCGGCGTACGGGATCAAGCCGGTGTCTCGCGAGGGCAGTGAGCGCCTGATTCGTTCGGCGCTGGAATATGCCATCGCCAACAATCGCAAGAGCCTCACGTTGGTGCACAAAGGCAACATCATGAAGTACACGGAAGGCGGCTTCCGTGACTGGGGGTATGACCTCGCAAAGCGGGAGTTCGGGGCGGTTGAGATCGATGGCGGCCCCTGGTGCCGTTTGCCGAACGGCATCGTTGTCAAGGACGCTATCGCCGATGCATTTTTGCAGCAGATCCTCACGCGTCCGGCCGAATATGACGTGATTGCCACCCTCAACCTGAACGGTGACTACATTTCGGATGCGCTTGCGGCCCAGGTTGGCGGCATCGGTATAGCGCCCGGCGGCAACATCAACTACATGACGGGCCACGCGGTTTTCGAAGCCACGCACGGAACGGCCCCGAAATACGCAAATCTCGACAAGGTCAATCCCGGGTCCGTGATCCTGTCGGGCGAGCTGATGTTCCGCTATATGGGATGGCCGGAGGCGGCCGACCTGGTCATCAACAGTCTCGAGAAGGCCATTGATGACAAGCAGGTGACCTACGATCTGGCCCGGATGATTCCCGGCGCCACAGAACTCAAGACGTCGCAGTTTGCCGACGCCATGATTGAACGCTTGTAAGGACGTAGGGCGTGGCTTGAGCCGCGCCAATTGAACGGGAGCAGGAAAAATGAATCGCAAAGTTACGGTCGTCGGGGGAGCAGGAAACGTCGGGGCCACGGTGGCGCGCGCCATCGCTGTCAAGGAACTGGCGGACGTCGTCATCATTGATATTGCGGCGGAAAAAGCCGCGGGTATCGCGCTCGATATCTATGAAGCGTGCCCGATTGACGGCTCGGATACGCGCCTGATGGGCTCCGCCGACTACGCGACCTCTGCCGATTCAGATGTCGTGGTCATTACGTCCGGCGTGCCGCGCAAGCCCGGCATGAGCCGCGACGACCTCCTCAATGTCAATTACAAGATCATGCAGGCGGTTGTGGAGCAGGTCGTCAAGTATTCGCCCAACTGCATCATCGTCCCCGTCGCCAACCCCCTGGATGCCATGTGCCAGGCGGTCTATCGCCTCAGCGGTTTCCCGAGAGAGCGGGTCGTGGGCATGGCGGGTGTCCTCGATTCAGCACGGATGCGCACCTTCATCGCCGCCGAACTCAATGTGTCGGTCGGCAACGTTCACGCGTTTGTGTTGGGTGGACACGGCGACACCATGGTGCCGTTGCCGCGCTTCTCAACCGTGGCGGGCATTCCGCTGACCGAACTCGTGGCGATGGGCCGGTTGTCGCAGGCAAAGCTTGACGAAATCTGCTCGCGCACCGCAAACGGCGGCGCGGAAATCACCAAGCTGGTGGGCACGAGCGCCTGGTATGCGCCCGGCGCCGCGGCGGCCGAGATGGTGGAAGCGATTCTCAAGGACAAGAAGTCGATCCTGCCCTGCTCGGTCTACCTGCAGGGCGAATACGGGGTGAAAGACCTCTTCGTGGGCGTGCCCGTCAAACTGGGCAAAGGCGGAGCGGAAGAGATCATCGAGATTCGCTTGACCCCGGACGAGCAGGCCGCGTTCAATAAGTCAGCCGCGGCGGTAAAGGAACTGACCACAGTCATCGGAGTTTAGGCGTCGCTCCCGAACAAGCATTAGGGAAATAACCCGGACTTTCGCTACAATTACGGCTCAGACTGAGTCGAAAAAAGTGCCGCCAATACCAGAGAAGATCGGTCGCTACTCAATTGTCGATGTTGTCGGGAAGGGCGGCATGGGCGTGCTGTATCGCGCCCAGGACACCGTTCTAGAGCGCGACGTCGCCTTGAAAATGATGCTGGTGGACTTCTCGCATGACGCCGCCACTCGCGAGCGGTTTCAGCGCGAGGCTCGGGCGGTGGCCCGGCTCCAGCATCGCAACGTGGTGACCATCCACGAACTCGGCGAAGTGGAAGGCACTCCCTACATCGTCATGGAGTTGCTGGGCGGGCGAGATCTCGACGCCCTGCTGAAGTCCGACGTCCAATTGTCGCTGGTTCAAAAGCTCGAGATCGTCGGCCAGTTGTGCGACGGCCTCGCGTACGCGCACGAGCAGGGCATCGTGCATCGCGACATCAAACCCGGCAACGTTCGCGTGCTCGAAGATGGCACTGTCAAGATTCTGGATTTCGGAATCGCCAAGTTCGCGCAGTCATCGGTGACACAGACCGGATCGGTGATGGGCACGCCCAGTTACATGGCGCCCGAACAGATCATGGGGCAGCCCGTGGATGGCCGCTCGGATCTGTTTTCCGCTGGTGTGCTCCTGTACGAATTGCTCAGCGGCACCAAGCCCTTTCAAGGCGATAGTCCCACCGCCGTGGTCTACCAGATCATGAATGGCGAACCGGTGCCGCTCGAGAAGGCCATCCCGGATGTGCCAGACGCCATCAAGCAGATTGTCGGGAAGGCGCTTCAGAAGAATCCCGACAACAGGTACGCGAAGGCGAAGGAAATGTCGGCCGATCTGCAGATGGTTCGAGCGATGCTCGACCCGCCGCTGCATTCCGGACACACCCCAATTGCCGGCATGTCGTCTGGCGGCACCACGATGATGAACGTGCCGCTGTATGCCACGCAGCAGAACACCATGGGGCCTGTGACCCGGGGTGCCGTCATGAACGCACAGATTCGGTCGGCCGCTGTGGATGCGGCGGCGGAGTTCGTGGCGACCGCGCGTCCCGAAGAGAAGAGCAAGTCCACCATCATGTGGGTTGGCGCTGCCGTGGTGGTAGTCGTGGTGGGGATTCTTGGCTACCTGGGTCTATCGAAGGGCCCGGGCGAGGACACCAAGTCTGGACAACAAACCACCGGTGGTGCCACCGGGGCGGCAGCTGGCGCTGCCGGCGCTGCCGCGCCCGCCGTCGGAGCGGAGATGCAGGTTGTCTCCACGCCCAGCGGTGCGCGCATTACCCTGAACGGCGCGGACACGGGCAAGGTCACGCCCGCGCCAATCGCCCTGGCCAGCTTGCCTGCTGGGAGCACGCTGGAACTTGCGCTCGCGGGATTCAAGCCCGTGACGACAAAGGTCACTGACGCGGAGCTGAAAGCCGGTCGCAAGGAAATCAGGTTCGCCGCTGAAGCTCAGCCGGTGCGGTTGACCGTCACCGGGACGTTCCCCTTCGAGCTGGTGCAGGGATCGAAAGTGATCTCGGGGGCATCGATGCGGCACGAACTGACGGTGCAGCCTGCGGGCAGCGTCACGGCGCGCAGCAGAGAGATGCTGCTGAACATGCCGCTGGGCGTCAATTTTGAACGGGCAAAGGCCGACGTCACTGTGCCGGCGTCCGGCGTGCTGGCGATTTTCTCTGCCGTTGAAACCTGCACGGTCGGTGTGGACGATCAGGATCTGGGTTTCCCGCCAATTCCCGGCAAGAAGGTGGCCTCGGGCAGCCACACGATCAAGCTGACTTGCCCGGATGGCAAGGGCGAAACGCGGAAGGTCACCGTTGCGCCGGGAGAGAAAGTGACCGTGCCCTTCGGTCCGCCCAAGGTCGGTGGGTGATGATGCGGCGCTGGTTGCTCATCTTCGCGTGGGTTGGCGCGCTTGCGGGCGCGGCGATGGCGCAGTCTTCAGATGAGGACGTGGCGCGCCGGCAACTCGAGAGCGGCCGGGCCTTTGCGCGGCAGGGCAACTACGCGGAAGCGCTGAAGGATTTTCGCGCCGTCGCCGACACGCACCCGACCAGCTCAGTGGCCGACAACGCGCTGCTCGAGATCGCCCGCTACTACATTGATGTGGCGGGCGACATGACGGCCGCGGGCGTTGCGGTAGACGCTATCGTCAAGAAATACGCCACCTCCGATTCGGCGCCCGACGCGTATGTGCTGGCCGGCCGCCTTGCACTGGCCCGCAGTCATCAGGGCACGGACATTGATTCGGCCCTCGCAAACTT
>JBKJJZ010000567.1:0-11109 GCA_046597705.1 Vicinamibacterales bacterium | reverse complement strand
GGTACGGGTCGACGACCAGCGCATAATGGTAGTTCCCGTCGCCGCCGGTCGCGCCGCCGTCGTGGGTAAGCGTGTCGCCCGCCCACGAGTTGTTCGTGGCGGCAAACGGACCCTGCTCAATGCCCGCGGCCGCCGCACCCGGCGTCCACGTGGCAACCAAGTTAGTCAACGGGTTCAAGACGTCGTAGCCACTGCCGTCGCCGACGGGATCTCTGTAGAGCCTCAGTGCGAGCTGCGGAGCGTCTGAGGGCACACAGCTGCCGCAGTCGTACGGCGTGTCCCAGTTGGTCAACGCATCGGCATCAAAGATCTCGAAGTTCACTACCGTCTCGGCAGGGGTGAACTCCAGACCGACCGTGATGGCCTGCGCCGACAAGGTCGTCGGATCGTTGCCCGCCACGACCAAATGACGGCCGTCGATTTCACATGTCGGCAGACATGTCTGGCCATCCGGTACCCGCGGAGCCGCCCCCATGGGGCTGCCCAGTCCCACCCAGAGGCCCAGCGCGATAACTGAGCCGCCAGCAATTGTTCCTACTCGTCCTGCGAAGTTGCTCGCCATATTGAATTTTCTCGTCCTCATGGATTTTCTCTCTCTATCGTTAAGCCGACCAATTGCTAGCGCAGACGACGGCGGCCACTGATGCACCGTTGCGATGATGGGAAGCTTAGACCGAAACCTTCCGTATATAAGTAGCACTAAAGTGGCGAAAAAAACAATTTGTTTCGCGCTCGCACATTCTGGTAATTCGAAGCAAACGAAAGGATTAGGTCCAAGAGACCCTGCGGACCAAAAAGCGTAGCAAGGTTACGAAAAAAGGGGGTAGAAAGTGCTAACTTGAGCCTTGGAAGCTGAGGTGTCGTTTGTTACTGCAGCGGCGTCTCCGCGTGGCGCCAGCCATGGCTTTTCTCAAGCCCGGGGAGGTGTGCCTTCGAATGAAGCTGTCGTTGCTCTCCCCATTCTCGCCGCGCTTTGTCGTGGCTTTTGTCCTGGGAGTGACCGTGGTGTCGCTCGTCTCAGTGAGCCGCGACGTTTCCCAGCGGCTCGAGGGGCTGCGTAAGGTCGAGTCGGATCGGGCTGGGCGCGAAGCCGCGCGACTGCTACCGGATCTCGGCGCGCTGATTGCCGCCGGGGATATTGCGGGCCAGCGCGATCTGCTCGAACGATCGACCGTCCAGAGTGGCGCGGTTGGCGCGGTCGCCGTTGACCTGAAGGATGATCGCGCCACGCCCACATCAGGCATGACGGCGGCGCTCATCGACCGAAGCCGCGAAGCGGCACACGCCGCTCAAGGCAAGCCGCGTACGCAATACCTCACCGCCGGCGCCCTGAACGTCCAACTCACCACGCATCCCATCAGTCGAGCGGGTGTGCCGATGGGCACGCTCGTACTCCTGCGCGATACCGGCGCCATTGCGAGCGCCTGGTGGACGTACTGGCGCGGAGCCCTGGCCGGGCTCGTCGTGCAGGTGCTGGCGATTGTCGTGCTCACGCTGTTGCTGTTGCGGTGGAGTCTGGCCGCGCCGCTCGCGCGGATGGCCCGGTGGATGCGGGATCTTCGCGTGGGTTCGCCGAACCAGCAGCCTGTGCCACTCGCGGGCGGCATTTTTCAACCCCTGGCGCGCGAAGTGGTGCAACTTGCCAGCAGTCTGCAGGTGGCCCGGGCCTCGGCGCGCGAAGAGGCGCGGCTTCGGGATGCCGCGGAATCCCGGTGGACCCCGGAGCGCCTTCGAGTGCACGTGCGAAGCAAGCTGGGGCAACGGCCGCTCTTCGTAATCTCTAATCGCGAACCGTACATTCACATGCGCGAGAACGGCGCGATCAAAGCGCGCCAGCCGGCAAGCGGTCTGGTCACAGCGCTCGAGCCGATCCTGCTGGCCTGCGATGGCACATGGATCGCCCACGGCTCCGGGGATGCCGATCGCGCGACCGTCGACGCGGCCAACCGGCTGCGCGTGCCTCAAGATCAGCCCGAGTACACGCTTCGCCGGGTGTGGCTGACCCAGGAGGATGAGGACGGCTACTACTATGGGTTTTCGAACGAGGGCCTGTGGCCGCTGTGCCACATCGCCCATACCCGGCCTCTCTTCCGCGCCGCCGATTGGGCCAGCTACCAGACGGTCAACCACAAGTTCGCGCTGGCGACCCTCGAAGAACTGGAAGGCACCGAGTCGCCCATCGTCCTTGTGCAGGACTATCACTTTGCGCTCCTGCCGGGTCTCATCAAAGCCGAGCGCCCCGACGCGCAAATCGCCGTGTTCTGGCATATTCCGTGGCCTAATCCCGAAGCGTTCGGCATCTGTCCCTGGCAGGCGGAACTTCTGGATGGTTTGCTGAGCGCGGACCTGGTGGGGTTCCACACGCAGGCGCACTGCAACAACTTTCTCGAGACGGTGGACCGCGCTCTTGAGTCGCAGATCGACTGGGAAAACTTCACCGTGCGGCGTCACAAGCACCTGACCCGTGTGCGGCCGTTTCCGATCAGCGTTGACGTGCCCGACGTGCCGGTTCCGGAGCCGGATGCACTGACGCAACCGGCGCGCAGGGTCGCGCTTCTGTCTGAGCTCGGAGTGTCGTCGAGTTACCTCGGCGTGGGTGTGGATCGCGTCGACTACACCAAGGGCATCGTCGAACGGTTCCATGGCATCGAGCGATTTCTTGAGACGCGGCCCGACTATGTCGGCCACTTCACCTTTGCGCAGATTGCCGCGCCCAGCCGCAGCCGCATCCAGCGCTATCACGATCTCGAAGTGGAAATCACGAACGAAGCGGCCCGCATCAACCGGCGGTTCGAAACGGGGAACTGGAAGCCGATCGTTCTCCTGCGGCGCCACCATGACCATCAGGAAATCACGCGGTACTACCGGGCCGCGGACCTGTGCTTCGTGACCTCGCTCCATGACGGCATGAATCTGGTGGCCAAAGAGTTCGTGGCCGCGCGAGAGGACAGCGACGGCGTGTTGATCCTCAGCCGGTTTGCGGGCGCAAGCGGAGAGTTGCGCGACGCCCTGATCGTCAACCCGTACGACACCGACGAACTGGCTGCCGCCCTGCATCGCGCCCTGGTCATGCCCGAGGCGGAGCGCGAGGCACGGATGACGCGCATGCGTCGATCGGTGCGCGAACACAACGTTTACCGGTGGGCCGGCACGCTCACGTCCACGCTCGCGTCAATCGGCCCGCAGGCATGACAGACCACCTGTTCGAGCAGTGGACCAGTGTGGCGCGCAAGGTGAGAGGTGGGGAGCGGCTGGCGATCTTTACGGACTTCGACGGCACGCTCGCTCACATCCGGCAGCGCGCGGCGCACGCGCACCTGTCCGGCCGGGTGCGCCGCGCGCTGGAGCGCCTCACGGCCGATGGGCATCTGGTGGCCGTCATCAGCGGACGTCCGCTGGAAGACCTTCAACAGCGGGTCAATATTGAGGGCGTGTGGTACGCGGGCAGCCACGGCTACTACCTGCGCGCGCCCGACGGCTTCCAACTGAGTCTGCTCCGCCACACCGAGCGGCGTTTGATTGTCCGTGTCGCGCGCCGTCTCACCATGGCCCTGGGACATCTGCCAGGCATTCTGGTCGAGCCCAAGCCCGGGGCGATCGCGGTGCACTTCCGGGCGGCCTCCCCGACCCTGCGGCGCAAGGTCAGCGACGTGGTGGCTGAATTGGCGGGCATGAATCCCGGCTTGCGAGTCTTTCCGGGACACATGGTGTGGGAGATCCTGCCGGTGGGCCACGTGGACAAGTACGTGGCGGCACGATTCATTCTGAGGGCCGCGCGACAGCGGGATCCCCGAAAGATCGCCTGGCCGATCTATCTTGGTGATGACGTGAGCGACGAACGTGTCTTCGCCCGCTGGAAAGGGATTTCGGTCAGGGTCAGTCGCAGACCGAAGACCGCCGCGCGGTACTTTCTGCGTTCGCCCGCGGAAGTCGCCGACTGCCTGGAGCGGCTCGACGCGCTCTATAAGACGTCGCGCCACCGCGGGGACGCGGCAAAGGCCGCGCGAATCAAGCCGACATGAGAGTAGGCCTGCGGAAAATTGCCGCTCATCCGCTGGGTCGTCATGTCGAAGTCTTCTGCGATGAGACCCAGCGGCGACAGGATGCTGCAGGTGCGATCCATCACCACACGCGCGTCCTCGCGGCGGCCCACTAATTCGAGCGCTTCGATCAACCAGAACGTACAGAGGACGAACGCGACGGACGTTTCGCCAATCCCATCGTGCTGGCGATATCGCATCAGCCATCCGTTATGCGTGAGGCCCCGCCAAATCGCATCCACCGTCTGCCGAAGCCGCGGATCATCGCGGTCGAACAGGCGAAGTGGCGCCATTTGCAGGAGCGACGCGTCAAGGTTGTCGCCGTCGTAGGAACCCACGTACGATCCGCATGTCTCATTCCACGCCCGGCGAATGATCGCCTCGCGAATGTTGTTTGCGGCCGTGCGAAGGGCATTGGCCCTGGCAGGAACACTGGTCGCAATGGCCGCGGCCCGATCCGCGGCTGCCCAGCACATCAGGTTCGAGAAGGTTTGCGGGACGGGCGCGGATCGGACTTCCCAGATGCCACAGTCGGGCGTGCCGGCAACCTCGATGGCGCGGTCGGCCAGTTTCAGGATGAGCTCCAGCGTGGCGCTTGTCCGTTCGGCGCGAAAACGCTCGTCGTGGAAGACCGGCGCCAGGGTCAATACGAGTTCGCCGAACACGTCGTTCTGCACCTGCCCGGCGGCGGCGTTGCCCACCCTGACAGGGCCGTCGCCGTTGAAACCGGCCCAGGCGGTTTCGATGCGTTCTGGCAGGTTCGCGTTGCCGGTCACGTCGTAAAGCGGGCCCAATTCCATGCCGGGATCGGTGATGACCGCGTTCAACACGAACGTGACAAACGCTTCGCGTTCTTCGAAGTGCCCCAGCAACCGAAAGGCATCCACCACGTAGTACGCGTCGCGCAGCCAACAGTAGCGGTAATCCCAGTTGCGTCCCGCGTGCGGCGCCTCTGGTAACGACGTGGTGACCGCGGCCACGATCGCGCCAGTCTCTTCAAAACAGTGGAGCTTCAATGTGAGCGCGGATCGAATGACTTCGCGTTGGTAGCGCGGCGGAATGTCGCAGTGCTTGACCCACGTTTGCCAGTGCCGGACGGTGTCGCGCAGCGCATCCTCGCAGTACGTGTCGAGCGCTCCTTCCACCGGCGCACCCCACGACAGCACCAGATAATGCCGGCGGTCGAGCGCGAACGCACGCCCATCGAGGCAGGCCAGCGGCAGATCGGTCGTGAGCCTCAAATCGGCCGAGTAGCCGCCAAACTGAATGTGATTCGAACCGCTCGTGACAGCGGGACGGCTCTTGGACCAACCCAACACCGGCTCGCAGCTCACGCGAACCTGAGGCGACCCACTGACCGGCTCAACGATGCGGACAAGATGCGTCGGCCGATACGTCCGGCCGTGCCGCTCGTACCGTGGAGCGAAATCGATGACTCTGAACGATCCGCCGGGTGCATCAAACGTGGTTTCGAGGACGTTGGTGTTGGGGGTATACGCCTGGCGGCCGGCCGTGCCGTCAGCCGCGCAGATACCAAATCGGCCACCTTCGGGATCGAGGAGCTGGCCAAACACCGGCTCACTGTCGAACCTGGGCAGGCAGCACCAGACCACGTCGCCACCCGCGTGAATCAGCGCGGCGAACTGGCAATTGCCGATCAGGCCCAGGTCTTCAAGGTGCATCGTCGCTCCTCAACGCAGCCGCAGGTCCAGGCACACCAGCGTGTCATCGTTGCGCACGTAGAAAAACCCTCCAGCGATGGCGGGCAAGGCGCGGACGGTGCCGGGTAAGACCTGCACGGATGCCACCTTCCGGAAGCGGTCCGGCGTGGCATCGGCCATCACCAGTTCGCCAGACTCACGCATCAGGATCAGGCGGTTGGTCGCCAGCGTGATGCTCCCGGCCCGGAATCCATCCACCGTCCATCGAACTTTCCCCGTCGCCAGTTCCACGGCGCGCAAGCTCGGTCCAAGCTCCTGTCGGCCGTGATAGCCGTAGATGATGCCGTCCCGGTGCACGCTCGTTGCATAGTGGCTGGAGAGCACGTCATTCGACGACCACAGTTCGGTCAGCGCGCTGCCGGCCATGCGGAAGACTCCGGCGCCGGGGCCGTACTCCGCCGAGATGAAGAGCCGATCGCCCACGACCAGTGGTGAGGCGGCGTTGACCGAGGACGCGGATCGCGCTCGCCACGCCCGCTGGAACACGACGTCGCCTGTCGCCGGTGCGAGGCCGACGATGCCTGCGCGGGTGAGGAAGACCGCCACTCGCTGATCACCGATGGTCGTCATCACGCCAGACGAATAGCTGGCACCGTCCCTGGTGGCGGTCCAGAGTTCGCGGCCAGTCTTCGCATCGAAGGCGACGATGCCCGCGTCAGGCCCGCCGACGTTGGCGAGCACGCGTCCGTCCTCGACGAGCGGCGATCCACCGGCGCCGAAGAAGTTCCTGGGCACTTGATATTTGCGCATCGCGTCCGCGTGCCAGAGCCCCCGGCCGTTCGCGAGGTCAACCGCGTGGAGCTGGCCTTCGGCGCCGTAGGTGTAGACCGCGCCGTGCCACACCACCGGCACCGCGCGCGGTCCATCGTCGAACCCGAAGTCATCACGATATGTGGTGGCGTAGTCGTAGCGCCATTCGGTGGCGCCGGTCGCGGCGTTCATCGCCTCGACCACCTCGCGATTACCGACGCGATGAAACAGAAGCACGCGGTTGCCCACCACCACCGGCCCGCTGAGTCCGTGGCCGACGGTCTTGCGCCAGACGCCCCGCGGACCCTTCGGGCCCCAGCTGTCGGCCAGCGCCGCGCCCGAGTAGACGCCATCCCGTGAGGGGCCAAGCACTTGCGGCCAGTCCTGCGCTTCAGACGCCGACCTCGCCGCACTGGAGTGAGTCAGGAAAATGCCGATCGCCATGATCACGGCGGCGATGCGCATTCGATGGGCGTGGGCCATGCGACAGTGTGGCAGAATCTGGCCTGCCTTCAGGAGCGACCGATGCAAACTTTGTTTGATCCACACACTCACGAGGACGTCGTCCGGCGCGTCGCTGCGCTGCGCCCTGATTCGGTGCGGCAATGGGGCAAGATGTCACCCGCCCAGATGTTGGAGCACACATCCCGCGCGCTTGAAATGGCCATCGGCAAGAACCCCGTCCAGCAGGTGTTTCTCGGAAAGGTCCTTGGCTGGATGGTCCGCAAGCAGTTCGTTGGAGAAAAGCCGTTCAGCAAGAACGGTCCGACGGGGCCGTGGTTGATCGTGAAGGATGAGCCGGACTTTGCTGCCGTTCAAGCCAGAGCGACCGGGCTGCTGCGCGAGTTTCACGAGATGGGCGAGCGGGGATGTGACGGCCACGTGCACGGTTTCTTCGGCACGATGAGCGGCGCCGAGTGGGGTGTGACGCAGTTCAAGCATCTCGATCATCACCTGCGGCAGTTTGGCGTGTAGCATGGTTCATCCCATCCTTGGCCTTCATCACGTCACCGCCACAGTGGATGATGCGCAGAGCGACTTGGATTTCTGCCTCGACCTGCTGGGCATGCGGCTGGTGAAGAAGACCGTCAACTTCGACAATCACCACGTCTATCACTTCTACTACGGCAACGAGCGCGGTACTCCCGGCACAATCTGGACAACCTTTCCGTACAAGGACCACGGAGTCCGTGCAGGAAGAAAAGGCGCAGGCCAGGTGGTGACGACATCCTTCGCCGTTCCCGCTTCTTCACTGGATTTCTGGCGTGAGCGGCTCGAGTCCCACGGCGCCGAGGTGAAAGGCCTGGCGACGCGGTTCGGCGAGAACGGCGTGGCCACTGTTGACCCATCGGGCCTCGGGTTCGAACTCATCGGCACCGAACACGACATCCGTGAACCCTGGACCGGCAATGGCGTTGATGCCCCACAAGCCATTCGCGGCCTGCATAGCGTCACGATGGTTGTTCGAGCCGTGGGGCCGACACTTGATCTGATGACGAAGGTGCTCGGATACAAAGTGGTCAACGAGGGTGACTCTCGAACGCGAGTTGCTGTAGGTGGGAACGCGGCGGGTCACTTCATCGACATCGTCGAGGACGCGGACGCCGTGCCCGCCAT
The DNA here is from genome assembly GCA_046597705.1 of Vicinamibacterales bacterium. Classification (GTDB taxonomy): domain Bacteria; phylum Acidobacteriota; class Vicinamibacteria; order Vicinamibacterales; family SCN-69-37; genus SYFT01. The sequence goes on along the minus strand of JBKJJZ010000567.1, from coordinate 2,981 downwards.
CAACGGCATAGGCACGGTCCATCATGTGGCAATGGCCATCTCGAGCGGCGATGAGCAGCTGCGGCTGCGCGAAGAGCTGTTACAGATGGGCCTGGCCGTGACGGACGTGCGTGACCGGTGCTACTTCCAGTCGGTCTACTTTCGGGAGCCGGGCGGCGTGTTGTTCGAAGTGGCCACCATCCAGCCTGGCTTCACCGTGGACGAGCCGCTGTCGTCTCTCGGACGTGATCTGAAGTTGCCGCCGTGGGAGGAGCCGTATCGGAAGGCGATCGAACCGGGCCTGGCCGCCGTGAAATACGACGAGTATCGATGACGATGCAGCCACACGAAGGGCAACCGGTCGTTGAAGCTGGCGCTCCGTTGGGCAAAGCGCCCGCGGTCGTCATCATGGTTCATGGCCGGAACGCCGCACCAGCGAATATCCTGGATCTTACCGCGCGATTCGAGCGGCCCGACGTGACGTATCTGGCGCCCGCGGCCGCCGCAGGCACGTGGTATCCGTTCAGCTTCATGGCGGATATCGCAAGTAACGAACCCGGCATCTCCTCCGGCGTCGAAGTGCTGAACGCACTCGTGGGGCGAGTGGAGGCCGCAGGCATTCCCCGATCGCGCATCGTGCTGGCCGGCTTCTCGCAGGGCGCCTGTCTCACTGCTGAGTTTGCGATTCGACACGCATCGCGATTTGCAGGCGTGCTCATCTTTACTGGTGGCGCAATCGGTCCGCCAGGCACCACATGGACGAACGGCGGCGACTTCAGCGGCACGCCGGTGTTTCTCGGTTGCAGTGATCAGGATGGGCACGTTCCGGAGACACGTGTTCGCGAAACCGCAGACGTGTTCAGGCGGCTTGGCGCCGACGTCACGCTGCGCATCTACCCAGGTATGGGGCATGCCGTGAACGACGATGAGATCGCGTTCGCGAAGAACATGCTCGACACCGTATCGTCCTGACCGATGGCCGGCCAGCACCCGCGCGTCGTGTTTGGCGCAGGTTCAATCGCCAGAATCGGCGCCGAGATCGACGCGATCGGGGCCCGGTGGCCGCTGGTCATCACGACACCCGGACGCTCCGATACGCTCACCCTAATCCGCGGCTACCTCGGTGATCGGCTTGCGGGAGTGCACGAGCGGGCGCAGTTGCATGTGCCAGTTGATCGCGTGCGTGAAGCGGTCGCGCTTGTCGATCGGCTGTCTCCCGATGCACTCCTTGCGATTGGTGGCGGCTCTGCGGTCGGGCTTGCCAAGGCGGTGGCACTCGAGCGGGCCTTGCCTATCGTAGCGGTCCCCACGACCTACGCTGGTTCAGAGATGACCGGCATCTGGGGCATCACCGACGGCGACCAGAAGCGCACCGGCCGGAATCCGTTCGTGGTGCCCAGGCTGGTGATGTATGACCCGGAGCTGACGCTGACACTTCCAGCGGACGTGAGCGCGGCAAGCGGCATGAACGCGATCGCCCATGCCGTGGAGGCGATGTATGCGTCGGACGCCGGGCCGATCGCCACCGCGGCCGCTGACGCCGCGATTCGCCACCTGGCGCAGGCGCTGCCCCGTGTCGTCGTTCGACTCGATGACCTCGAGGCCCGAACGATGGCGCTCCAGGGCGCGCACGAAGCGGGCGTCGCCCTCGGACTTGCGTCCATGGGGCTGCATCACAAGATCTGTCACGTGCTCGGCGGGACGTTCGGGCTGCCTCACGCGCTGACGCATGCGGCGGTCCTGCCGCACGTGGTCGCATTCAACGCGCCTGAGGCGCCGCTGGCGATGGAACGAATCGCCAATGCCCTTGGCGCGCCGGATGCCGCCACGGGCCTGGCCGCGCTGAACCGCGCACTGGGGCTGACCGCGACACTGCACGATGTCGGCCTGCGGGCGTCGGACATCAACCGCGCCGCCGAGCTGGTCGTCTCATCCGCCTATACGAACCCCCGCGAGGTCACCGAGGACGATGTGCGGGCCCTCCTGATGCGCGCGCTGTAGCGCGGGACGAGGCGGCTGCTGAGTTGCCCATATTGACTCTGCGGCTTCTACGCGCGGTGTCGCTGATCGGAGTGAAAACTGCTGATCGCGCCCACCTTGGGTTTGCCAATGCCTTTTTGTGGTAGCGCCGCTCTCACTTTCACTCGGACTGCCCGGCATCAGACTTGCTATTGATGTGCTGCAAGCGAAACAACGCACCAGGAGGTAGCACATGAAACGAGCAACCAAGATTGGCAACTGGATCGGAGCGGCCGCAATGGCCGTGACGCTGGTTGCCTGCAGCGATCGAACGGAGAACAAGGCGGCTGAGGCGGCGAACAAGACGGGCAACGCGGCAGAGAAGGCCGGCGATGCTGCCGCCGAAGCGGGCCGCGACGTAGCGGGAGCCACGAAGGACGCGGCGAACTCAGTGGGCAATGCGGTGGCCAACGGTGGCCGCGCCGCCGACGCGGCCGTGGAAACGATGGACGTCAAGGTCGCATTGATGGCGGACAAGCGTGTGGACGCAAGCGACATCAATGTGGACAGCGATCACGTCACCAAGACAGTCACGCTGAAAGGCCACGTGCCCACGGCGGAGCAGAAAAAGCTGGCGCAGGACATCGCGGTGGCCAAGGCCACTGGCTACCGCGTCGTTAACGAACTCACGGTTGGCAGGTAAGACTAACTGAGGCAACGCCTCATTTCAGGAAGGAAATCGACATGGCTGATTTGAAGAAGGACCATTCGGTGGGCGAAGGCGTCGGTGCGGCCGGCGGAGCAGTGAGCGGCATGGCGGTCGGCGCCGCCGTTGGCGGTCCCGTAGGCGCGGTGGTGGGTGCGGCAATCGGTGCCGTCGCGGGCGGCGCTGCGGGTCATGGCGTGGCCGAGCTCGTCAATCCGGCGGTGGAAGAAGCGTACTGGCGCGACAACTACAGCTCGCGTCCCTATGTGAAGCCGGGAGCGCCCTACAGCGACTACAGCGATGCGTATCGCTATGGGTGGGAGTCGCGCGCCAAGAA
>JBKJJZ010000440.1:0-2751 GCA_046597705.1 Vicinamibacterales bacterium | reverse complement strand
GACCGACCGTTGACCTCGGGCGCGTACATCTCTTCAACCCATGTGCCTGCGGCGGTGAATGTGCCGCTCGTGGTGGCGCGGACGAGGTATGAGTATTCGTGCGTACCGTCGGACAACCGCGTGCCGAACAAGACAATGCGGTCGTCGAACTTCTCGACGTGATCGAAGCCACCACGTTGCCAGCGTTCCCACCAGTTGGCTTCGTCACTCCCGAACCCGGACGCCTCACGCGCCATGTCAGCGGCCGTCGTGCTGAACCAGCCGTCCACCGCTTCAAAGCCAGCGGGCACCGGGTCAGTCACGGCCACATATCGCCGTTCCTTCGGTGTTGTTACGCGAAGCACCACGCGGACCAGATCGCCTGCGGCGAACGACGTGCCCACCTGTCCGGTGCCGTTCTCCACAAACGATTCGTACCGTCGTTCGATGCGCATGCCCTGGTCGAGCGCCGGCAATGGCTTCTCGAGCGCGTACTGAAAGCGAGTGGAGTAGTAGAGTCGGCCCGTGCCGGCGCGACTGATCGCCAGAGTGTCGGTGCTGCCGGCTGAAACGATTCGCAGCACGTCCGGCATCGCCAGGCGGATTTGCTGCGCAACGATGGATCGGCCCTGGAATGTGCCTGTGCCAAGCGTGCTGCTTCCGAGCGATGCCGTGGCCGTCATGTTCGGCACCTCCGCTTCGAATGCCCGGTAGTACCGGACCATGGCTTCAAGGGTGGTGGCGTTGCTCTGCGTGCTGCCCCAGTGTCCGTCCTTGCGTGCCAGGTTCAGCCATCGGACCAGTCCGGGCACAAGCGTCGGATTGTCCTGCCGTCGCGCGAAGCCGCTGAGTACGATGGACGTCGATCGAATGTTCGAGTGCCAGATCCACTGCAACACGTCGTCGTCGAGTTCCTGGACGTGTGCCTGGTCGCCCTCCACCCGGAGCGCGTTGGTCACGCGCGAGAGGATGGCGATGTAGCGCGGTCCCCGGTCTTTCTTCGCCGCCAATGCGTCGAGCACGTAGGACAGCGCGAAGACCGGCCGCCGATCGGCTAGACCCACCAGGCGCGTGATGTTCGAATCCTGATCGCGGCCATACTCGGCCAGCATTTTCACTCCGAAGGCCTGTGAAGCGCCCCAGACGGGCAGCAGTTGCACCTGCGCCGGTGCCGGTTGCGCCAGCGACTGTTCAAGGTAGTCGAGCGCCCGGTCGATCACCGACTGGTCTGGTGCGATGCCCAGGTCGCCGCCCAGCTTCATCACCTGCAGTACGTAGGCGGTCAGATACGGGTCGGGTCTGCAGGGAGTGGACCAGAGGCCGAAGCCGCCGGTGCTGCACTGGAATCGGGGCAGGTCCTGCAACAGGCGCGTGCCTCTCGCCTTGAAGTCCGCCGGGTTGATATCGCCCAGCGAGAACGCCGCGCCAAGATCCGCCGCCAGCAGGAACGCCATCGCGGCCGACGCTTTCTGCTCCGCGCATCCATACGGATAGTCCACGAGGTACCGGGCCCCTGTGCTCAGGCCCACCATGGCCGTGGACGCCCATTCGACTGAGAGCCCCCCGATGCCGGGCAAGATTCCAGCGGGCACCTGGAACGGCTGTGTCGATCGATCCGTGGTCTCGCCAAACGCCGCGCTCGTCTCCAGCCGCGTGAGTCTGGTGACCGGCAGCGTCTGCTGGAACGCATCGGTGTTGTTACCCATGGTCACGGTCATTTCGATGCGTGCGGCACCCACTCGCTTTGCGGAAGCAGCGAACCGCACGTTTCCGCTCGCGCCGGCGCCCAACACCACGGTCTGCGCGGCGTCACCGGTGATTTCCAGTATTGATGGATCGAGGCTGCGAATCGTGACGCGCGCGTCGCCGCCCGTATTCAGCGTGTTCGTGACGACCGCGCCAAACGTGGCCGAGTCACCGAGGTTCATGAATCTCGGGAACGCGCCAAGCATCGTGACCGGTTTGCTGATCTTGATCTCTGCCGCGCCGGAGCCGAAGCGCGACGCCGTGTCGCCGGCCACCGCAAGGATCCGATACGTGGTCAGCGACTCGGGCAACTTCACATCAGTCGTGGCCGTGCCGTCTGCGTTGGTGATGACCGAACCCAACCAGAACGCCAATGGGCGGAAGTCCTGCCGCACGCCTTCAAGTCCGCCGCCGCCACCAGCGTCAGCTCCCTTCGGTGTCAGGACGCGACGGCTGATGATGCGCTGCCGGCTGTCCTGCGTGCTGACGCCCAGAGCCTTCTCTTGATACACGGCCTTCAGGACGTCCGGAGCCTGATACGCCGTGAGCGACAACACGCCGTAATCGACGGCCCATAACGTCACTTCGCTCGGGGCCGGTCGCGATGCTGAGTCGGTGACCTTGACGGTGACCTTCGCGTTGTTGGCCGGCCGGTAGTCCTGACGATCCGCGGACACGGAAACAGACAGGCGCTTCGTGGCGTCCTCGACCTTCAGTTCCACATACCCCAGGCGAAACGCGGGCTTGCCGGGGTCGCTGCCGTCCTGTCCGAAATCATTCGACGTGCGGCCGCGAATCAGCAGCACTGACACATACACGTTGGGAATATCGGCTTCCGTGATCGGCAGTTCCACAGTCTGGTGCGTGGACGTGAGCGTGAACCGTTCGTGGCTCCGGATGCCTTCGCGCTCCATCGTGACCAGCGCCGTGGCCGTGTCCCACGGCGACTCGATCATCACACGCGCGCGCTCGCCCGGTTTCCAGGTCTGCCGTTCTGGCGTCAGCGTGATGCGGTTGTGATCGAAG
>JBKJJZ010000416.1:0-4957 GCA_046597705.1 Vicinamibacterales bacterium | reverse complement strand
ACAAAGCCGCCCGCGATGGCGACATGTCAAAAGCGAAACAACTCCTGGACGCAGGCGCGGATCTGAATGCTCGCGATGATCACCTCTCGTCAACCCCGCTGGGTTGGGCGTCAAAATCTGGCCAGCTCAAGATGGTCAAATTCCTGCTCAAGCGCGGCGCGCCGCCGAGCCTGCCTGAGGACCCGTGGTGGGCGACCCCGCTCGCGTGGGCGCAGAAGCGCGGGCACGACAGAATTGCGAACGTGCTCCGGCCGCATGCCTCGTCAACATGAAAGCCGTGGAGCCGGATCTTCACGAGCTGCAACGCAACACCTTTCGGTACTTCTGGGAAGAAACGAATCCCGAGAACGGACTCATCCGCGACAATACCGCTTCGGATGATGCACCGGCGAGCATCGCCGGTGTCGGCATGGCTCTGTCCAGCTACGCGGTCGGCGTGGAGCGATCGTTCGTGACACGATCACAAGCGGCCGAGCGTGCGTTGGCGACGTTGCGCTTCTTCTGGAACGCGCCACAGGGTTCAACGCCAGACATGACCGGGCACCGCGGCTTCTTCTACCATTTTCTCGACGTCTCAACCGGCCGCCGCGCCTGGAAATGTGAGCTCTCGACGATCGACACGGCCATCCTCGTCGCGGGCGCACTGACTGCGGCCGCGTACTTCGACCAGCCAGCCGACGATGAGCACGAGGTGCGACACCTGGCCGACGCGATCTTCCGGCGGGTGGACTGGCAGTGGGCACAGCGCGGGAAAGGGACCGTGTGCCACGGCTGGAAACCGGAATCAGGGTTCAGGCGATATCACTGGGAGGGATTCAGCGAGGCGCTGATTCTCTATGTGCTCGGTCTTGGCTCGCCAACCCATCCACTGCCGGCGAACAGTTATGACGCGTGGTCGGCCACCTATCGCTGGGAGAACATCTACGGACACGAATTCCTGTTCGGCGGCCCGTTGTTCATGCACCAGCTCTCTCACGTGTGGATCGACTTCCGGGGCATCCAGGATGCATTCATGTGGCAGCAGGGGATCGACTACTTCGAAAACAGCCGTAGGGCGACATACGTGAACCAGCAGTACGCAATCCGAAATCCGCGCGGGTTTCGCGACTACGGCGAGCATGCCTGGGGCATCACGGCCAGCAACGGTCCCGGTCCAGCGACCCGCCGGATCAAGGGCGTCACGCGTCGTTTTCGTGGATACCTCGCGCGAGGCGTGCCCTATGGGCCGGACGATGGCACGCTTGCGCCGTGGGCGGTGGCGGCGTCTCTGCCTTTCGCACCGGAGATAGTCCTGCCCACTCTGGCGCACTGCTCCAAAACGTATCCGGGCGCCGAGAATGAATACGGGCTCGTCTGCAGCATCAATCCGACGTTTCGTGGCCGCGGAGCGCAGTCGTCGGGCTGGGTCTCGAAGAATCATTTCGCCCTCGATCAGGGACCCGTCATTCTCATGATCGAGAACTATCGTTCGGAACTGATCTGGCGCCTCATGCGCAACTGCCCGCCCATAGTGGCGGGGTTGCGCCGCGCCGGCTTCACCGGCGGGTGGCTCGACGGCGATCGACCATCAACCTGACGGCGAATCTGCTAGAGTCGCCGGTGCGTTTGGACGGAGAACCATGACCCAATCTGATCCCTTTGTTGACCTGAAAAAGCGCCAGCGTGAGATGTGGGCGTCATTTGCACCAACGGCGATGTTTACCACGCCAGTCGCGGGCCAGCTCGTGAAGTTCGCGGCCATCCGGTCAGGCGAACAGGTGCTCGACGTCGGCACGGGCACTGGTGTTGTGGCCGTGACCTCAGCGCGCGCAGGTGCGCGTGTGAAGGCACTCGACCTCTCGCCGGTTCTTCTTGAAGATGCGAGGCTTAACGCCGGGATCGCGCAAGTGGAGGTTGAGTTCACGGAGGGCGATGCCGAGAACCTGCCCTACCCCGACGCGTCGTTCGACGTGGTGGTCAGCCAGTTCGGCCACATGTTTGCGCCCAGGCCGGATGTGGTCGTGGCCGAGATGCGGCGCGTACTCAAGCCCGAGGGCCGCGTGGCATTTGCCACCTGGCCGCCGGAACACTTCACCGGCAAAATGTTCGCGTGGGTCGGCCGGAACTCTCCGCCGCCACCCCCGGGGGCAGCGCCACCTCCGCAGTGGGGCAACATCACTTCGGTCGGTGAGCGCCTCGCTCCACATTTCGACGCGCCGTTTTTCGCGCGCGGCACGATGAACTCGCAGGCGTTGAGCCCGTCGCACTTCCGCTTGTTCATGGAGCATTCGGTCGGCCCCATCCAGAAGCTGGTCGAGGGCCTGGCGAATGATCCGCCGAAGCTGGCCCAGATCAGGAGTGAGTTCGAAGCGCTGGTGGCTCCGTATTTCGAGGACAACCTGGTGCGCATGGACTACCTCTTCACGAAGGCGACCGCGCGCTGAGCCACCGCGTCGCCGTCAACCAGCCCGCGGTGTCTAACGACGGCAGGGAGTTTATTTGGTCGACCACGCCAGCAGGATTGATCGTTGAACCGGCTCGCGGCGTTGCGTCCGTTGCTGCTGCCTGCGCTGCTGATCGTTCTCGCCCTCACGGCGTATAACGCGCGCATCGGCCGTGAAATGGTGGACTTCGAGGTCTACCGCACCGCGGGCCGACGCGCTGTCGCGGGTGAGCCCCTGTACCGCGAGGGTGACGGACACTACACCTTCAAGTACCTCCCGGCGTTTGCCGTGGCCATGGCGCCTGTCGCAATCCTCGGGCAGGATGCCGCGCGCGTCGGCTGGTATGCCCTGTCGTGCGCGTGCCTCGTGCTGCTCCTGCGCTGGTCGGTGCTCGCACTGCCGGCGCGCCGTTGGACGGAACGGTCGCTCGTTGTCGTCGCCATCGTCCTGCTGGCGAAGTTCTACGCGCATGAGTTGGTGCTGGGACAATCCAACCTGCTGCTCGCGGTCGTGCTGCTGGCGGGCCTGGGTGCGCTGCAACTCGAGGCGCCGAAGCTGGCCGCGGTGGCCTTTGCCGCCGCCGTCTTCATCAAGCCATACGCGTTGATCCTGTTGCCCTGGCTGGTGGCTTCCTATGGCATCGCGACCGGCGCGGTGGCTGTGGCCGGCATCGTGGCCGGACTCCTGTTACCTGCCGTCCTCTATGGATGGGCCGGTAACCTTGGACAGTTGGCGAGCTGGTGGCACATCGTGACCAGTTCCACGGCGCCGAATCTGCTGGGGTCCGATAACGTCTCGCTCATGTCGATGTGGGCAAAGTGGATCGGCCCGGGCTCTCTTGCGAGCGGCCTCACGGCCGTGTCGGTCGGGCTGCTGATTGCCGTCGCCGCCACGATGTGGCGCCAGCGTGCACGCGTGTCCGAGCCGGACTACGTGGAATTCGCGTTCCTGCTTCTGATCATTCCGCTGGTCTCGCCACAGGGGTGGGACTACGTGTTACTGCTCGGCACGCCGGCGGTGGTTTGCGTGATCGATCGATGGCGCGAACTTCAGACACCGTGGCGGTTCGCCAGTGGCCTGGCCCTGGCGCTGATGGGCCTCTCGCTGTTTGATGTGATGGGCCGCGCCGCCTATGGCCAGTTCATGGCGTGGTCAATCGTCTCGGTCTGCGCCATCGTCGTCGCGGCGACGCTCGCGCAGATTCGCCTCCGCGCGCTCGCGTAATTTCGAACGGCGCCCCTGTACCTTTAGGAACAGCACATTCCGGTATCGGCGACTACAGTCAAGCCATGAAGAAACAGCTGTTTTCAAGCGTGGTACTGCTCGTGGTGTTGACGTCTTCAACGGCCGCATGGGCACAAGTGGGCGGCGGCATCAAGGCCGGCGTGAACTTCGCCAAGGTGTCCGGATCAGACGATGACCCGGGACGCCGCATTGGATCGACGGCCGGCGTGTTCCTGACGCTGGGCCAGAAGCTCGTCGCGTTACAGCCGGAAGTGATCTTCTCGATGCAGGGATCCGAGTTCACGCTGGGCACCGCGAAGGTTGACTACTTCCAGGTGCCAGTGTTGCTCCGAATCGGCAGCAGTGCGAAGAACAAGGCCAGCGTGTTTGGCCTGGTCGGGCCGTCTTTCGGCATTCGCATCCGCGAAGAGGGTTGGGACGATCCCATCAAGCGCACCGATGTCGGCCTGGTGGTTGGCGCGGGCTTCACGGTGTCGCGGCTGCTGGTCGAGGCACGGTATACCGCGGGCCTGACGGATTTCAGCGAAGGCAGCGGAGCCTTCAAACATCGGGTCTGGTCGCTGCTCGGCGGCCTGGTCTTCTAAAACGCGGTGCGGTGACTGATCAGTGTGCAAGAAGACACACTCGACTACAATAGCGGATGGTACGGTTTAAGACCGTTTCTCTTTCCTTCAAGGTAGGTGTGATGTGCGTTTTGTAGGTATCGCCGCAGTTGCGGCTCTGGGTCTGGCCCTTCCGGCGACAGTTGCCGCCCAGGACTTCGGTGTCATGAATTCGGCCGAAACGATCAACAAGGGCAATTTCAAGTTGATGGCCAATCCCATCGTCGTATTCGGACGCAATGGTTCGGACGGCGACACGGGTATTGCCGTGATGGGTGGCTACGGTTTTGGCGACCGGTTCGATGTCGAAGCGAAGGTCTCGATGTTTGATGGCATCAAGTTCTTCGGCGCCGATGCCGAGTACTGGCTCATCAAGGAAAACCCCGTGAACGTTTCGGTCATCGGCGGGTTCCACATCGCGGACGCCGACGGCGGTTCGGACGCCAAAGGATTCGACATTACGGCGCTGGCCAGCGGCAAGGTGGGCGACAAGCTCGAGCTCTACGGCGGCCTGGACTTTTCGAGGAACTCGTTCAAGAATTCCAGCTTTCACTACTCGACCTTGCACCTGGTCCCGGGTGTGGAATACCGCATCACGCCGCAAGTCGACTTGGTCGGCGAGTTCGGCATCGCGTTGAATGACGATTCGAACCACTACGCGTCGGTCGGCATCGCCTACTACTTCAG
>JBKJJZ010000048.1:0-3715 GCA_046597705.1 Vicinamibacterales bacterium | reverse complement strand
ATGGTGGTGGTCTTCCCGGCGCCGTCCGGCCCCAGCAGCCCCAGGATTTCCCCTTTTTCCGCGCGGAAGCTGACATCATCCACCGCCGTGAAGGGTCCGTAGCGTTTCGTGAGGTGTTGAACCTCGATCATCAGTGCTCTCCGCGTTGTCAGATGCGGCGGCCGGGGCCGTCGCCGGTCAATTAAGAGGTTGATCGTAGTCGCGAACCCCCCGGCGTTCAACTCGGACGAGCAGCTTTGCAAACCTTTAACCTGCCCCGACGGGTTGAAAACGACCTCCGAGGTCGTTTTCGCTGGTTGACATCTCAATGTATGCTCATATATCAATAGGTTCATGAACGTGGTTTGCGCGGAGACTCACACCTCGGATCCCGGTCTGCTCGAGCGCATCCGTACCAAGATGCTGACGGGCCAGTCGCTCCAGTCGGTTGCCGAGGTCTTCAAGTTGCTGGGCGATCCGACCCGTGTCCGGCTGCTCGACGCCCTGTCCCACGGCGAACGATGCGTATGCGACCTGGCCACCCTGGTCGAGTTATCCGAGTCCGCGGTTTCGCATCAACTCCGCCTTCTACGAACGGCGCGGCTCGTCAGGGTTCGCCGGGTCGGGCGTCTCGCGTTTTACGATCTCGACGACCATCACGTTATCGGACTACTCCAAGACACGCGCAAACACGTCGAAGAGCCGGCGCACTCGCGAAGGGGTACCACGTGAGTGACTCCTGCTGCAGCGGCGACGCCTGTTCTCCACACACGCCGGAGCCACCGGCGGCGCGACTCACGGCATCCATGGCCGGGGCGGGCACCGCGATTCTGGTCGGGGGCGCACTGGCCTGGCTCGGCTATTCCAACTGGGCGCTTCTGCCGTACGCCATAGCGATCGCGCTGACGATTCCGGGGCCGGCCCAACACGCGTGGCGCTCCGTTCAAGGGCGCGTACTCGACATACACGTCCTCATGGTGATTGCGGTCACCGGCGCGCTCATCCTCGGCGATTGGCTTGAAGCCGCCACGGTCATCTGGCTGTTCGGCGTGTCCGAGTGGCTCGAGTCCCGCACGATGGCGCGTGCCCGCCGCGCGATCCGCGACCTGATGACGATGGCACCCAGTGAGGCACTGGTTCGCAGGGACGGCACCGTGGTGACGATGCCTGTGGCTCAGCTGGTGATTGGGGACGTCGTCATCGTTCGTCCTGGAGAACGTGTGCCTGTAGATGGGACCGTTCTCTCCGGAGAATCCGCGATCAACCAGGCGTCCGTGACAGGCGAGTCGTTTCCTGTGGAGAAGTCCGTGGGTGACGGTGTCTTTGCCGGAAGCGTCAATGGCAACGGCTCGCTGGACGTGCAGGTGACGCGTCTGGCGCAGGACAGCACAATCGCGCGCATCGTACACATGGTGGAGCGCGCGCAGGCTCAGCGCGCGCCCACACAGCAACTGGTCGAACGTTTCGCGCGCCGCTATACGCCCGCGGTGGTGCTTCTGGCGATCGCCCTGGCCGTGGTTCCGCCGGTGATTGGTTCAGTAGAAGCACTCTCATTCGCCGGTGGCGAGTGGGGGACCTGGGGCTATCGCGCGTTGGTGCTGTTGGTGGTCGCCTGCCCCTGCGCGCTTGTCATCTCCACTCCGGTCACCGTGGTGTCAGCTCTGACCGTCGCGGCCAGGGCGGGCGTGCTGATCAAGGGGGGCGCGAGTCTGGAACAACTCGCGGCCGTCACCTGCGTTGCGTTCGACAAGACAGGCACGCTTACCGATGGCCGAGTGGCCGTGACCGACGTCTTCGGCGTGAATGGCGCCACGGCTGATGATGTGCTCTCGGTAGCGGCGTCCCTCGAAGCCCGCTCCGAACATCCGATTGGCCGGGCCATCGTTGGGCGCGCTCGCGATGCAGGCCTCGAAGTCACGGCAGGGGAGCGCTTCCGGGCGTTGCCTGGTCTGGGCGCCGAGGCGCTGGTGGCGGCGTCGGTGGCCGTCATCGGCAGTCATCGATTCTTCGAATCGCAACAACTGTGCACCGATGCCGTTCACGCGCGCATGGCGGAGATCGAGGCCGGCGGCAGCAACCCGGTGTTCATCGGCCGCGGTGGCGCGGCACTGGGTGTCATCGGACTGGCGGACAGTCCTAGAGCCGGCAGCCAGGACGTGGTGTCCGGCCTGCGCGAAGCCGGAGTGGATCACATCGTGCTGCTCACGGGAGACACGCGGCGTTCGGCCGAGACCATTCGTGTCGCATCCGGTGTGGACGAGGTCTACGCCGATCTCATGCCCGACGACAAAGTGACGCTGGTTGAAATGCTGCAGCGCGAACACGGCATCGTGGCGATGGTGGGCGACGGCGTCAACGATGCGCCCGCGTTGGCCACCGCAGACGTTGGCATTGCCATGGGCGCGGCTGGCACCGACATCGCCCTTGAAACCGCCGATGTGGCGCTGATGTCCGACGATCTGTCGAAGTTGCCGTTTGCCATTCGCCTCGGCCGGGCCACGGCCCGGACCATCCGCGTCAACGTCGCAATTGCACTCGGTCTCAAAGCCGCGTTCGTTGTGCTCGCCGTGTTTGGTGTGGCGACGTTGTGGATGGCCGTGCTGGCCGACACGGGCGCGTCACTGATCGTGGTCGCGAATGGCCTGCGCGGTACCGGCCTCTTCTCAACGCGAACCCATTAGCGTCTCAATTGCGCGCTGATCTACAGGCGACATGCGTTCAAACTGCACACCCATTCCGACCTTGCTGTCCGACCACACGACGCGGCCGCGCACTTCAATCTCCGCTTTTCCCGGGAGCCTGAACTTCAGCTCCACCAGCACGCCAAGGCTGAGGGGATTCAGCGTGCGCACCGATAACCCGCCTCGTCCAAGATTCAGCGTCACCGCCGTCGCGATGGTCTGACCCGATCGATAAGACACGGGGACTCCAAGCGGCACCCGGGCATTGAGACGGCGGTCGAAGCTGGCCGGAAACAGGAATGGCGCGATCGCCGGCAGAATCTGTGCGGCCGGCGCATGTTCGTTGATATAACCGGCGACGGGAACTCCCAGCAGCGCGCGGGCGTCCGCGACCGATCGGACGGTCCCGGCGAAGACCAGAACCGGCCAGGCCAGATCACCGCGCAACGCGCGAATCCACGCGAGCCCGTCCTCAGTCAGGCTCACGTCCACCACCGCCAGGCTGATTGGCCGGGCCGAGTCCCGTGCGGCGGCAATGGCGGATTGCGCCGTATCGGCTGTGACAAAAGTATGGCGCGCTTCCGCAAGCGCAGCTCCGAACCGGTCACGTACGATAGGGTCACGATGGGCGATCAGGATAATCTTGTCCGGCATCATTTATAATCGCCGTGTCTGTCGGAGGAGAGTGTATGGCGACGTGCCCGGAATGCGATATCGAAATTCAGATCGACGAAACCGATCTCGAAGAAATGGAAGTAGGCGACCCCTGGGTGTGTGACGGCTGCGCCAGCAACCTTCGCCTGGCATCCCTCGATCCGCTCGAGTTTGACTCGGACGACGAAGATGACGACGAGGAAGAAGAAGACGCGGAAGCCGAGAAGCCCGAGGTCGCCGACGATGATGCCGCCGTCGAGGATGACGACGACGATGAGAAGGACGACTGGGACGAGTAGCGCATGACGCGCGGCTAGGCTTTGCGCGCCAGGCAAAGCAGCGAAGTGCCAATGGGCAGATTCACGTAGCGCATGACCTGCGCTTCGGCAGCAAGTGCCAGA
>JBKJJZ010000047.1:0-9133 GCA_046597705.1 Vicinamibacterales bacterium | reverse complement strand
GTGCTCCATATCATCAAGCACGCGAAACAGGAAGAACCCCACAATCGCGCCCTTCCAGGCCACGCCCGTGAGCAGCAGCGTGACGAGTTGACCGGCGACTTCGTCGATGACCACCGGACCCGGATCTTGTTTTTTCAGTTCTTTTTCGGCGACGCCGGCCGCCCACAGGCCCACCAGGATGACGGCCAGCAGTATGGCCACCTGAGCGGGCGCGCTCCAACCACGCGTGAGCAGGTAGATGACAACACCGACGGCGGATCCAGCGGTGCCCGGAGCCACCGGGAACCACCCGACACCGCCAACAGTGGCGATGCCCACGCCCAGTGATTTCACAGACGCACCACTCGAGTGTGCGCGATCCGATCGTGCAGGGCCAGGCCAGCCCCGGCCAGTGCGGGCACAAATCCCACGCCCAACAGCAGCACCGACGGCAATGTCATCAGTGCCCTCAATGCGGCCTGCGAGACGCTGAGGCGCTCATCAAACGCGGCGTCCGGCGATGTCCCCACAACCCTGATGTGCATGGCCATCTTTCCAAGGGTCTGTCCGCTGGCCGCTGTGAACATCAGGAGATACCCGGCCACCATCAGCAGCAGCAGTCCGGCCAGGGGCAGCGGCGGAAGAAGGCCTATCTGGGCGATGGACAAGCCCGTCACCTGCAGCGTGAAGTAGACCACCGCGGCCGAGATGCCAGCGAGCAACGACGCGTCAATGAGCGCGGCCATCAGCCGTGCGGCGGCGCCCACGCTGTCGTTTATGTCGTGTGAATTCCAACCCACCGGCACACGGTCGGGCGTAGGCGAGGACTCGCTGGACCAGGATGCCGAAGCACCAGAGGTCAGCGGCAGGTCCCGGAACGCGGTCACGTCATCATGAAGGTTGACTTGATCGATCGGATCGGCCGACATGTTCGACCACAAGTCCGGCTCCTGGGTGGGACTCAAGCCGTACTTCGCTCGCAGGCGCGCCGGATCGGGTGTCGTGCGCCGGACTGACACCGGCGTCCGCGGTCGCGCGGGAACCTTCACCATCGGTTCAAAATCTTCGGGCGCCTCCACCTCATCGGCATCGCCGTCGCGTGCCAGTTCATCCGAGACGCCCTGTATCGATCGGACGAACAGGGGCAAATCAGCGGTAGGAATCCGGCTCGAAGACGTGGTGGACCTGGGCGGGGCCATGACGGCACTTGCCCTCCGGCTCGACCCGCTTGCCTGAGCCCGTTCATCGAGCGTGCTGTTGGCCTGGCCGAACGCGGCGCCTTCTTCGAGCGAAAGGTCATGGCCGCAGTTCCGGCAACGAGGTTCCGGGTCAAAACTCAGGTAGTGGCACTTCGTGCATCTCATCTCGGTCCCAGCCTTTCGTCCCGAGGCGTCCGCGCCTGACCCGCGGTCGCCAACAACAAGCGTTGAATATCGACACGCAATCTATCGGACTCATCCCGCGTAATCTGTTCGAGTTCCACCCGATCCAGCACATCCAGAGCTTCCGCAAGCCGCCCGCGGGCATAGAGAGCCCGGGCCCGGACCATGGCCACTTCCGCCCGGCTGAGGACCGGAACCGGGCCCGGTGAGAGCGTCGGGGCCGGAAGCGAGGACTCAGGCCCGACCCCGAGGCGGGCCCGGACGCCGCTGCTGGTCAGCACAACGGTAGCTACCACCAACGCGGCCGCCATGAGCCAGGTTCTGAGGGTCAGGCGGGCCGACAGCCACGTTTCCCACCGGACCGGCGCCGGTGCGGGCACGGCGCGAATCCGGGGTCCACCAGCAAACGCCCGCTCAAGCCGCTCGAGTCGCAGTCGCAGGGCCGCGGTCCGCTCGTCTTCGCCCAACGCGGCAGCAGCCTGCTGCAATTGCGCACGCGCCTCAGCCGAGCGTCCCTCATCAAGAAGTGCGGCGACGTGCTGCAGCGACTCTTCTGCGCGTCGCTGGCGTTCGACGATGGCCCCGCGGGCGCGATCGATGTAGGCGCGCGCGCTGGTGTGGCTCCGATCGAGGAACAACACGCGCGTCCAGAGATGAATGGCGTCTTCGAACTGGCCAAGGAAGTACCGATCCAGTCCCTCGACAAGAAGATTCTCGACACGACTATCCTGCCCGGTGCCTGTGGCATCAGCGGACGAGGCGTCATGGCGCTTGGGATCGGTCATTGATTAGCCCGCGGGGATTATAGCGAGATGCGTTGGGAAGTACAAGAGCGAAACGTTGCGTTCATTATGCGGCGCCCCTGAAGGGACGCCCTGCGTACCGTCACTGTGAGCACGTAGGGCGTCCCTCCGGGGGCGCCAGTTGACGTGTAATAGACTCAATCACCGTATGGCGCTAATCGAATGCATTCCCAATATCAGTGAAGGACGCCGGCAGGACGTTCTTGACGCCTGTGCCAGCGCTATCGCAGCCACCGGCGCGAAGCTGCTGGACGTGAAGCCCGACGAAGTCCACCACCGCACGGTCTTCTCCTTCGCGGGCACGCCCGCTCAGGTGCGCGATGGCGCGCTGGCGCTCTTCGATGCAGCGCTCGCGGCCATCGATTTGCGGACGCACAAGGGCGAACATCCCCGAATGGGCGCGGTGGACGTGGTGCCGTTCGTGCCGATCAGGGACGCCACGATGGCGGACTGCGTGGCCCTGGCCAAGGAAGTGGGTGCGGCCGTCGCAGCAAAGCATCAGTTGCCGATTTATCTTTACGAGGACGCGGCCTCGTCACCCGATCGCCGGAACCTGGAAGACATCCGGCGCGGCGAATTCGAGGGCCTGGCCGAAAAAATGGCCCGCCCCGCATGGGCCCCGGACTTCGGACCGGCCACGCCGCACCCGTCCGCAGGTGCCTCGGTCATCGGCGCGCGCATGCCGCTGATCGCTTACAACATCAATCTCGCAACCAACCGGCTGGACGTGGCGAAAAAAATCGCGTCCGCCGTCCGGCACAGCACCGGCGGGTTTCGATACGTCAAGGCGATGGGTCTGGCGCTCGAAGACCGCGGCATCGTGCAGGTCTCGATGAACCTGACAAACTTCGAGAAGACGCCGATCTTCCGCGTGTTCGAATTTGTGAAGCGTGAAGCTGAACGCTACGGCGTGGCAATCCTCGAAAGCGAAATCATCGGCCTGGTCCCCCAGGCTGCCCTCACGCACGCCGCAGCCTGGTTCCTGCAGGTGGCGGACTTTTCGGATAAGCAAGTGCTCGAGAACGCACTGGCGGACGACTGAGGAACTGGCGGAACTGGGGAACTGGGGAACTGACGGAACTGACGGAGCTGGGGAACTGACGGAACTGGGGAACTGGGGAACTGGGGAACTGGGGAACTGGGGAACTGGGGAACTGGGGTACGTAGGGCGTCCCTTCAGGGGCGCCAATTGGCGCATGTGACGTGCGCCTACATTCGTTCGACCACTACGTAGTTGTCGGCTTCCTGGCCCAGCGCCGCATGCATCGCGACGAAGACGATCGTCTCGCCGCGAGGTACGAGGGCTTGTGCCAGCAGCATCTCGCGAACGGCCGGCAACTTGTCGGCTGCGGTCAACATCGGCGTGACGCCCCACACCAGGCAAAGCCGAGCGGCGGTGCGTTCATTCGACGTGGCCGCGATGATTCGCGCCGCCGGACGGAGCGCGGACAACAGGCGCGGCGTCATACCCGCTTTCGTGACAGCCACGATCGCATAGGCTCCCGCACGGTCAGCCAGCGCGACAGCAGCTTCACACACCGCCAACCCATGCCGGCTCGAGATCACATCGTCCGTCCCAAGGACCATGCCGCCTGGCACCAGCGCTGAGCGCTCGGCCTCCCGGATAATCACGGACAACGTGGACACCACGCGCGTGGGATCACGGCCGACGGCGGTCTCCCCAGAAAGCATGATGGCATCAGCGCCTTCGTCCACCGCGTGGGCCGCGTCCGTGACCTCGGCCCGGGTCGGTCGTGGCGACGAGCGCATCGACTCGAGGACTTCGGTGGCCACAATGACGGGCACGCCGCGGCGCCGGGCGGCCATCAACACACGCCGCTGCACGGCGGGCAACGTTTCCAACGGCAACTCGATCCCCAGGTCTCCCCGCGCGATCATCACGGCGTCGCTGACGGACACGATGTCGTCGATGTGATCGACGGCGGACGGCCGCTCGATCTTCGCGATGATGGGCATGCCGGCGGCGCCCGCGTCCCTGGCGGCATTGCGGACTTCGGCGATGTCATCCCGCGATTGCACGAAGCTCAGCGCGACGGCGTCCACGCCCATCGCCACACCGGCGCGCAGGTCCTGGCGATCCTTGTCCGTCAGTGCAGCGGTGCGAATGATTCCGCCGGGCACGTTGATGCCCTTGCGGCTGTCGAGCACGCCGCCTTCGACCACCGTGGTCATGAGCCGGCCAGAGGCCACGGAGGTCACCGTCAACGAGAGCCGGCCATCGTCGAGCAGCAACTGCTGGCCCGCACCCACTGATGTGAACAGCGGCGCGAACGACGATGTGATCCGGCCCTGCTCGCCGGTGCCGTCGCCGTGTTCGATGATCAAGGCGTCGCCGCGCCTCAAGGTGATCGGCGCCGCCAGCAAACCGGTCCGGATCTTCGGGCCGCCCAGGTCCTGCAACACGAGCACGTGGCGGCCCAGCGCCCTGGCCTCAGACCGAACCATGCCGCACATGGCGGCATGCGTCTCCGCACTGCCGTGCGAGAAGTTCAGGCGGAAGGCGTCAGCACCGGCTTCGATGAGCGCGCGTATAACGACGGCGTCGCTGGAGGCCGGGCCGAGGGTCGCCAGGATCTTGGTGCGTCTCATATGGATGGCTTCTGAGGCAGCGTACAATGACTGCCACTGGAGACGCTACGTTGAGAACAACCATTGCCGCGGCTGCGCTTGCCGCCCTTGTGCTCGTCGCCTCACCGGCCTGCGCACAGACATCAGAGATCGAGGCCCTGCGCCGGGAACTGGCCACCGTCAAGGACGACCTGGCCAACCTTCGCGCGGCGCTTGGACGTCCCCGGCCCTTTATCGATCTTGCCGGCGCTCCGCAAAAAGGCAACCCGGACGCACAGGTGGCGCTCGTCGAGTTCTCTGACTATGAGTGCCCGTTCTGCATCAGGCACTTCCGCGAGACGATGCCCCTCATCGAGAAGAACTACATCGAGACCGGCAAGATCCTCTATGCCTTCCGCGACTTCCCCATCGATCAACTGCACCCCCAGGCCGTGAAGGCTCACGAAGCGGCCCGATGTGGAGCGGAGCAGGACAAGTTCTGGCCGATGCACACGACACTGTTCGGCGCGCCGGCACAGCATTCAGTGGAGGGACTGGAGACAACCGCCACCGCGGCCGGTCTGGACATCGCGAAGTTCCGCGAGTGCATTGCGAGCGGCAGGACGACCGAGGGAATTCGCAAAACGGGAGACCTCGCGTCGAGCTTTGGTGCGAACGGAACGCCGGCGTTCTTCATCGGCGTCATCGACAAGGCCACCAATGCGGTGACGGTGACGCGCGCACTGAGCGGCGCCATGCCGTTCACGCAGTTCGCCCAGGCGCTGGAAGCGGCAATCGCCGCTGCGAAGACTAAATAGCTGGGGAACTGGGGAACTGCGGGCCCGTGGGTTCATCAGCTCGGGACTGTCAGTTTCTTTGTGTGTGAGGCGGACTGACTGTGACGCATCTTACACCTGGGGACGTTCGAAGCGGTCGCCGTAGAGAATCGCACACTGGTTCATCGCGAGCTCCCAATGGGCCTCGCCGCGCTTCCAGCGGGCGGTCAGATTCCGCACCGCGAGCCCGATGAGTTTGAGCGCGGCGTCATCGTTGGGGAATTGGCCGCGCGTTTTGGTGACCTTCCGGATTTGCCGATGCACATGTTCCAGCGCGTTCGTGGTGTAGAGCGTGCGCCGAATGTCGGGCGGGAAGGCGAAGAACGGAATGACGTGGACCCACGCCCGCCGCCACGCCGCGAAGCCCGTCGGAAAGCGCCGGCCCCACGGGCCGGCCTCGGCGGACGTGAGCGCGGCTTCCGCGGCCTCCGTACTGACGGCGGTGTAGATGGGGCGCCACGCGGCCGCGAAGGCCTTGCGCTCTTTCCAGCCGACGTACGTCAGGCGATGGCGCAGCAGATGCACCACGCACGTCTGCAACGTGGTCTGCGGAAACCGGTGACCGCGATGAGAATGTCGCGGCAGCCGCGCGTCTGGAGATCGGCAAACACCTTCATCCAGAACTTCGCGCCTTCGGTCTGCTCGATCCAGATCCCCAGAATGTCGCGCGACCCATCCGGCAGGATCGCCAACGCCAGGTAGACCGCCATGTTCTGGACGACCGTTTCGTCTCGCATCTTGACGCGGAGCGCGTCGAAGAACACGACGGGATACATCGGCTCCAGCGGGCGCGCCTGCAACGCGCGCACCTCCTGATGCACCGCATCGGTCACCGCGCTCAGGCCGCAGCAAACAGGGCGAGCATCTTGTCGTCGAATCCGGTGAAGCGCCGCTGATGCTTCGGGATCAACACCGGCATAAACGTGCCGTCGCGGTCTCGGGGACTCGTCAATGCCAAGGCGCCGTCGTCGGTGAGCACCGTCTTCGCACTCGAGCCATTGCGATGATTGGCCGGCGTCTCTGACGCCGCCCCGTCGGCTTCCTGCGCCACGTGGTGCCCCAGCTCAGCGCCGAGCGCGCGCTCCAGGAGGGCTTTCTTGAAGCGGCGCGTCGCCGTCTAAACGTCGGCGGCGGTGAGCATACCCTCGGGGGCACACTGATTCAGAATCGCATCGGGAACCGGGGCAAGCACCTCAGCGGACCCTGGGACCTTCTTGGATCGGGGCATTGGAATTCCTCATGCTAAGCCCCGCACACAAAATTCCTGACAGTCCCGAGGAGTTCCCCAGTTCCCCAGTTCCCCAGTTCCTCAGTTCCAAGTTGCCACCCTCCTACGTCTGACCAGATACGTCCCCCCGAAGAGAAGAGCGGCGACCAACGCTGCCGCTCCAGCCATGGCCTTGACGGACCAGCCGCTCGGCCTGGCGTCGCCAGCGAAGTCATCAGCCATGTCCGCGTCAGGATCGCTGGCGCCAGCCACCAGCAATATCTCGCCAGCGGCTTCACTCAATCCCACCGCCCGCACGCGAACCGGCAGTCTGTAGGTGCCCGGCGCGTTCACGCGGACCTGCCACGACGACGTCCACTGAACATCCGGAGCAAGTGCGCTCGTGACTGCCCGCGCGTCGCCAAGGATCGAAATGGCATTGTCCTCCACGGGAGCGAGCTGTGCCTCGACGCTGGTCGCGCCCTGGCCGGCATCAAGGAGCACATGGGCTGTCAGGGTGACCGTGGCACCAGGCGCAACACCGAGTGCGGGCTCGCCGGCCACGAACAACCGGCCTCGATACTCGCCGCTGGCCGGGGCTTTTTGTGGTGGCTCCGGAGGCAGGTCTTCGCGCGCCAGTACCAGGGGTGAAAATGACGCGCGGCTCATCTCGATGTCCGGCGCCCCATCAGCACCACGCTTGAGAACGGCGACTTCAATCGAATGTTTTTCGACGGCCACGTCTGGTGGCACGAACAATCGAACGCGTCGCTCGGTGGTGGTGCCCCCGAGGTTCTGCACGGCCCATGACGAACCCGCGCCGCCGGTCGCCACCGGCTTTGCGTCAACGAACACGTTCAGGACATGGGACGCGCCGATGAAGTTCCGGACCGACACCAGCATCACGGCCCACTCGCCACGCCGGATCGCCGGAAGTCCCTCGCGCCAGAATGGGGTGACGCGGTGGAAGGCCCCAGTGTTGTCATCAAACGCCAGGCCTGCTACTTCAGGAGCACCCGTGTCCTGGATCGACACCGTCAATGTCGCTTCGGCCGCGGCGCCGGAGGCGTCAGTCACAATGCATTTGTATTCGTAGTCGCCGGGTGCGCGGCCACTGGTGCGAACATGCCTCAACGTCGTTGAGCGCGCGCCTTGCTCCACGCCAGTCGCCAGATTGCGTACGGTCCATCGATATGTCAGTCGCTCCTTCGGATCGGTGTCATCCGTTGCCGCGGCGGCCACGATGAAACGCTCCCGCACGCCAAAGCTTTGCTGAGGCGGTTGAGTGGACAGACTGATCGTGGGCGCGGCGTTACCCGGCTGGGGCGTTGGCGCCTGGCTGACGGCGCCGACGGCCATTGAGGCGAGGAGCGCGGCTGCCACTATCGCGGGGAGCGAACGATTCATTGCGCCTGATTCTGGCACGGGTTCCTGGCTCGAAAAGGCACGGCGCCTTTTGCGTCCGGATGGTTTACCATCTAGCCGGTCTCCACCTATGCGAATTCCTCCGGCCGTCCTTGGCAGTGGGTTGGTTCTCCTGTTCGCCGGGATCGCCCTGCCGGCCAGTGAGCAGCTACCGGTGTCCAGTCTCAGTGCGTCGGGCCAGGCTGTCAGCCCCGTCTTCGAAGGCTGGTATCCGAATGGTGACGGCACCTTCAGCCTCTCGTTCGGCTACTACAACCGCAATGGCGAAGAGGTGCTCGAGCTTCCCATCGGGCCCAACAACTTCATGTCACCCGGGGCGCAGAATCAGGGACAGCCGACGCAGTTTCATCCACGTCGGCACTGGGGCGTGTTTGCGGTCAAGGTGCCTGCAAACTTCGGTCAGAAAAGCGAAGTCACCTGGACGTTGAAGGTCCGCGGTGAGACCTACGCGATTCCTGGAAGCCTGGATCAGCGTTGGCAGATCGATGCGCTCGAAGGCGAAGCGGGTGCCGGGAACACGCCGCCGATCATTACCCTGGGCCCCGCAGGACCTGAAGCGCGGGGTCCTGGCGGCGCCACCAGCGGACCGCTCAAGGCCGTGGTCGGCCAACCACTGCCCATCAGCGTAATGGTGAAAGACGACGGCCGTGGAGGGCGCGGTGCACAGTCAGTCACGCTGGCCTGGTTCAAGCATCAGGGACCCGGCTCGGTCACATTTTCACCGGCGACCGGACGCGCGGCTGCCGCCGGCGGCGACGCCAGCACAACCGCCACGTTCAGCGAACCCGGCGACTACGTGCTGCGTCTGCGCGCCAACGATATCTCGGGCGTCGCAAACGCCGGTCACGCACAGTGTTGCTGGACGAATGGATTCGTGAAAGTCACCGTGGTGCGCTGACAGATAGGCGCCCCTGAAGTGACGCCCTACGTACG
>JBKJJZ010000027.1:0-4396 GCA_046597705.1 Vicinamibacterales bacterium | reverse complement strand
CGTACGTAGGGCGTCCCTTCAGGGGCGCCGTTCCCAACGTAGGGCGTCCCTTCAGGGGCGCCGATCTGTACGTAGGGCGTCCCTTTAGGGGCGCCAGTGCGCGCGGGAACCCCGGCGGCGATGCCGGCGATCCACGAGAGCAGCAGCAGGTTGGCGGGAAGGGTCAGATTGAAGTCCACCACGCTGTGAAGGGCGATCGCGGCAAACGCGCCGAGGCAGCCCAGCGCCACAAGGTCGGCGCCGCTCTGGCGCGCGGGGCGAAGCAATTGAAGGGCGCGACCGGCGACAGTCAGCATGAGCGCGCCGAACACGGCAACACCAATGACGCCCAGATCGGTGGCCATCTCGATGTAGTCGTTGTGCGCGTGGGTCCAGTGGTAGCTCACGCTCGATGTCTGAAAGCCGAGAAACGCAGTGGCATAGGTTCCCAGACCCGACCCGAAGAGTGGGTTCGCCGCAAACAACCTCAGCGAGTCGGCCCAGATGGGAATGCGGCCCTCGCCTGACAGCCCGTCCGGAGAGTCGAGCACGATCGCGAAGCGGGCCAGCACGTCTTGATTGGCCAGCAGGACGAACCCCGCGATGGCAATGACGGGGAGCACTGCGATTGACACCCACTTGCCGATTCCAGAGAGGCGCGTCAATACGGCCGCGACGACCATCACGAAAATGCCGAACAGCGCGGCCACGTAGCCCATCTTCGATGCCGACGCCAGCACGCCTGCCAGAATCACCACGACGGTCATCATCGGCAGCACTGTTCCGACGGCCAGGGACCAGAGCATTCCTCGAGCCGTGGTTGGGGATCTCTGGTTCTTGTCCTTTCGCCGCGCCGCCAGGACGTACGCCACGCCGAGAGGCAGCACCATTTCGAGCATCCCGGCCAAGTGGTTTCGATTCCAGTAGGTGCCGTCCACGACGTCACCCCTCCAGGCCTCCCACAATGCGAGAAGCCCTTCGCACACGCCGATGGCGACAAGGGGCAGAATCGTCACCCATGAGCCGTTGCGTAAAGCCGACGCTGTAAGGTCGCGCACGATCAGGAAACACAGCGCGCAGGCGATGACCGTCATCAGCAGGGCCGCTGTCGTGGCCGGCTCAATGCTCAGTGGCGCAGCCCACAGGCCTTGCGCGACCGTGCCTACTCTCTCAGCGATCTCTGCACGCCGATGCGACAGAAGCCGCAGCACCGGTAACGGCAGCGGCAGCAGTTGGAAGGCGACGTACGCCGGTGCCAGAAACGCAAGTGCGGCGATCGACTCGCGCGCTTGAAACCCGGCGCGCGCTACGTACACCAGGGCCAACAGCCCAATGGCCCCGACGCATAGGTTCCACTCGAACGCGCTGCGGCCACCATTGGCGACGACGGCCGTTGCGAGCACCGCGGACAGTAGTAAAGCGTAGATGGTGGTGGTGCGGGGCGCCCGGGTCATGTCAGCGCGCGGCGCCCGGTCAAATCGGCGGGGCTAAAGCCCCGCCCTACGTACAGGCCGTCAGCCGTTGGATGCCTGGCAGCGGCCCTCGACACAGAACTGCTTGCTGTTGCAGCACGCCGAGTTGCCACAGCAGGTTTCACCCTTCTTGCAGGCCTTGTTGCCGCAGCACACGCTGTCTTTGGGGTTGACGCACATTGCGGTGGCGCCACTGCCGCAGCAGCTGTGACCATTCGGGCAACTCGTGTTGCCACAGCAATACTTTCCGTCGTCGGTACAGAACGGCGACGTGCCGGTCGTGCAGCACAACCTGCCCTTCTTGCACGCAGGGGTGCAGGTCTGGGCTTTGAGGGACGCGGGCTGCCACGCGGCAATCACGCCACCGAAGATTGCGCCGCCGACGAGCCGCATGACGCCACGGCGCGATGTGGGTTTCGCGAGCTCGCGCGCAAGATTGTCGATGAATTGATCCATGTCGTCCTCTAGTCGATAAGAAACCAATGTAGCCTGAAGGTGGGCGGCGCGGCAAGTGGGGAATGTGGCGCCCCTAAAGGGACGCCCTACGTACCCGGCGCCACATTCAGCCTTTGGAGGCGCTTCGCCAGTTCGCGCGCCAGATTGTCGATGAATTGATCCATTGTCGCGCTCCCCGCGAATGACTTGCCTCAGTCACGTTAGCTGTGCGGCTGGGCTCGGACAATTGCCGAATGGTGGGGGGGGCGACGCCACTACGACAATTGTTTGCGCGATAACGATTGTGTCGCGAAATTGGCGCCCCTGAAGGGACGCCCTACGTACTGAAGGGACGCCCTACGTACTGGCGAGGCGGCCGTTGCGTAGCTCGATGACCTGGTCGGCGCGTCCGGCGACTTCCGTCAACGTGTGCGTGACGTAGATGGCTGGCAGCGCGTGGTCGCGACGGACACGATCGAGATACGGAAGGATCTCGGCGCGATGGAGTTGGTCCACGGACGCGAGCGGTTCGTCGAGCAGAAGGAGTTCGGGCCGCGACAACAGCACGCGCCCCAGAGCCACGCGTTGTTTCTCGCCGCCTGACAAACGCGTGGGACGCCGCTGAAGCAGGTCGCCGAGACTGAGAAGTTCAACGACCTCATCGAACTCCATGCGCGTTTCCGTCCCTTGCGACACGTGCCGTCGAAACCATCGGCCATAGAGCAGATTCCGGCGGACGGTCAGGTGCGGAAACAATCGTGCGTCCTGAAACACGTATCCGATTCGACGCTGGTGAGCCGGCACCCAGATCTCGCGCGTACGCGCGGCGGACGTCGAGTGGGACAGCACGCGCCCATTGAGTTGAACCACGCTGCGCTCGGGCCGCACGATTCCGGCGACGATGTTCAGCAGTGTGGTCTTGCCCGCGCCCGACGGTCCGACCAGCGCCGTGAGTCCTGGACCCAGCGTCACATCCACATCGAAATGGAACGCGCCCGCGGTGTGCGTGGCCTGAAGCGTGAGGCTCATGACTGGCTCCGCTTGAACGACCGCGCCAGAACTTCGGACACGCCGAGCGCGATCACGGAGATCGCCACTGAGATCAGCGCCAGTCGCATCGCGGCCGCATCGCCGCCTGGCCGTTCGAGTTGCGTGAAGACCGCGAGTGCCAGCGTTTGGGTTTCGCCGGGGATGTTCGAGACGAATGCGATCGTTGCGCCGAACTCGCCCAGCGCCTTCGCGAATCCGATGATCAAGCCCGCCAGAACACCGGGCAGCGCCAGTGGCAGCGTGATGGTGAGAAAGACCCAGAACGGACCCGCGCCCAGCGTGGACGCCGACTCTTCGATCTGCTGATCCACGTTCTCGATGCCCAGGCGCACCGCGCGCACGACCAGCGGGAACGACATGACGGCTGCGGCAAGCGCGGCACCGGTCCATCGAAATGAGAACTGCAGACCCAGGTAGCGCTCCAGCCATTCGCCCGCCCATCCATGCCGGCCGAACACTCGCAGCAGGAAGTAGCCGGTCACAACCGGCGGCACAACAAGCGGCAGATGCACCAGCACGTTGACCCAGCTCCGGCCCCAGAAACGGCTGCGTGCCAGCAGCCACGCCACCGCAACCGCCGGCACCGCGGTCGCAAGCGTGGCCACGCCGGCCACTTTCAGACTCAGCCAGATGATCTCAAGCTCGGCGTCGGTCACGCTCAGTTCCTGGAGAAGCCTTGCGCCACGAACACGTTCTGGGCGGCGTTCGACTTCAGGTAGTCCAGTACCTTCGCCGCAGCAGGCGAGGCTACCGACGTCAGCGCCGCGGGATAGACGATGGCTGGATGCGTGGACGCGGGAAAGGTGTCGACGATGCGGACGTTGGGGTCGGCGATGGCGTCGGTGTAATAGACGATGCCGAGGGGCGCCTCGCGGCGCGAGACCAGTCGCAGGGCGGCGCGGACGTTTTCGGCCGCGGCGATCTTGCTGGCGACGGCATTCCACACGCCAAGGCTGGTCAGTGCGGCGCGCGCATACTTGCCGGCCGGCACCGCTGCTGGGTCGGCAAGCGCCAGGCGATCGCGGCCCAGTGCCGCAGCCAGTGCGAACCCTGGCTCGATCTTTAGCGTGATCGACTGCGCGGCCGGCGCGATCAGCACCAGTCGATTGCCGAGCAGGTTCACGCGCGAGTCTGTTCGAATCAGCTGCTTGCCGGCAAGGTAGTCCATCCAGTCGAGATCGGCGCAGATGAACAGGTCGGCAGGCGCGCCGCTTTCGATCTGCCGGGCCAGCGCGGAGCTGCCCGCGTAGGAGACTCGCACGGTCACGCCGGTGGCGCGCTGGATGGGGGCGATGAGCTGGTCGAGCGAGGTCTGCAGCGAGGCGGCGGCGAATACAAGGACGCTGCTCGCGGGGAGCGGCTGCTGTGCGTAGGGCGTCGCCGTCGCGGCGCCGATGGCCAGCAGTACGTAGGGCGTCGCTTTAGCGGCGCCGATGGCCAGCAGTACGTAGGGCG
Organism: Vicinamibacterales bacterium; assembly: GCA_046597705.1. Classification (GTDB taxonomy): domain Bacteria; phylum Acidobacteriota; class Vicinamibacteria; order Vicinamibacterales; family SCN-69-37; genus SYFT01. Next base: position 5 of record JBKJJZ010000027.1, on the reverse strand, counting down.
TCGCT
>JBKJJZ010000017.1:0-4201 GCA_046597705.1 Vicinamibacterales bacterium | reverse complement strand
CATGACCTTAGCAGGAGGCAATGCCACCTGCGAAGGTCATGTCGGCTGCGGCTGCGCCACTGAAGGTTGTGGCCACCACGGAAGATCTGGCTTCGCTGGCCCGTGAAGTCGGCGGCGATCGCGTGACCGTTGACGCCATCGCGCGTGGGTATCAGGACCCACATTTCGTCGAGGCCAAGCCGAGCTTTATCCTGAAGTTCAGCCGCGCGGACCTGCTCATTGTCGTCGGCCGCGAACTGGAAATCGGCTGGCTGCCGCCGCTCATCAACAACAGCCGCAATTCCAAAATCCAGGTCGGCTCAGCCGGCTACCTCGATCCCTCAGCCGGCGTGAAGATTCTCGAGATACCGACGGGGCAGCTGACGCGCGCGATGGGTGACGTCCATCCGTCCGGCAACCCGCATTACTGGCTCGACCCCGGCAACGGCCGCGCCATGGCGCGCGCGATACGCGACCGTCTGACGCAGTTGGACTCGGCTGGCCAGGCCACGTACGCGCAGCGCTACGACGATTTCGACAAACGGCTCGCGGTGGCCGAACGACGCTGGGACGCGGCCATGGCGCCCTACAAGGGAACCAAGGTGGTGACTTATCACCGATCGTGGCCGAACTTCACGGATCGATTTGGGTTGAACGTGATCGGCTACGTGGAACCCAAGCCCGGCGTACCGCCCTCGCCGTCGCACACGATTGACCTCATCGCGGAGATGAAGAGACAGCAGGTCAAGGTGATTATCATCGAGCCGTACTTCGACTCGAAGACGCCGAAGCAGATTGCCGATCAGACCGGCGCTCAGGTACTGGTGATGGCGCCATCGGTGGGCGGCGTACCTGGCGCGGAGGATTACATCAAGCTCTTTGACTTCAACATCAACCTGCTGATCACGACCTTGTCCAGGGCCGGAAAGTAGCGCCGCGATGGACTGGAGTATTGTCGAATTCCTGGCGCCGGCCATCGTGGCCAGCCTCATCATTGCGGGCATCCACGCCTACTTGGGCCTGCACGTGGTGGAGCGCGGCGTCATCTTTGTCGATCTGTCCCTCGCACAGATCGCCTCACTGGGCGCCACACTCGCGTTGCTGGTTCCGGCCTTCGGCGGAGACCCGCACAGCCCCAGTGTGTATTGGATGAGCCTGGGATTCACCTTCATTGGTGCCGCAATCTTTTCGATCATCAAAGGCAAGAAGGCCCGCGTCCCGCAGGAGGCGATCATCGGCATTTCGTACGCCGTGGCATCGGCCGCCGTCATCGTGGCAATGAGCCAGTCCACCGGCGAGAGCGAGCATCTCAAGGACATGCTGGTAGGCAACATCCTGTCGGTGTCGTGGAACGAAGTGTGGAAGACCGCCGGCATCTACGTGGTGATCGGCGCCTTTCACTTCATCTTCCGCAAGCGCTTCCTGCAGATTTCGCTGGACCCGGAAGCCGCCGAGGCGTCTGGCATCTCGGTACGGTTCTGGGACTTTCTCTTCTATGCGTCGTTTGGCGTGGTGGTCACGCGCTCAGTGGCGATTGCCGGAGTGCTTCTGGTCTTCTGCTATCTGATTGTGCCGTCAGTGGCGGGCATGCTGTATTCCGAAAAGGTCGGCGTCCGTCTCACCGTGGGTTGGGTGATGGGCGTGGTCACGTCGATGCTGGGGATGTACTTCTCGGTGTTGTGGGATCTGCCCACCGGCGCCACCATCGTCTGCACCTTTGGCGCAGTGCTGATTCTGATGGCCGTCGCGCGACCGTTGTTTCGCAGGCGGGGGTTTCCACAATAGGGGGACGGGTCTGATTTCCACAGGGTCTCGTTAAGTGCAGCGACCCTGTGGAAATCACACCCGTCCCCTTGAATCCAGCTCGTCCCAGCGGGCGTACGTGGTGGAAAGGATCGCGCGCTGCTGCTCGAGCTGTTCCAAGGTCGCGTGAATGGCCTCCGCGCCTTTGCGATAGAAGCCCTCGCCGGCGATGTCGGCCTCGAGCCCGGCGATGCGCTGTTCCAATGCTTCGAGCTGGACAGGCAGCGCCTGAAGCTCGCGTTGTTCCTTATAAGTGAGCTTCTTGACCGCCTTCGTAGCCGGCGATTGAACGACCGCCGGCTGCTTCGGCTGGGCTTCGCCCGAAGTCGACGCCGGCAGCGGTTGCCGGCTCTGCCTGACCCAGTCGTCGTAGCCTCCCACGTACTCCCGGACCACGCCGCCGCCCTCGCACGCGAGCGTGCTGGTGACGACGTTGTTGAGGAAGGCGCGGTCGTGACTGACGATCAGGACGGTGCCGTCGAAGTCCGCGAGCTGTGACTCGAGCAGTTCCAGCGTTTCAATATCGAGGTCGTTGGTCGGCTCGTCGAGTATCAGGACATTGGCGGGTCGCGTGAAGAGGCGCGCCAGCAACAGGCGATTGCGCTCGCCGCCCGACAGCGCCTTGACCTTGGAGCGCGCGCGAGCCGCTGGGAACAGGAAGTCCTGGAGGTAGCCGTGCACATGCCGGCTGCGTCCGCCGACGGTGACCACGTCGTTGCCGTCGCCCACCGTGTCCACGACGGTGCGCTCGGGATCCAGCTGCTCGCGCTGCTGGTCGTAGTACGCGATCTGGACGTTGGTGCCGATTTCAACGGTGCCCGTATCTGGCGCCAGTTGGCCGACAAGCATCTTGAGCAGCGTGGTCTTTCCCGCTCCATTCGGGCCGAGTACGCCTATGCGATCGCCTCGCATGATCCGGGTGGAGAAGCCGGCGATCACGGGCGCCTGGACCCTGGACCCATATGTCTTCGAAATGTCCTTCACGTCGAAGACCAGCTTCCCGGTTCGCTCGCTGGCTTCCATCATCAGTCGCACAGAGCCAATGGCCTGGCGTCGCGCGGCACGGTCGGTGCGCATCTGCATCAGCGCTTTTACTCGGCCTTCATCCCGCGTGCGTCGCGCCTTGATGCCCTGACGCAGCCAGACCTCTTCCTGCGCCAGTCGCTTATCAAATTTCTGATGGGCGATCTCGGCAACGGCCAGCGCTTCTTCCTTGCGCTTGAGGTACTCGTCGTAGACCGGCATCGTGGCGCGGCTCGATGGGTCGGTGGCATACGAGGTCAGGTGTCCGCGGTCGAGTTCCACCAGCCGGGTGGCCACGCGCTGCAGGAACGCGCGGTCGTGCGTGACGAAGACCACCGCGCCGGAATGCTGTTCGATGACGCCTTCAAGCCAGGTGATGGCTTCAATGTCGAGATGGTTCGTGGGTTCGTCAAGCAACAGCACATCGGGCTGCGCGGCCAGGGCGCGTGCCAGCCAGACCCGGCGCCGCCATCCGCCAGACAACTCGTGCACGCGCGCGTCCGGATCCAGTCCGAGCCGGTCGATGATCTGGTCCACGCGCAGGCCACGCTGCCATTCCTCTTCGTCCAGTCCGTGGACGCCCTCGGCGACGATTTCGGCAGTCGTCCGGGTATCGACCGTCTCCTCGATGACGTCCTGTGGCAGCCGCGACACCTTGACGCCCGGGCCTCGCCAGACTGTTCCCGCATCGGGGTCGAGGTCACCCGCAATAATTTTCAGGAGCGTGGACTTTCCTGTGCCGTTGCGTCCGACAATGGCTATCCGCTCGCCCGGCTCGATCTGCAGCGATGCATCGTCGAGCAGAGGCACATGGCCGAAGGCCGTAGAGAGGTGATCGAGTGTCAGGAGCGGCATGGATGCGGATTGAAGCCTCCTGATCCTATCAAGAGAGACCGCGATGTCCCTTTCGTTTGTGGAAGTCCCGTCGGGATCCGCGGAGCGATGCAGGCCGCCCGCTCATCTCTGGGAGGACGGCCACAAGCAACAGGAGCTGCGCACCAAGGAGTGCGCCGTAGTCCAGAGGGATCACGGCAAAAGCGTTCGAGAGAATCAACAAATTGATGGCGATGTCGTTCCGCCGGTCACGGACGCGCGTGACTGGGTTGCGATCCTGCGGCCTACGCTGCCCACCCTCCGTGGCTGGGTCCGCGAAATCTTCGGCCTGCTGCTCGTCATTCACAGTCGCCGAGCACCCGCTGGGGCCGGCGAAGCCGCTTCGCGCGCAGACCACCCAGTCGACGTGACGCGCAGGGGCGAGGTGCTGGAGGCGCTGGGCGCCGCTAATCGGCAATCGGACACCGATTAAATGTTTACAAACTTCTAACTCGGGACACTAGAGCCGTTTTCACTTGCCTGTGGTACGTAGGGCGTGGCTTTAGCCGCGCCAATTCACGGC
>JBKJJZ010000541.1:0-18825 GCA_046597705.1 Vicinamibacterales bacterium | reverse complement strand
GCCTCCTTCTTCGCGGCGTGGCGTTTCGCTCGAGCCGGGCGGAGCCGTTCGGCGGAGCCTTCCTGCGTCGCGCTATCACGTGCCTGCTCACTGGAGATGTGCCGGGCGTCCGGCAGGCATACCTCGACTGCGTCTTTGCACTGCGCCGCCGCACGCTGCCCACTTATGAGGTGTCCTCGCGCGTGCGTCTGACCAAGTCGCCTGAAGAATACGAGGCGATACGCGCCACACGCCGGGAACTTTCTTACGAAGCCATCCTTTCGAGCCAGCGCCGCTCATGGAGAGCTGGCGATCGCGTGCGTGTGTACCGGACCGCGGGAGGCTTGGGGGGAGTGGTGCCGGAACTCGATGACGAGGCGTACGCCACGACTGAGTGGCTGGACACTGGCGACTACGATGTCGAGCACTATGTTCGCGTCTTGAGAGACAACTTCGCCTCGCGACTTGCGCGCGCCTTTGCTCCGGACGACGTTGCGGTGCTCTTCAGCGATCCTGAACAGCCCTCGCTGTTCGAACGAGACGTGTCAACGATTTCCTCGATTCTGCAGTCAGTGCCGCGCGCGGAGCGTGTCGAGGGGTGAAGCCGTACTATCATGGCTTCCATGCGCAAGTTGCTGATCGTTCTTGGACTGATTGCGGCAGGTGGCGGCATCGCGTGGGTGATCGCCGGCAGCGCGGCCGGGCCGTTCATCGAGATCGCCCAGCCGCAGAAGTTCGTCGGCATCGAGACACCCGTGCGGCTCGCGATTACGGTGCCGGGTGGCCAGCTGTCGGCGCTCACCGTGGCGTTCGAGCAGAAGGGGACGGCAACGACGCTCGTCGCTGACGCGGCTGGGGTCTCGATCGATGCGCAAGGCAAGGCGGCCGTTGCGACCACCGTTGGCCGCGCCAGCGTCCCCGCTCTGGCTACCGGCCCGGCCCGGCTGGTGGTGACCGCTTCGCGGCCAGTGCTCTGGGGGCTGCGCACCGTCTCGTCCCAAACGACGCGGGATGTGGAAGTGCGCCTGGAACGGCCGCGCGTCACGGTGCTATCCACACATCACTACATCAACGTCGGCGGCAGCGAAATGATCGTCTATCGCGCGGAGCCGGCCGACGTGGTATCCGGTGTTCGCATCGGCGATCTTGAGTACCCCGGCTACCCCGCCGCCGGCCTTGAAGCTGAAGGCGTCACCATCACGGACCCTTCACTGCGCGTGGCGTTCTTTGCACTGCTGCACGATCAAGCGGTCGACACGCCGATGCGCGTCTTCGCGCGAGATGAAACCGGAAATGCCGTGGACGTCGCGTTCGAGCGGCGGGTGTTTCCGAAGCCGGCCAGGCAAAGTCGAATCGAGCTGTCCGACGCATTCCTCGATCGAGTGGTGCCCGCCATCCTCGCGGGCACGAAGGACGTGACGCCAACCGGCACGACGCTGGAGAAGTTCCTGGTGATCAACCGGGAACTCCGGCAGAAGAACAACGCGACGATTGCCGCACAGGCCTCCGGGACCGACCGAACGTTGTTATGGCGTGGCGCAGTGTTTCATCCGTTCACCAACAGCGCCGTGGAGTCTGCGTTCGCCGATCGGCGGACCTACATCTACCGGGGCAAAGAAGTCGATCAGCAAACGCATCTCGGGTTCGATCTTGCCTCCTACGCCGGCACACCCATCGTCGCGGCCAATCGCGGCCGGGTGTTGTTTGCCGCTGAACTGGGCATCTACGGCAACGCCGTGATCCTCGATCATGGAATGGGTGTGCAGTCGTTATACGGCCATCTGTCCTCGATTGGTGTTGCCGTAGGCGCAATGGTGGACAAGGGGCAGGAGTTGGGGCGCAGCGGCATGACAGGCATGGCCGGAGGCGATCACCTCCACTACACGATGCTCGTATCCGGACGAATGGTCAATCCCATCGAATGGTGGGATTCACACTGGATCGAAGACCGAATCCTGCGCAAACTGCGGGACGTCAAAGCTCCCTGAGAGTATTCCTCTCCCGGTCGAGACCGGGCGTTCGTTCTTCGCCTCCGGAGCGTTATCACTTGTAGGCTATCCAAGTGGCGCTCACGGCAAAGGCCAAAGAAGCAGAGACCAGACAGGGGCATGCTCCAGTTCCCTGGGCGGGACATGCCCCCTGGAGCCGGTGGCTGACCCGCGTCCTGCGCACCCGCCAGCCAGCGACACTGGTGCTATCACTACCGCGCAGCGGTTCAAGTTGGGTGGGCGAAGCGTTGGGTTGCGCGGTTGATGCGTTGTATCTTCGCGAGCCGGTGACGCAGAGCGATCGCCTGTTCCATGAACTCGGCACGGTCTTCGCTATTGATCGCCCTGATCTTGATGAACGCTACCAGAGGCTGGCCAGCAAGGCCTACGCGGGATGGCCGGACTTTGAGCCCACGATAGTTCGTTTTCCCGAGCGTTGGGCCCTGGCACATCGCCTGTCCAGGCGCGTAGTCATCAAGGAGGTCAATCCACTTGCGTGCGCCTGGCACCTCGAACACTACTCACCGCGGGTCATCCTGCTGGTCCGAAATCCCGCAGCAGTCGCGCTCAGCTGGCAGCGGAAAGGCTGGCTCGCAGCAGATGGTGACAGCTGGGCCAGGAACGGCGAAATTCAGGGCCGCGCACTACGTCAGGCGTTGGATGCGCTGGCGCAATACGGTCCGCACCAGGTGGTCATGTACGAGACCCTCTGCACTGACTGCCTGGATTCATTCAAGACCATGTTTAGGTTCGCAGGGCTGACATGGGAGGGCCGGGCGGAACGCTTCATCGGCGAAAGGACCCTCAAGGCTGACGACGCGAACACCTGGAACACCTCCAGGGACAGCGCGGCGATGATTCACGACTGGCGTCAGCATGCGGTGCAGTCCCATGTCGATGCGCTCGGCCAGACGTACGGCGCGTTCAACCTGCCGTGGTATCGACCGGACCGGGACTTCGTTTGCGCCGCGTCATCCCCCACGTGAAAGCATGCCAACGCCCTCTCACCCGCGTGCACTTACGAGGCTGCGCACGATTTGCCTCTCGTTGCCGGATGCGAAGGAAACGGTGTCGCATGGTGCGCCCACGTTCTGGTCGCCCAAGCGGACCTTCGCGACGTTCGCGGATGCGTCAAACCACCATGGTCGAGGCCGCCATTCCGTGTGGCTCTTCGCGGCGCCCGGACGCCAGGAGCGCATGGTGCGCACGGCGCCCGATCGCTTCTTTGTGCCGCCGTACGTCGGCGTCAGTGGTTGGATTGGGGTGTGGCTGGATGACGTATGCGACTGGGAGGAGCTGGCGGAAATCCTGAAGTCGGCACATCACCTGGCCGTGGATAAAAGCCGGGGCAAGACACGACGCAAGTAGAACGGAGCGCGCACGAAGATGTCTGACGACCGCAAGTACCGGCAACATGGCTACCAGGATTCTTCGCGCCCCCAGCGAGGGCCGTCGAACGGTCCGAAACACCCTGGCGAGGCGCGCGACCCGCGCTTGCCGCGTGATCCGAAGGTGCCCAACCTGCCCGGCTTTCGCGAGGCCTTCAGGTGCAGCCGCTGCGGCAACGTCGAAGCACCCGACGTGGCGCTGCTCAGTAAGTGCGGCAAGTGCGGCGTCGATCTGCACGCGTGTATTCAGTGCGCATCGTTCGATCCAGGCGCGACATTCGAGTGCCGCCAGGTCATTCGCGCTCGCGTGAGTCCGAAAGACTCGGCCAACGCGTGCGCGCTGTTCGCACCCCGCTACACCGTCGAGCGCGACACGGGTTCAACGCCGCCCACCAGCAACCGCAAGGCGTTTGACGACCTGTTCAAGTTCTAAAGCCTGGCGCCCCTGAAGGGACGCCCTACGCAGCTCTGCGAAGTCCTGCCAGATCTGTTGAATGACCTTCGCATCGATGACAACAGTGTCGGCTTTGCGCGGCTCTTTTTCCGAAAACAGCTGGAGCGTTACTTTCGCGCACGACGGCGTCAGTGCGCCTGGGTCGAACACGTAGAGGCCTTCGATGAGCGTGTCCTTCTGGGACAGCCGGTGCTCGAGTTTGAAGGGATGCACGGGCGCGACTTCGGCGTCGCCGCACAGCGCCCGCATCCGCGCGAAATTCGATGTGGGGCGCTTGATCGGCGGAATCGACATGCCCTGAGTCATCGCCGCTCCACGCGCCACCTTGGTCCAGAACCCCTCTTCGAACTTGGGCGTCACGCGAATCAGCAGCACTGGAGGTGTGCCCTCCACGTACTCGGACCAGTTGCCGAAGTTGGTTGGCGCTTGTGAGGCCCTGAGCTGGACAGGCGTGATGAAGACGACGTCGAAGTCCGAGGACGCCAGGCGATAGAGACCGGGATTGGCCGCACGACCCCCGGCGCCGGCCGCCGCCGAGTCGAAGGCGAACGGCTTCGGCGACTCCACGGGAAGGTGCGTGGGCGAAGGCGGCGGTGTCGTCTTGATCTTGTCTGCGGCGGCAGCCAGAAACTCGCAGACCCGCCCGACGCGCACGACGCGGGTGCGACCAGGCCGCTCTCCATCGCGCGCCGGCACCAGCGCAGTGATTCCGATCAGCCGGCCGTTCGGGGCGAATGCTGGTCCGCCTGAGCCACCGGTGCTGGAGCCAAGATCGGCATCAATGACATTCGGCAGGGCGCTCGTCACCGAACCGGCGCTGGTGCCTCGCGAACGTCCCAGCGGTGCCTCAAGAGCGGTGACCTCCTGGCCCACGGCCACCGGTTCTGACGGCTGGTCGCACTCGAGCGGCGGTAACTTTGCGGATACCGCAACCGATGGATTGATGCTGACCAGCGCAAGACCCCGCATCACATCCGAGGTGATGACGATGCCCTCCACTTTGACACTCGGCGAGAGTTGTACTTCGACCGACGTGGCAGCGCCCACCACCTGCAGGTCAGTAACAATCAGGCCCTTCGAATCAGCGAGGAAGCCGGACCCGTACGCGGTTGCGGTCCAAATCGCCACGAGACTGTCCTGCCACCGGGCCAACACCGAAGACGGGTCCACCGCGATGGGCGGCGCTGGCACTGGCGGCTCCGTGGCGATGCCGATCTCGGCGTTTGCTCCCGTCAGCTCCAGCACCGCGTCCCGGCCGTTCACAAGGTCCACAACCGCGGCCCACTGGTAGGACTTGCCGTCACCGAAAGACACCGGACGCTCGGACTCCACCGTGTAGTTGCCAGGCGGCAGTCGCACATCAACCGTGCCTTCGAGTGAGGTGACGACACGCCGAGGCAATGCGGTGGCCGGGTTGTCGCTGATCTGCAACCTGTGGCGCGGCACAGGTATCGGCTGTCCATGGCTGTCAGCGAGGAGGACCTTGATGTGAAGGACGCTCTGCGCCGGGACCGCGACCGTGCCCGGGATCATCAGAACCACGATCGCCAGAGCCAGTCCGCGGAGCATACCGCGATCGTTGCCGTGTGACTGGCGGATGTCAATCGGACTATGCTTTCTTTCATGAAGGTGCGCGTCGCTGCCGCCACCGGCCTGCTGCTGATTGCCGGACTGGCGCTTGCGCAGCGAGGCGGATTCGGCGGCTTCGACTCGGCGTTGGGCGGCCGCGTCCAGACCGCAATTAACATTCCGTACGACGGCCGCTTCGCAATGGTGAGACTGACCTACGAGACGCTGCCCGGCGGTTACTGGTATCGCGGACAGCCCGCGTGGTCACACGGCTACCCCACGTCCGAGCAGAATCTCATGCAGATCCTCGAGTCGGTCACAAGCGTGACCGGCCATCGTCAGACCAATGTCCTCTCGCTCGAAGATCCTGAGATCTTCAAATACCCGGTGCTCTACATCATCGAAGTCAGCTGGTGGCAGATGACCGACAAGGAGGCTGGCAATCTGCGCGCCTTCCTCGATAAGGGCGGGTTCCTCATCGTGGATGACTTCAAGACGGCTGAGTGGCGGGGCGGCCGCGGGTGGGCGCAGTTTGCGGACAACATGCAGCGCGTGATGCCGAAGGCGAAGTTCATTGACCTCGACCTGTCGCATCCGCTCTTCAGCCAGTTCTTCACGATCAAGTCACTGGACATTTTTCCGCAAGCCTACAATGCGGGCCAGCCCATCTTCCGCGGCGTGTTCGAGGACAACGACCCGGCGAAACGCATGCAGGTGTTCATCAACTACAACACGGACATTTCACAGTTCTGGGAGTGGTCGGGGCGCGGCCTGCGGCCGATCGATCAGACGAACGAAGCTTACAAACTGGGCGTCAACGCCATCATTTACGGCCTCACGCACTAGACTAGCTGTCCCCCCTAGCAGGATCGAAGCATGAGAGCAAAGCGGCCACTGAGAGAACCTGTTCGCGACAAGCCTGGGCCGAAACGGAAGAACTACATCACGTCCGCAGGGTTCCAGCGGCTGAAGGATGAGCATCGCTTCCTCATGAACCGGGAGCGGCCGGCGGTTACCGCCGTTGTTTCGTGGGCCGCCAGCAACGGGGATCGCAGTGAGAACGCCGACTATCTCTACAGCAAACGGCGGCTGCGCCAGATCGATTCGCGGATTCGCTTCCTGTCGAAACGCATCGATGCAGCCGAAGTCATCGATCCCGCGGCGCCGCGTCCGGCATCGAGCGCTGCCCGCGTGTTCTTTGGCGCGACCGTCACATACAAAGATGCCTCGGGTACCGAACACACCATCTCGATCGTCGGCATCGACGAAGTGGACTTGAACCGCCGCTATATCAGCTGGCGGTCGCCGCTGGCGCTGGCGCTGATGAAGTCGAGCCCGGGTGATCGCGTGGTCTTGCGCGCGCCGAAGAAAACCGAGCCGCTCGAAATTCTCGATGTCGAGTACGCACCGATTCCGATACAGCCGTTCCGCGAACCACGGGGCGCCGAAGCGGTCGTCAGCCCACGCACCGGGTAACGCCCTTCAAACCCGGCGCGGCTAGCCATCACTGTTGCCATGAGATAGCCATGCTGCGCCGGCCCTCGCCACTTGGTAAAGCCTGATCACGCCTTCAGGAATGCGAGCACGGCAAGAACCCGCCGATGGTCGGAGTCGTCAGGCTCGAGGGCGAGTTTAGAGAAGATGTGACCGACGTGTTTTTCCACGGCACCCTCGCCGATGGCCAGGCGTTCCGCGATCGCGCCGTTGCTGCGTCCTTCGGCCATCAAGGCCAGCACGTCGCGCTCGCGGGGCGTGAGGGGCGCCAGCGGGTCTTCACGCCGGCGCCGGGCCATCACTTGAGCGATGACCTCCGGGTCGAGCGCCGTGCCGCCGCGCGCGACCCGGCCGACGGCCTCGATGAACTCTGCGACATCAGCGACGCGATCTTTCAGCAGGTAACCCACGCCGCGCGCGCCCATCGCCAGCAGTTCCTGCGCGGCGGGCTCTTCCACATATTGCGACAGGACGAGCACTCCCAGGTTCGGCGCCGATCGACGCAGTGCCACTGCCGCGCGCAGCCCCTCATCTGAGAATCCCGGCGGCATACGAACGTCCACGATCGCAACGTCAGGCTGATGTTGCTGCACCGCCGCCATCAAGGCAGGGGCGTCACCTACAGACGCCGCCACCTGCCACCCCGCATCCACGAGCAGGCGCTCGAGCCCGGCCCGCAGTAGCACGGAGTCATCGGCGATCACGACCCGCAAGGAATCTCCACATGCACAACGGTGGGCCCGCCCTGGGGACTCGATACCGACAAGCGGCCATCGAGCGCCTCAACGCGATCGGTGAGTCCGGCCAGCCCTCCGCCGGGAACCACTTGTGCGTGACCCTTCCCGTCATCGCGCACGTCGATCGTCAGTAGGTCCTGGTCACGACGCGCCGTCACCTGCACGTTGTTGGCCCCGGAATGGCGCGCCACGTTCGTCAACGTTTCGGCGACGACGAAGTAGGCCGCGGATTCGACGGCGGGAATTGGCCGGGGAGACACGGCGACGTCCACGCGCGTGGGAATCGGACAACGGGCCGCCAGTGCCGGCAACGCGGCTTCGAGGCCGTGATCGGTCAGCACGGCCGGGTGCAGCCCGCGCGCCAGATCCCGAAGATCCTGCAGCGCACGCTTGGCCTCTTCATGGGCCTCGGCCACCAGTCGTGCGCCCTGCTCGGGGTTGGTGGCGAGTTTTTGCTGCGCAAGTCCCAGCGTCATTGCCAGCGACACGATGCGCTGCTGGGCGCCATCGTGAAGATCGCGCTCCAGCCGGCGACGCTCCTCGTCCGCGGCGCTCATCGAACGCGTCCGGCTGCCGGCAATGTCGGCGACCCGGCGCCGCAGTTCGTCGGGTGAGGCATCAAGGAGCGCCGCGGCCAGCACGCCCTCGAGCCGGGCCAGTCCCCGAGTCACTCCGAAGGCGAGAATCGTCATCAGCACGCCGCCGAACGTGGCAAGCATCACTGCCAGCGGTCCGTCGAAGACCCAGTGGCCAAACTGCAGCCGGAACACGCCAAACCAGTAACTGATTGGCGATGCCAGCAGGCCACCCGCCACTGCCCAGGTGGCTATGCTCACCGTGAACGTGAAGATGCCCACGGGCAGGCGCAACATCAGGAACAGGAAGTCTCGCCATGTGGCGGGGTCCTTGCCGATGGCCGCCAGCCGAGCGATCCAGCCGGTCTCGGGGGCCGCGTGACGGTACGGATCCCGCAGCGCCGTGCCCAGAAATCCATTCATGCGCGCGCGCTCGATGTTGCCCATGGTGCGAACCATCCAGCCAGTCGCAATGAGAATGGGGATGCCAATAAGCGTGATCAGCAGCCCGGTGCCCAGCGAAACACTGGTGACGAGCAGCGTGAAGTAGACCAGCCCAAGCGGCAGGTTCAGCAGCAGGTGGACGAAGGCGAACCAGGTGGACGCCACCACGCCGCCGCTGAAGAGGGGACGGGCCTCAACGGGCGCTGGTTGCGGAATGGGGGCGGCGGCGGTCGAAGTCGAACTGGTCATCACGGCGTTTTTCCGTTTCTATCACGCCCGGAACTGAGCGCGACATCTCACGGTAAGGCTCCTGCCTCGCTCGGGAAAACCCGGCACGCCCTCCTGGCGATGGTAGGGCCAGCCCCCGATCAAGAGTCCACAACATCTCCCATCAGCCCCGTCGTCCTGTCATAGGCGGCGATGTGTGCCCATTCGTCGGCGTCAGAACGCGCGACCACGGCGACGACAGGTTCAGTGTCGCTCAGGTTGAACACCTCGTGCGGCACGCCTGGCTCGATATAGATGAAATCGCCGGCACCGTTTTCGACAGACTGTGTGAGCCGATCGCCGAACTCGTGACGGACCCGGCCACTCAGGATGTAGAGCATCACTTCGAATCCGACGTGAACGTGGGCGTAGGCGACACCGCCGGGCGGCACGGTTGCCACGTTCATTGACAGATGTTTGACGTTGACGTTCTTCGCGGACAGGCCTGCCTGATATTGGATGCCGTTCCACGAGCGCACGGTTTCATTGCCGCGAATGACCGCGATGCCGCCGTAGTGTTCAACGCAACTCTTGAGATCCATGCCGGACATAATCGTGCCGACCGGGGTCCCGAGTCCAGTCCAAATGGCGCCCCTGAAGGGACGCCCTACATCGTGCCCGAACGCGAAACGAACGAGATCGTGACCGGCAGCACTTCCCGCCGGCAGATTCGTGTTGATGGGATAGCTTGCTCCCACCTTGCCCAGCTGCGCGCCTGAGGTGAACAACGGGTCGAGAAGGAAGAAGGACGGATCTGCGCTCGCGGGTGTGCCAGTGAACACCGAGTGGGCGTACGCATCGGTCGTCATCTTCCTGCCCGTCATGTTCGACGCCGGGTTGTCGATGCCCCAGGTAAAGAACCCGATGTCCGTACGCGTGTTCATGTCCCACGCATCGCGCAGCTCGTGGGTGGCCTATTCCTTCCAGGGTGTGATCACCGTCGTGCTGCCAGGCGCAGGCGATGTGATGGTCTGTCCAGACGCCACAGCGGGGACCACCAGCAGCAACAGGGCGCTGATTGCACTGCGGGTTCGGGACACGCTACTTTGGCCCCGAGCCACCGCGGGCCGGCACGGCGGGTGGCAGCGTGGCGAGAGTCACGTCAGCACCCAGCCAGATCATGTCGCTCGTGATCAGGAGGCCGTCAGCCTTGACCCCGATCTGCACAGGCGTATCGCGCACCATCACGGTCTGGGCGAACCCGATCGGCACGGCCACGGGCCGCAACTTCTCGGTCGGCAGGCGCACGCTGAAACCTCTGGCGAGCATGCCCTCAAGCCCTTCGCGAATGTTCGCCCGGTCGATCACGAATCCGCAAAGGCCCGTCTTTGAGTCGAGTGCCTTCTGCACGAGATCCCATGAAGCCTTTGAGGGCACCACACGCACGCGAATCCGAAGCGCCGGCATGCGCGGGGTCACGACGATCGCCTCGTCCCCGGTGGACAGCTGCAGCGTACCCGAGAGGCGATAGGCCGACGGAGTGACGGTGCCGGTGACGACCTCCAGCAATGACATGTCGCCGCACACGGCGCCGCTGATTCCGCGCGCGAACCAACGGAAGTCGATCTCGGCTGAACCCGTGCCCGATTCCACGCGCACTGGCATCACCATTTGCATCTGGTTGCCGCCAAACTGGAGGTCCGGGGCGCCGGCGGCCAGCTTGGCGTTGACCTGCTTCACGGTGGTCGTGAGGTCAAAATTACCCAGGGTCACCACCCTGCGGATCTGGCCCACTTTCCGAACGCGGATATTGGCCAGGGTGAGCGACACATGCTCCGTCACGCCGGCGACGAGCGTTGACACGAGCGTCCGCGCCAGGTCGGTTGGGATGCCGATGCGCAGCGGTTTGTCCGGGCCGCCTGTCAACCGGTAATCGAGCGTGACCCCGCTGACAACCTCTGCGCGAAGTCGATCGCGCTCAGCGGTGAGGGTCACCACATCAGCCTGCAGTGTCGTGATCGTCCGGTGTCCCCCGCGTGACCGGGCGATCATCAGCCACGTCGTCACGAGCGTCGCGCCCACGGCCGTCACCGCCACGAGTCCTGCGACGCGCCGGCGGGTCAAGGCCTCCCCTTGCCGGCAGGAGTCACCTCGACGTGCAGGCCAATCCACAACCGTCCGTGTGCCGCAAACACCCGGGAGACCGACGCCTTCACGGGAAATCGCACGGCGGCCAGTTGCACAGGACCGTCTGTGACGGCGGGAATCAGGATGTCTTCTCGTACGCGCACCGGCATTTCGACGACCGGCAATTGCGCCTCGAGTTCAGCCCGGAGCAGCTCGGCCACATCATCCAGTGACGACCCGCTGAACAAGGCCCCGACACCGGCTGTGGACTCGATGTCGAGGTGGTCGGCGGCGATCCGGGCTCTCAACGTGAAGGTGGTCGTATCGACCTCGATGCGGCTCAGCGCCCCAATCAGTCGCACCGCCACGGCAATTCCCGGCAATCCGTCCCGGCTCACAATGCCGCGCAGTTGCACAGTGGGCACGCCTTTGAACCCCACGTCGACAGAGGTGAGCGCCATCCGGTATGGCGCAACCGCGATGTCGATGGGGAGCAGCCGCGCGATGAGTCCCTGAACGAGTGTCTCTTGAATGGCTACCACCACGTCGGAGGCCGGGATGAGACTCTCGCCCCTGCTGAGCAGCGCCGCCGACTGTCGCAATCCTTCAAGTTCACGCTCCAGTTGCGCCTTCTGGGCCTGCAGGGCGCTGGCGCCCGCGTACGGATCTCCGCACCCGGCCGCAAGGACGGCCACACACGCGAGATACACACCCATCCTCATGCGCATCCGACCGTCACGGGCGTCAACCCTGAAGGCGGTCACACTCCGTCTGGTAGGCCTCGATGAGCGAGGTGAGCGCGGTCTGGACGCCGTTTTGCGCGGCATAGACCTCGCTCAGCGGCGCGGCCAGGTCCTTCTGCTTCAACTCATCCTCGACCGTCAGCCCCAACTCCGCCAGACGCTGAAGATGCGCGCGCGAGTGGAACTCCAGGTCCTTGAGCTTGGCCAGGACCTCCAGCGAGCCTGCCAAGGCCGGTGACGATACTGGCGTCGTGACTTCACTCAGGACAGCGGACTGAGCGGCCGCAGGCTCGTGCTTCTTCTTTTTCTCCTGGGTAACTTTCTTGGCGTGGGCATCATTGCGTGGGTCAGACATATGTGGCTTCCATGCTGTCAAGAACACGACGACCTCGTCTGTGTAGTTGAGCACACACGCGCAGCCCGGGCGAGGCGTTTACCCGCGTCCTCGAATCGCGTCAGCCCGCGGCGAGCGGGCCGTCGCCTCTGCTCTGATCCGCGGAATGCTATCCTGCGGCTGCGCCATGACTGACAGGGGTTCCGCCAACGCCGCGCTCACGCCGCTGCGTTCCGGCATGAAGATCTTTGTGCATGGCGCAGCGGCAACACCCACGCCGCTGCTTGACGCCATGGCACGCCGGGCCGATCTGACCGGTGTGACGATTTATCACCTGCACACGGAAGGCCAGATGGCCTTCGCCGAGCCCGAACACCGCGACCATTTCCGCTCGGTGTCACTGTTTACGGGACCGGCGTTCCGCGCGCCTGTAAATCAGGGCTGGGCCGATTATGTGCCCATCTTCCTGTCAGACATCCCGGCCCTGTTCCTGTCCGGTCGCATCCAGCTCGATGCGGCGCTGCTTCAGGTCTCGCCACCCGATCGCCACGGTTACTGCACGCTGGGCACGTCGGTGGATGCCGCGCTGGCAGCGGCCCAGTCAGCGCCATTGCTCATCGCTGAAGTCAACGCACAGATGCCGCGGACGCACGGAAACACCCTCGTGCCGTTCGCAAGATTCGCCCGGTCCATCGCCACCAACAGGCCGCTGCCGGGCCATCCGCCCCGGCCCGCTGGCGCGGTGGAGGATGCCATCGGCGCCCACGTCGCCGCATTGGTGACCGATGGCGCCACGCTGCAGCTGGGCATCGGCGCCATCCCGGATGCGGTGCTTCGCCGGCTGACTGACAGACAGGACCTCGGCGTCCACACCGAAATGTTCTCTGACGGCATGGTGGACCTGATTCTGGCCGGCAACGTCACCAACGCGCGCAAACATGTGCATCGTGGTCGCACCGTCACCAGCTTCGTGAATGGATCGCAGCGGGTCTTTGACTTTGTGGACGACAACCCCTTTGTGGAATTCCATCCGTGTGACCGCACCAACGACACGGCGCTCATCCGGAAAAACGATTCGGTCGTGGCGATCAATTCCGCCCTGGAGGTGGACCTGTCAGGGCAGGTCTGCGCGGATTCCATCGGGTTCTCGATCTACTCGGGCATCGGCGGCCAGATGGATTTCATGCGCGGGGCGGCCCTCTCGCGCGATGGGCGGCCGGTCATCGCGCTGCCGTCCACCGCGGCCCGCGGCACCGTCTCGCGCCTGGTCATGTCCCTGAAGCCTGGCGCCGGCGTGGTCACCACACGGGGACACGTGCACTGGATCGTCACCGAATATGGCGCGGTCAACCTGTTCGGCAAGAGCCTGCGCGAACGCGCGGCGGCACTCATCTCAATCGCCCACCCCGACCACCGCGGCGACCTTCGAAGCGCCATGACCGCCATCCGGCACTTCGATCTGGGGCGTGACAGCCACGACACGCCGGTGTAGGGCCGGCGGGCGCGTCCTCACCACGTATCGTCGGAATCGGGCGGGCCGATCCAATAATCTACTCGTGCTCCTTCATGATGACGGCCGGGTCAACCCGCAGCGCCCGTTGCGCAGGGATGGCAGTAGCCGTGACGCCTGTGACGACCAGGATGGCGGCCACCGTCGCGAACGCGACTCCGTCGAACGGACTCAGTCCGAACAGCATGCCTTTGAGCATCGCACTCATCGACAGCGACAACCCTAGCCCGACAACCAGACCTGCGCCCATCGCGATTCGCGCGGGCCGGAACACGGCGCGGAACACTGCGCTGCTGCGCGCGCCGAGCGCGACTCTGATCCCGATTTCCCGCCGGCGTTCTTCCACGATGTATCCGAAGACGCCGAAGATGCCGAACGCCGCCAGACCCAGGGCCAGGGCACTGCCAGCCCTGGCGGCGCTGGCGCCGGCCCGTTCGTCGCCCAACCGCGCCGCGATCATGTCGGACACCGCCTGCGCGTGCACCGTGACGCCGGTATCGATGCCCTTCACGATTGCCGACAGCTGATCGCCCACGGCGCGCACATCACCTCGCGCGACAAGCACCGGATAACTGACCGCGGGCGGCGCAATGTGGATCATGGGCGTGATGCGCTCACGCATCGTGTAATACACATCCCGCGTGAGGCCGACAACAACGTACGTGGCGCCGGCATGGATGAAAGACTTTCCCATCGCCGGTTCCCCGGGAAAGAGATGTGCGGCCGCTGCGAGGTTCAGCATCGCTTCGGCGGCCGCCGGATCGTCGGCGTGTACTCGACCGTCGACCACGTCAATTCCGAGCACGCCGAGCGCCGCTCCTGACATCGGCACCACTTCGAGCGCGACGCGATTTGACTCAGGGTCTCCTGGGCGCCGCACGTAGGTCCATGGGCCGGTCCCCATGAAGGGCAACCGGCCGATCAGTGCCGTGCGTGGCAATCCACTGCTCTGGAGTGCCGCGATGAGGGTCTGCCGAAACGCACTCGCCGCCGGGGCCGAATCCGCCAAAGGTCCGGATCGACTGTAGGACACCGCGACCAATCCTTCGATCGGGAACCCGGCATCCCCTTGCGTGGCGTGTGTCAGTGCCCGGGTCAGAAGAGCCGCGCCAGTGAGCACTGTAACCGACAGCGCCACTTGCCCCGTCAGCAACGCGAGGCTATATCGCAATCGACCCGGCGTTGCGGTGTGGGCGATACCCTGATTCAGGCTGGTGCGCGTCAGCCGCCACGCCGGCAACACACTGAACGCGACGCCCATCGTCAACGACACAAGAATGCAGTACGCGTAGACGGTGAGATCAGGCATCCACACGTCCTTGGACCCCACTTCGGACACGGTCATCATGGCGTCCAGTAGCGCGTAGACCAATGCCATCGCCACGAGGGCAGCCACCAGCGTCAGTGTGAAGGTTTCCGCCAGGAGCTGCCTGATGATCCGGCTGCGCCCGGCGCCCAGAGCCAACCGTGTACGAATCTCCCGGCTGCGCGCCATGGTCCTCGCCAGTTGGAGGTGAGCGACGTTGGCGCCCGTCAGCAGGAGCAGCACGGCGGTCAGCAAGACGACGGCAGGCACCGCCACCGCGCGCAGTTGGTTGGACCCACGGTCGAGCATTCCGGTGCCCGTCACCGTCACCCGCTTCCGGGCCAGCACCGTCAGCTCGGCCGACGCTCGCTGGCGCGACTGCCCGGGGGCCAGTCGCCCAACGAATTCGTAACAGCAACGATAATCGCCTGGGATCCATTCAGACGGCACCCAGATGTCGTCGCGATAGGGTTGCTGGCCACGCCACCCCTCGCGAGTCACGCCGACGATCGTGTGCAGGACATTCCCGATAAAGAGCGGATGCCCGATGACATCCGGCGCACCATCGAACCTGTCCTGCCACAGGGTGTGACTGATGATCGCGACGGGCGCCGGGCTGCCGGGCCGATCTTCGTCCAGACGAAAGCTTCGTCCCAGCGCGAATCGGATACCGGTGATCTCGAAAAATGCCGGCGTGACGAAACGGCCGTACGTTTTCCGCTGCTCGCCGCCGGCCGCGGTGGCAGCGCGGAAAAACCCAATGTACGTGGCCGCAGCACCCGACAGTGTCGTGCTCTTCTCGAACGCGCGCAGTTCGCCGAGGCCTTTGCTATCCGAGGGTCTTATCGACACCAGGCCGGCGGCATGCTCTACCGGCCACGGCCGGAGCAGCACCGCGTTGAACGATGTGAACATCGCCGTGCTCAACGCCACGCCCAACGACATCGAGAGCAACACCCCGATGGTGAACGCAGGACTGCGCCAGAGGCCGCGCACGCCATAGCGGAGATCGCTACCCAGGTCAGCGATCACGGACGAGGGACGGCCTTGACCCTTGCCCATTCGCTGGCCGAGTGTTGCAAACCGCGCCGCCAGACCGTTGACTGGAACGTCCCAGGCCGCGCGACAGATTCGCCGTGCAGGGCCGCGCCATCCCACCGATTGTTGTGATTCGAGACACGCCTCCGCAAACACCCGCGCCGCGTCTGGTCCGAGGTCGCGCCGAAAGTCGCGCGGGTACGCCCACAGCAGAATCCGGTAGTACGCCGCCAGGAATCGCCGGATCACCGCGTCACCAGCCTGCGTGCCCGGGCGTTATCAGTCAGCCGGGCCAGGCGCTCCGATTCCGCGATCAGGATCGCGCGGCCCAGCGGCGTCAGTTCGTACTCGCGCCGACGGGTGTCGCTGGCAGTCCGAGCCCGCCGCACCTGGGCCACACAGAGGTCACGCTCGATCTTGCGCAGCAACCGATACAGGTTGGCCGGGTCAAAGAACACGCCACCGGCCTGCACTTCCACGGCCTTCAACAACCCATGGCCGTGCAATGGCCCATCGATCAACGCGAGCAGGATCAGATAGTCACGCGGGTGCAAGGGCAGCGCGGCAGCGATGCGCGGATCAGCGGGGTGCAGTTTCATCGACCGTGACGTTACTAGTCAATTGACTATAATGTCAACTGACTAGTAACTCACCCGCCCCGCGAATCGGCTTCAGGAGGCCTCGGCGCTGAGAATGGCCTGATGCAGGTCCCAGTCAGCCTGCAGGCGCATCCAGAATTGTGGCGATGTATTGAGGAGCCGAGCCAGGCGGAGGGCCGTATCCGCCGTGATCCCGCGCTTGCCCAGAACGATCTCGTTGAGCCGGTTCAGTGAGACATCGAGTCGGCGCGCCGCCTCGACCTGGCCCAATTCAAGGGGCTTGAGGAATTCTTCGAGAAGGATCTCGCCTGGCGCAATCGCAGGGCCAAGCCAGGTTGCATCCCTAGTGATAGTCTTCGACCGCAACTTCGAAGGCATTGCCTGTCTCCCATCGAAACGTGATCCGGTACTGATCGTTCACCCGGACGCTGTAGCGCCCTGACCGGCTGCCCCGGAGCGCCTCCAAGCGGTTGCCCGGTGGCGACTTCATGTCCTCGATCCGCGGCGCCACGTCCAGCATCTTCAACTTGCGCTGCGCCACCCTCCACAGGTCTTTCGGTATGGTCCGGGCCGCCCGGGTATTGCGCTCTCTGAAGATGTCCGCGGTGGCCTCATCGGCGAACGACCGAATCATCGCTGCGCTTAAAGACTACATGAGTAGTATGTAATCGTCAAACATCCGAGTGGGCCCGCTCACGATTGCCCGTTCGCGATTCCAGAATAGCCCCGTCAGGTTCCTTTGATCGCGTGGGGGTCCTTCTTTGCGAACGGCTCCGGCTTGGGCTTGACCCCGCGCCACTGTGCATAGACCCGCGTGAACTCCGCGCCGAACAGCAGGATCTGGCACGAGTAGTAGACCCACAACAGCAGCACCATCATCGATCCCGCCGCGCCGTAGGCCGACGCGATGTTGCTCTGCCCGAGGTATAGACCGATCAACTGCTGCCCAATCGCAAAGAGCACCGCCGTGACCAGCGCGCCAGTGATCACGTCACGCCAAAGCAGCCGGACGTCGGGCAGGAACTTGAACAAGATGGCAAACAAGCCGGTCGTCACCACGAGCGACACCAGCAACCCGACCGCGCTCCAGACGATGGGCACCTCGGGAGACAGGCGGGAAAGCCACTCGTTGAGGGCAGCCAGCGCCGCGGTCACCGTCAATGACACCAGCAGCAGGAAGCCGACCGCCACGACCAGACCAAACGAACGAAGGCGATCGAGCAGGAACGCTCTGACGCTGACGCCCTCTCTCACCTTCACGCGCCAGATGGTGTTGAGCGCCATTTGCAGCTCGAGGAACGCACCCGTGGCCGCGATGAGAAAAGTGATGCTGCCAATGACCGTGGCAAGTACACCCGCGCGGCGTTGGGCGGCACCCTCGAGCAGGCTCTGCACGGCCAGCGCGCCCTCGCGCCCCACCAGTGAGTCGAGTTGGCCCACAATCTCGCCACGCACCGCCTCCTCCCCGAACGCCGCGCCGGCAATCGCCGTGGCCACCAGCAGGATCGGGGCGATCGCAAACAGCGTGTAATACGCCAGCGACGCGCCCAGTCGCGGCGCATCATCGTTCCACCAGGCGCGGGCGGCGCCGCCAAACAGCCGCAGGATGGTCGCCACACGGCTCAGCATCTTCATGACAGTATCGCGTGGCTATGCAATTGTGAACGCCCCAACGCGGGGCCCACACGTTAGAGTCGCCAGGGACAAGCGCCGATGAACGAGCCGTCGAACCCGCTGCAGCCGTGGATCGCCTTTGCCGGCAGCGTGCTGATCGTCGTCGTTCTGTACTGGGCACAGGCCGTGCTCGTGCCGGTGGCGCTCGCCGTGCTCATCTCGTTCGTCCTGGCGCCTCCGGTGACATGGCTCGAGCGCTGGATCGGCCGCGTCGCGGCCGTGCTACTCGCCGTGACGCTGGTCTTTGTGGTGCTGGGCCTGGCCGGATGGGGCTTGGTGCGGCAGATGGAGAACCTGGCCGAAGAGCTCCCCGGATATCGCGTCAACCTCCTCGCCAAGATCGCTGATGTGCGAGGCGCCGGCAAGGGCGGCACCGTGGAGAAGCTGCAAGAGACGATCGAGGACATCAAGACGGACCTTGGCAAGACCGAGGTCCCGAAAGGCCGGGTGCCTCCGCCGGTGATCATCACCTCCGAGCTGGTCTCGGGCTTCCCTGCCATTGCCTGGCTCGGCCCCATCGTCGGGCCGCTCGGCACCGCGGGCCTGGTCGTGGTGCTGGTGATCTTCATGCTGCTGGAACGGCGTGACCTGCGCGACCGGCTGATTGGGCTGTTCGGGCAAGGGCGGCTCACGGTGACGACCAAGGCGCTTGATGAAGC
>JBKJJZ010000458.1:0-17214 GCA_046597705.1 Vicinamibacterales bacterium | reverse complement strand
ACACCATCATCATCATGACGTCGAACATCGGCGCCCGCTATATCCAGAAGAAAGCGGCGATGGGCTTCCAGACGCAGGACACCCGGGAAATCCAGCGCTCGGTGACCGACATGGTGCTCGGCGAAGTGAAGAAGACGTTCAACCCCGAGTTCATCAATCGGGTTGACGAAATCATCGTGTTCGATCCGCTGTCAGACGACGACCTCCGGCGCATCACATTGTTGCTGGTGGATGGGCTCAACCAGCACCTGACGCAACGGCAGCTGTCGATCAACCTGACACCGGAAGTGGTGGACTGGATTATTGACGTCACCTGCCGCGATCGGACGTATGGCGCCCGGCCGTTGCGGCGCGCGATTCAGCGCTATATCGAAGATCCGCTGTCCGAAGAACTCATTCGCGGTCAGTTGCGGACCGGTGTGGTCGAGGTTTACCTTGATCATGGCTCGTTGTTATGGCGGTCCGCGGGCGGGTCAGAGACCGGCCGGCCACTGGCGGCCACCGTCTGAACGGAAAGCAATTCATCCTGCCCCTGCCGGGGGCGTTTTTGGGCCAGGTGCTGTGTTGACCCTGATTGTGCGTCTGTGTGTGATGGTCGTTCTGGTGGCGTTGCCTGGCTTGGCGTGGGAGGCCGCGGCGCAGGCGCCGCCCGTGCCTCAGCAGGCCCAGCCGCCCGCGCAGCCCGCAGCGCCCCTGCCCCCGACCAACATCGGCCCAGTCATCAGAGGCATTGCACTGCGGCTCGTGCCGGAAAACGTTTTTACGTCCGTGCCCGCCGAGACCTATCTGTACTACATCCGCACACTGCCCTCGCAGCCACTCAGCAAGGGCACGTGGGTGCCCTACGACGCTGTGGCGGAAGCCTCGTTGCTGGCCGACTTTGATCGGTTGTTTGCCACGCCCTTCGTAGATGACATGCGTATTGAGGTCGTCGATGAACCCTATCCAAACGGCGTGATGGGGAAGAACGTCACCTTTGTCATCGAAGAGCGCCGCCGTATCAAGATCGTGGACTACCCCGGGTCAAAGGAAGTGGCGACCGCGGATATCGATACGAAACTCAAGGAACTCAACATCGAAATCAAGCTGGACTCGCCGCTCGATGACGCCGTTGTGCGTCGCGTCGCTGGCGTCGTCAAAACCTTGTACGCCGACAAGGGTTATCAGTACGCCACTGTGACGCCGACGACCAAACCGGTGGCCGGCGGTCCGAAGCTCGTGCATCTGTCGTTCAACATCAACCAGGGACCGAAAGTGAGGATCCGGGAAGTGGTGTTCGATGGGAACAATGACGTGAACGACGGCGACCTTCGCAAGCAGTTGAAGGACAACAAGCCGCGGGGTATTTTCGGATTCATCTCTGGCGGCGGCACCTATCAGGAAGCGAAGTTTGCGGATGATGCGCAGGCCTTGACCAGCTACTTCCGTAACAAGGGTTACGTCCGGGCGCAGGTTGGCCAGCCGCAGATTGAGGCGATTGAAGACTCTGCCGACGGCAAGACGCGATGGGTGCGGCTGCGCATCCCCGTGGACGAGGGTAATCGGTATCGGATCAAGTCAATCTCGGTCGCTGGCAATGAGAACCTGCCGACTCCTGCCGTCCTGTCGGTCTTTACCAAGGTCCAGGTCGGTGACTACTACTCCGACAAGCCCATCCGGAAGGGTTACGAAGAACTTCAGAAATTCTACGGGTCGGCTGGGTACTGGGAATTCGGGATGCAACCCGAACTGACACCGAACGATCGCAATGCGGAGGGCGAGCCCATCGCCGGGTTCAAGGGGCAGCCTGAGGTCGACCTGGTCTTCAAGATCGAAGAAGGTACGCGGTACTTCCTGAATCGGCTGACTTTTGCGGGCAACACCACCACGCGCGATACGGTCATCCGTCGCGAAATGCGTCTGGTCGAGGGCGGTATCTTCAACATGGAGTCGCTGAAGTTCAGCATTCGGCGGCTCAACCAGCTGGGCTACTTCAAACCGCTCGAGAGTGAAGACTCGGTCAAGATCGACAAGACTCCGAACGCCGAGGGCAAGGTGGATGTGCGCCTCAAGTTCGAAGAGCAGAACCGCAACCAGCTCAGTTTCGGTGCGGGTATTTCCCAGTTCGAAGGCTTCTTCGGCCAGCTGGGTTTTCAGACCTCGAATCTGATGGGCCGCGGCGAGACATTGTCGATCTCGGCGCAGAAGGGGTCTCAGGCGCGCAACTACCAGCTCGCGTTCACCGAGCCGTTTCTGTTCGATCGCCCCATCACCGCCGGGATCGATGTGTATTCGCGCCAGGTGAATTACCTGTTCCAGTTCACGCAAGGGTCCACGGGCGCCAACATCCTCTTCGGCTTCCCGGTCAAGAGCTGGTCGCGGTTCTTCATCGGCTACAGCCTCGAGAACGTCTCGGTGTCGAATATCTCCGATGTCTACAACAATCCCGCGGTGCTCGACGGAAATCCGCTGCTGCGTGATTCCCTGTTGATTGATTCCGGCGGCAAACGCATCATCAGCAAGATCTCGCCCAGCATCATCTACAACACGGTCAACGAGCCGATTTTTCCGAGCAGCGGCACGAAGTACTCGGCGTCGGTGGACATTGCCGGATTGGGCGGTGACACCTCGTTCCTGCGTGGCCGCCTGGAAGGCACGTGGTACTTCCACGCCACCACGAGGACCTCCTTTGGATTCCGCGTGCAGACTGAATACATCCGGCCGTACGGTGACACCACCACGCTGCCCATCTTCGAGAAGCTCGTGCTGGGCGGCGAGTACAGCCTGCGTGGATTCGATCTGCGCAGTGTCGGCACCCGAGACGCGCGGTCCGGTCTGGTCCTGGGCGGCAACAAGACGCTGCTCCTCAACGCGGAGTACATGATTAATGTTGGCGGGCCCGTGCGGCTGGTGTTCTTCTACGACGCGGGACAGGTTCGCGACATCGGCCAGAGCTTTACGTGGAAGGAAACGATTTTTGAGACCGTGCCGCCGGCGCGCGCGCTGTTGAGCGACCCGAACCAGGCCGTCGAACTGACACCGGGCGGCCAGACGCCTGCCGTCTCAACGGTCCGATCGATTGGTCAAACCCATGCCTTCAAGACATCGCTCGGCAGCGAAGTCCGGTTCTTCATGCCGGTTCTGAACGTGCCGTTCCGCCTGATCTTTGCGTATAACCCGCAGCGCGGGAACATCTTCAACAACAACCTGCAGCGCCAGCAGAAGTTCACCTTCCGCTTCGCCGTCGGAACGACGTTCTGAGGAGAAACGAACCGGAGGGCGTCCCTTTTGGGGGCGCCAATTGGCACTAGGGGTGCACGACGGTGATCGTGAACTTCGCCGTGGTGGCGACACGGCCGATGTCATAAACCCGCAGGCACAAGTTACCGGCCGAACCGACCGTTCCCACGATCTGGGTAAACTCCGACGCGTTGTCGTTGGAAATCACTGACTGGCATCCGCTGCCATTCCACGTGCCCATCGCAAACCCGAGTGGCACGGTGTTGTCGGGCAGAATCGAGGCCATCGTGGCCGTGGCCGTGCCCTGAGCGGTGGCGCGGAATGGGAAGGTCAGGGCGCCGTTCTTGTTGAGCACGCCCGAAAACGTCTCCGTAAAGGTGGTGGCGTCGGTCGTCGGATCGTCCGGAGTCGTGGGGCCGGGGTCATCACAGGCCGTGGAAGCGGCCACCAGCATCACGGCGGCAAGGGCACGCGTCAGGGTCGAGAAGGGCAGAAAGGTGCGGGAAAGCAAGGCGCGGCGCATGGCCTTTAGTTTACTCGGACTGGCCTCCGCGGCACGTTCTACGTTATCGTTTCCTTTGGAAAGGTGTAGGTACAGACCACTCATGAGCAGACAGACGATCACACTGGCCCTCTTGGCCGTTCTCGTGGCGGGCAACGCCATGGCCCAGACTCCGCCAACGACCCCGCCGCCTCCGGCACAGACCCCTCCCGCCGCGAGCACGGCAAAACCGGCGCCCGCCCCTGTGGCGTTACCCCCGTTTCCTGCCGAATCCAAGATTGGCTTCGTGGACCTGCAGTCCGTGGTGGCCCAGTCGATTCTCGGCAAGGCCGGCACGACGCAGATCGAACAGCTCTCCAAGAAACTCGAAGGGGAACTTGTCGCGCTGCAGACCAAGCTCAAGGACGCGCAGACGCGTCAGCAGACCCAAGCCTCTCTACTGAGCGAAGTGGCTTCGGCCCAGTTGGCCAAGGACATCGATCGGCTGAACCGCGAATTCACGTTCAAGCAGCAGGAAGCGCAATCCGGGTTGCAGACGATGCAAGCGGATTTGCTAGCGGACTTCGAGAAGAAGGTGTTGCCAATCCTCGAGTCGCTGGCCAAGGAGAGGAACCTTCACGCCGTCTTCAACGTGGCTGACAGTGGTGCGGTGTACGTGTTTCCGGGCCTGAACCTTTCGCCGGAACTCGTCAAACGCGTCGACGCGCAATACACGTCCAAGAAGTAGATCGAAACATCCGGGTCGGGTGGCCGGACGAGCGTTCGGCGCCCGGCCCGACTGTTTTCAGATTTCAGAGTCCACATGTTCGCCACCGTTCTCGATCGCCTCGCCTATCGCTATCCCGCCGTCCTGGTTGACGCCGTGTTGTCGCACGAGCCGGGGGTGCGGATGGTGGCCGTCAAGAACGTCACGGTCAATGAAGAATTTTTCCAGGGACACTTTCCGGGCACGCCACTCATGCCCGGTGTCCTGCTGATCGAGTCCCTGGCCCAGGTGGCGTCGCTCCTCCTGCTTGATGGCGCACCGGCCCATCGGGACCGCGTCACCCTGCGGGGCGTCGATAACGTGAAGTTTCGCAAACAGGTGGTGCCCGGCGATCGGCTCGAACTCGATGTCAGGCTGGGCGCCAGGCGCGGTCCGCTCGTTCGGGCCGAGGCCATCGCCACGTCAAATGGGCAAGTGGTCGCTGAAGCGGAACTCGTCCTCGTGGTCGAGGTCGGCGCGGCCGAACCCGCATCGGCGTGGCCGGGCGAGGGCATTCATCCCAGCGCGGTGATTCACCCGGGCGCCATCATTGGCGAAGGCTCGGTCGTGGGACCGTACGCGATCATCGGGCCGCGCGTCACGGTCGGCACCCATTGCCGCATCGGCGCGTCGACGGTCATCGACGGGTGGACCGAGATCGGCGACCACACGGAGATTTTCCCGCTGGCATCGATCGGCCTGGCGCCGCAGGACCTGAAGTTCAAGGGCGAGCCGACGCGCTTGACCATCGGCTCGCACAACGTCTTCCGGGAGTTCGTGACGATTCACCGCGGCACGGCGGGGGGCGGAGGCATCACCACGATCGGGGATCGCAATCTGTTCATGGCCTACGCGCACGTCGCGCACGACTGCCATGTGGGCAACCATACGATCTTCGGCAACGGCGCCACGCTCGGCGGGCACGTCACCGTCGAGGACTACGTGACCATCAGCGCCTTCTCGGGCGTCCACCAGTTCTGCCGCATCGGCAAGTTCGCGTTCATCGGCGGCTACACGGTGGTCACGCGCAACGCATTGCCGTACGCGAAGACTGTCGGCAACCGGGCCCGGATTTATGGCTTGAACTCCATCGGTCTGGAGCGCCGGGGTTTCTCGCGCGAACTCATCGGCAAGCTGCGCCGGGCCTATCGTCACCTGATTCAGCACAACACCAGCCGGGCGATCGAACTCATCGAGGGCGACGCCACACTTGAAGCACCGGAGGTGACGTATCTGGTGGACTTCATCCGGCATGCCGGCGCGCGCGGAGTCATCCTGCGGCGTCCCTCCCGTAAAGCCGGGGATGAGGCCGGCGGGGAGTAGGATCGCCCCGATGCCGCTTGGCCTGATTGCCGGGAACGGCACGTTCCCTTTCCTGATTCTTCGCGCCGCCCGTCAGCTGGGGCACGACCTGGTCGTGGTGGGCGTGGAAGGCGAGGCGTTCCCGGCGCTCGAAGATCTGGGGCGCGAACTGGGCGGCGTCCAGTTCCACTGGATTCCACTCGGACACCTGGGCACCTGCATCAAGCTCCTCAAGCAGGGCGGGGTGACTCGCGCCATCATGGCGGGACAGGTCAAGCACACGAAGTTGTTCGGCGGCGTGATGCCCGACCTCACGCTGTTATCCGTGCTGACGCGCCTCAGGTCCAAGAACACCGATGCCCTCATTGCCGCCATCGCCGATGTACTGCAGAAGGAGGGCATCACGCTGATGGACTCCACGGCGCTGCTGGCGGACCTGCTCGCGCCCGGCGGCGTGCTGACGAAGGCGAAGCCATCGGAGGCCATGCGCGCGGACTTCACCTTCGCCTACGGCGTGGCTGATGCCGTCGCAGGCCACGATATCGGTCAGACCATCATCGTGAAAGACCGTGCAGTGGTGGCCGTCGAAGCGATGGAAGGCACGGATGCCGCCATCGCGCGCGCGGGTGCCTTGGCCGGCCCTGGCAGCCGGGTGGTGAAGGTGGCAAAGCCGCGACAGGACATGCGCTTTGACGTGCCCGTCGTCGGCGTGGCCACCATTCGGGCGATGCAGGCGGCTGGGGCAGACGCGCTGTCGATTGACGCGGGCAAGACGCTGGTCCTTGATGGCCCGGCCTTCCTGTCGGCGGCGGATAAGGCGGCCATTGTCGTTGTGGGAAGAACCCGGGGAGCCCAGTGAACGCGTTCGATCGGGATGTTCGAATTGGCGTCGTGGGCGTGGGGCATCTTGGCCGCCATCACGCAAGGCTACTGGCGTCCGCCACGGGAGCGCGCCTGGTGGGCGTGGCTGACGTCTCTGCTGAACGCGCGGCGGCCTCAGCCACCGCGAATGGATGCCCGTCGTTCGCCGACTACCGAGAGCTGATCGGCCAGGTGGACGCCGTCAGCATTGCCGTCCCGACGGTTGACCATCTTCGCGTGGCCCGCGATTTCCTGGCTGCTGGTGTGCACGTCCTGGTCGAAAAACCGATGACGTCCACGCTGGCCGAAGCGGAGGAACTGCTCGCGCTGGCGGAGCAGACAGGATGTGTGTTGGCCGTTGGTCACACCGAGCGTTTTAATCCTGCGGTGGCCGCGGCCATTCCGCTGATCTGCGCGCCGCGCTTCATCGAGGTGCATCGGCTGAGCGGGTTTCCTGACCGCAGCCTGGACATCGACGTCGTCTTTGACGTGATGATTCATGATTTGGATATCGTGCTGGCCATCGACCACTCGGAGGTCCTCTCGGTGGATGCCGTTGGCGTGCCTGTGTTGTCGCACAAGGTCGACATTGCCAACGCGCGCCTGAAGTTCGCGTCCGGTTGCACGGTGAACCTGACGGCCAGCCGTATCAGCCGCGACAAGGTTCGCAAAGTGCGTTTCTTCCAGCGGGATCTGAATGTCTACGTCTCGGTTGATTACGGCGAGCAGGAACTCGAGGCATACCGCATGGTGCCGGGTCCAGGGGGGCGGCCAGTGATCGAGGGCGGCACCGTGAGCGTGGAGAAGGGTGAGCCGCTCGGACTCGAACTTCAGGACTTCGTGAACGCCATCCGTGACGGCCGCGCGCCCCGGGTGACCGGCCGCGATGGTTACCGGGCGCTGGTGTTGGCCACGCGGGTGGCCGAAGCGATTCAGGCAAACGAAAAGGAGCCCGGCCCGCAAGCGCCGGCAGTGTGAGCATGTTGAACGATTTGGAATCCAAAGCTGCTGCGGGCGAAGCATTTTCGGAGAGCGAAGCGGAGCGTGTGCTGGCCTGCGCAGACCTGGTCAGCGTGGGAACGCTGGGGGAGCTTGCGCGACGGGCGAAACACGGAGAGGTCGTGACGTTCGCACAGGTGCTGGTGATCGACGGGCCGGAGATGCCGCTGGACATGGGGGGCGCAACCGAGGTGCGTCTCACGACGAAGCCGGCCTCGATCGACGACGCGTGCGCCCAGGTGCGGGCCGCCGTTGCCGCCGCTGGCGGCCGAGCCGTCACGGGGTTTTCTGTCGCCGACTTGTTCGAGCTGGCAGGCGGCGATCATCTGGTGCTCGTGGAACTCGCCGTCCAACTCAGCAAAGCGGGCTTGACCGGCGTGGCATTTCTGCCCGTCGATCGATTCGACGAGCCCGCCGAACTGGTGCGTGCATTGATTCACGGCGGTCTGCAGGTGTCTCGCGCAACCGTTGACCGCGCCGGCACGTCCGCCGAGCGTCTCGCCTGCATCATGCGCGTGGCACACCTTCAGGCCGAGACGTCCGCGCTTCGTGCGTTCGCCCCGCTTCCACGCTTTGACGAGGCCGACTCCCCGTCTACCGGGTACGACGACGTGCGGACGATTGCGGTGGCAAGGCTTGTGTGCGCCAATGTGCCTTCCATTCAGGTGGACTGGGCGCTGTATGGGCCCAAGCTGGCGCAGGTCGCCATTGCCTATGGCGCTGATGACATCGACAACGTCGCGGCAATCGATACCCTGGGCCTCGGACATCGTCGCAGCCCGGCCACGGACATCGCCCGTCAGATCACGGCCGCATTTGCCACGCCGGCGGCCAGGAACGCGCTGTTCGAGCGCGTGTCGTGAGTCCGAAGATTCGACTCGGTTCGGTCAACTATCTGAACTGCCGCCCGCTGGTCCATGGCCTGGGCGGTGACCAGGATCCACAGTTCACCCTGCGATTCGACCCGCCGTCGCTGTGCGCGTCGCTGCTGAACGCCGGAGAGATCGACCTTGGGCTCATTCCCACGATTGCGTACGGCGATCGTTCCGGTGACTGTGTGGTGCCCGGCGTGGCGATTGCCTCCGACGGTCCCGTGGCTTCGGTCGCGTTGTTTGCGCGAACCCCGGTGTCGCAGATTCGCTCCCTCGCGCTTGATACCAGTTCCCGGACCTCCGTGGCCCTCACGCGCATACTTTGTGCGCGTCGCTTCCAGATTTCCCCCACGTTCGCGCCGCATTCGCCAGACCTGACGTCAATGCTGGCCGAGCACGACGCCGCGCTCGTCATCGGTGATCCCGCGCTGCTGATCGATCACCGCGCGGTGGGCGCGGGGGATGTCGAGAAGATCGACTTGGGCCAGGTGTGGACCGAGATGACGGGCCTGCCATTCGTCTGGGCCTTCTGGGCCGGCCGTGACGACGCGTTGCCGCCGGCTGCGGTGCGGCGACTGCAGGACGTGAAGGAAGCCGGCATTCGCATTTCGGATGCGCTGGCTGACGCCTATGTAGCGGGTACCCCGCAGCATCGAGACCTTGCGCGCCATTACCTGCGCGAGAACATCAAGTTCGACCTGAGCGAGCGAATGCTCGAGGGGTTGCGCAGCTACTACCGTGAGGCGGCCAGCCTTGGCCTCATCGCGTCGGTTCCGGCGGTCCGGTTTTTTCCTGGCGAGCCGGTCGTCCCCTCATGACCGCGACGGGACCGCGACGCGCGGCCGTCATCTTCATTTTCATTACGGTCGTTCTCGACATTCTCGCCCTCGGTATTGTCATTCCGGTACTGCCGATGCTGGTCGAGGCGTTTCTCGGAGGCGACACCGCGCGCGCGGCCACGGTGTTCGGCATGTTCGGGACGGTGTGGGCGCTGATGCAGTTTGTCTGCGCGCCCATCCTTGGCGCGTTATCCGATCGTTGGGGCCGCCGGCCTGTGATTCTCATTTCCTGTTTCGGCCTGGGGCTCGATTACATCCTGATGGCGCTGGCGCCGACGCTGGCATGGCTCTTTGTCGGGCGGATCATTTCCGGCATCACGGCCGCGAGCTTTTCAACGGCCGGCGCCTACATTGCCGACGTCACTCCCGTGGAGAAGCGAGCGGCAAGTTTCGGGATCCTTGGCGCCGCATTCGGCCTGGGGTTTGTCTTGGGGCCGGCCATGGGCGGCGTCTTCGGGGCCATCGATCCACGGTTGCCCTTCTGGGTGGCCGCGGCCCTGGCGTTGCTCAATGCCGCGTATGGATATTTCGTGCTGCCCGAGTCGCTGCCGATGGAACTCCGCAAGCCGTACTCGTGGGGCCGTGTGAATCCGCTGGGGTCGCTGCGGTTGCTGCGTTCACATCGCGAATTGTTCGGCATCGCCACCGTCACGGTGTTCTATCAGCTGGCGCACCACGTGCTGCCCAGCGTGTTCGTGTTGTATGGCAGCTATCGGTACGGATGGGATCCGCGAGCCACGGGCCTGACTCTGGCGGCCGTCGGCGTGATGAGCATCATCGTGCAGGGCGGGCTGGTGAAGCCGTTGGTCGCCCGTTTCGGTGAGCGCTGCACACTGCTGACCGGTCTGGCCGCTGGTGCGGCCGGATTCGTGATCTACGCCCTGGCTGAAACCGGCAGTGTGTTCTGGCTGGGCATACCGATCTTCGGCCTCATGGGTCTGTACGGTCCGTCGGCGCAGGGCTTGATGACCCGGCACGTCACACCGTCGGACCAGGGCCAGTTGCAGGGGATCAACAGCAGCTTCATGGGCCTGACCGGCATCGTCGGCCCGCCGTTATTCACGCTGACGTTCGCGTCGTTCATCGGCCCCTATGCGGGCTGGCATATGCCGGGAGCGCCGTTCCTGCTGGCCGCGGCCCTGATGGTGACCGCCTTTGTCATCGCCTTGCGGGTCACACGAAAAGCCTCACCGCACGCCGCTTGAAGTACCATTTGAGACGCACGTCATGAGTGTTTCTGCCATCGCCGACAAAGTCACCGCAGGCGGACGCCTGAACCCGAGCGAGGCCCTCGAGTTGTATCTGGAAGCGCCCACCTCGCTGCTGGGACAACTCGCCGATCGCGCCCGGCAGCGCCGTCATCCCGAAGGGGTCGTGACCTACATCATCGACCGCAACGTCAACTACACGAACGTGTGCGTGGCGCGCTGCAAGTTCTGCGCGTTCTACCGGCCGGTGGGATCAGCCGAGGGCTACACGCTCGGCTTCGAGGAGATCTTCAAGAAGATTGAAGAGACGATTGCCCTCGGTGGCGGTCAGCTGCTGCTGCAAGGCGGCCACAACCCTGACGTGCCTCTCGAGTGGTACGAGGATCTTTTCCGACAGGTCAAGAGTCGGTTCCCTCAGTTCCGGCTGCATGCCTTGTCGCCGCCAGAGGTAATTCACATTTCACGCCTGGCGCAGATTCCGACGTCCCAGGTCATCGAGCGTTTGATTGCCGCGGGTCTCGATAGCGTGCCCGGAGGGGGCGCCGAGATTCTGGTGGACCGGGTGCGCAAGCTGCTCAACTGTTACAGCAAGGCCACGGCCGACGAATGGCTCGGCGTCATGCGCGAGGCCCACCGCGCTGGCCTGCGCACCACCGCTACGATGATGTACGGAACCGTCGAGACGGTGGAAGAACGGCTCGAACACCTGTTCCGGCTCCGCGACCTGCAGGATGAAACCGGCGGGTTCACGGCGTTCATCACGTGGAGCTACCAACCCGAACACACCGAACTGGGCGGGACGGAAGCGACGGGTGTGGACTACCTGCGCACGCTCGCTCTAGCCCGGCTGGTTCTCGACAACTTCGACAACCTGCAGGCCTCATGGGTCACGCAGGGTGGCAAGGTGGGGCAGTTGAGCCTGGCGTACGGGGCCAACGACATGGGCTCGGTGATGATTGAGGAAAACGTCGTGCGCGCGGCCGGTGCCGAGTACTGCATGGACGAGTTCGAAGTGGTGCGGAATATCGAGAGCGCCGGCTTCATCCCGCAGCGGCGCAACATGCACTACGAAATTCTCGGCGGCCCGGTCTTCCGCGAGCGCCATGTGCCGCGCATGACGGCGCTGGCGACGGCGCGCAAAGATGGAAGCGCCGGAGAAGCGAAGGACCTTCGCGCGTACGAAGCGCGCTCCTCTGCGGCAAAGCGCGCTCGACACGCGCCTGAGGAATTGGGCAATTAGGCAATGGGGCACTGGGGCAATGGAATGGGGCAGTGGGGCAATGGGGCAGTTCTCCCCATTGCCGCATTCCCGCATTTGCAGTGCCTCATTGCCTCTTTGCCCCATTCCATTGGCCCATTGCCCCATTGCCCCATTGCCTAATTAGCAATGTCCTTGTCCGTGTTCCGAGCGCGCTGGGTTCTTCCTATCGCGAGCCCTCCTATAAGGAACGGCTGGGTGTCGGTGTCGGCCGGCCGCGTCGTGGCGGTGGGTGAGGGGCGCGCGGCAGGCCCTGAGACCGACCTTGGTGACGTCGCGCTGCTGCCCGGTCTGGTCAATGCGCACACCCACGTTGAGCTGAGCTGGATGGCGGGTCTTGTGCCTCCGTCGGCATCGATCGACGCGTGGATTGGGACCCTCATGGGGGTTCGACGGGCAGGGCCTGCAGGCGGGGACGCCGAGGCCGTGGCGGCCATGACGCGCGCGGTCAGCCAGATGCGGGCCACAGGCACCGTGCTCGCCGGCGACATCTCGAACTCGCTCACCTCAGCACCGGTCCTGGAGATCGGAGGCCTGGACGCCACGGTCTTCCACGAGATTCTCGGATTCAGGCCGCCTGACCCGGCCGGCATGGTGCGCGAGGCGCACAGGCGCCTCGATGAGCGCGCAGCTGAGCCACGAGCGCTTTCAGCGATTGTTGGACACGCACCGTATTCAACGGCGCCGGAGTTGTTCGCCGAAATTGCGGCGCAGCACACAGGCCCGGCGCCCTTGAGCGTCCACCTGGCTGAGTCCCTCGAAGAAATCGAGTTCCTCCACACTGGCGGCGGTCCCATCCGGGTGATGCTCGAGAACCTGGGCGTGTGGGACGGCACCTGGCAGGTGCCGCGGTGCGGCCCCATCGAATATCTCGAGCGCACCGGTTACCTGCGGATTGGCACCCTTCTGGTCCATTGCGTGCACCTCACGGTCGCCGAACTGGACGAGGTGCGTGAAGCCGGCGCGGTCATCGTGACCTGCCCGCGCAGCAATGTCTGGGTGGGTGGAGGCGTGCCTCCCGTATCGCGGTTCTACGGCGCGGGAGTCCCCGTGGCGATTGGGACCGACAGTCTGGCCTCAACCGACACGCTGAACCTGTTCGACGAGCTGGCAGCCCTTCGGCGTCTGGCTCCCGAAGTCACTGCCGCCCGGTTGCTCGAGTCTGCCACTCGAGTGGGAGCGGAGGCGCTTGGCTTTGGGCGTCACTACGGCTCCATCCGCGCCGGCTGTTGGGCCAGGTTTGCAACCGTGACGCTTCCCCGGGACATCGGGGCCCGCGGAGAGGATGTGGAAGAATACATGGTGAGTGGAGTGTCCGCGGCCGCGATTGGCCGGCTGGATGTTCCGGCCGCCTGATGTTCGATCGCCTCCGCACCTACGCTTCGTTCGTTCGAGTCAGCCACTCGGTGTTCGCCTTGCCGTTTGCGCTGGTGGGAGCGCTGCTTGCCACCCGCGTGGTCCCGTGGCAGTGGACGCGCGCGCTCTGGATTGTGGCGTGCATGGTCACCGCGCGCAGCGCGGCCATGGGGTTCAACCGCCTGGCCGACGCCGCCTTCGATGCGCGCAATCCCAGGACAGCCATGCGGGAACTGCCGCAAGGCCGCATGAGCCGCCGTGAGGCGGCCGTCTTCGTCGTGGCGTCCTCGCTGGCCTTCGTGTTCTGCGCGTCGAAGCTGGGCGGGCTGTGTTTCGCGCTGTCGCCCATCGCGCTTGCGATCGTGTTCTGGTATTCGCTTGCGAAGCGCTTCACCACCTACGCCCAGGCGTTCCTCGGCCTGGCCATGGCGGTGGCGCCTGTCGGCGGGTGGCTGGCCGCAGGTGGCCGCGGTGGATGGGAGCCGTGGCTGTTGGGTCTCGCCATTGGCACCTGGGTCGGTGGGTTCGATGTCCTGTACGCCTGTCAGGATCTGGATGTGGATCGGCGTGAGGGTTTGCACTCGATCCCCGTGCGATTCGGTGTGGCTCGCTCACTGGCGATTTCACGCACGTTGCACGTTGTGACGGTCATCAGTCTCGCCACGCTTGGGCTCGTGACCGGACTCGGCGCCATCTACGCAGCGGGCGTTGCGGGCGTGGCTGCGCTGCTGGTCTACGAACAGTCGCTCGTGCGCGCGGACGATTTGTCCCAGGTGAAGTTTGCGTTTGACCTCAACGGCTGGGTGGGCCTGTTGTATTTCGCCACGACGGCCGCGGATGTCTTCCTATGAACACGAGTCCCACTTCCGCTCGGCATCAGATTGCCGTTGGCGTGACAGGCGCCAGTGGCGCCATCTATGCCGTCCGGACGATCGCGGCGTTGCTTGAAAGCGGCTGCCACCTGGAACTCGTCTTCTCCGACTACGGCAAGCGCCTCTTGATGGACGAACTCGGTGCCGACGTGAAGGTTGAGCGCCTGCCCGAGTTGCTGGAAGCGCGTTACGGTGCCGGCGTGCATCAGGGGTCGTTCGTCGTGCACAGCAACAGAGACCTTGGTGCGACGCTGGCCAGTGGGAGTCACCGATGTTCGGGCATGGTGATCGTGCCTTGCTCGATGAAGACTCTTGCGGGCGTGGCGCTTGGCCTGTCGCGCAGTCTCATCGAACGTGCGGCCGACGTGATGCTCAAGGAGCAGCGCAAGCTGATCCTGGTGCCGCGCGAAACGCCGATGAGTCTGCCCGCGTTGCGGCATCAGGTGGCTGCCGCCGAGGCCGGCGCAATGATTCTGCCGGCCATGCCTGCGTTCTATCAGAAACCGCAGACCATCGACGACCTCGCGGACTTCATCGCGGGCAAGATCCTGAACGGCCTCGGACTCGAGCAGCACTTGTTCGCGCCGTGGAATCCGGAACGGATTCCGGCTCAAGTGAAGAAGGGCGAGTAGTGGTCGACACCTCGAGGGACCCGGCACGAATCGTTGGGATGTTCGATCGCATCGCCCTGCGCTACGACACGCTCAATCGCCTGATCAGTCTGGGGATGGACAAAGGCTGGCGCGCACGGGCCGTGCGCGAATTGTCGCTCACCGGTTCGGAGCGTGTGCTCGACATGTGCACGGGCACGGCTGACTTTGCCGTCGAAGCGGCCACGTCCAGGGCGGGCCACGCGGCCTCGGTCATCGGAATCGACTTCGCCGGTGAGATGCTGCGCATCGGGCTCGAGAAGATTCGCAAGTCGGACCTGGCCGGCCGGATCCACCTGGTGCGCGGCGACGCGACGAATGTGCCGTTGCCCGACGCGTGCGTTGATGCCGCGATGGTGGGGTTTGGTATTCGCAATGTCGTCGATCGCGAGCGCGCCATTGCCGAGTTCGCACGCGTGCTCAGGCCTGGTGGCCGGCTGGTCATCCTCGAGCCCGGCGCGCCGAAGATACCCGGCGTTCGCACCATGCACATCTGGTATCTGCGCTATTTGTTGCCCTTTGTGGGACGCGTCCTCTCGAAGCACGGCGAGGCCTATGCGTATCTGCCTGCGTCGGTGGAGCAGTTTCCCTCTCCCGAGGTCTTTGCCTCACTGCTCACACAGCACGGCTTTGCCTCCGCGCGCGCCGTCCCTTTGACCTTTGGCATCGTCTACCTCTACGTGGCGACGAAGGCCCCTGGGCGAAACAGCGGGGCGGTAGACTCGTAAGTAAGGTCAGATGTATCTCGATTTCGAAGATCACCACCCGGAAACGCCGCACCTGCCGCCGGCCTTCAGTCAGCTCGAACGGCTGCTGATGACGGTGGTCGCGTACCTGGTGATCGTGATCGCATATCTCGTGATGCCGGCATCCTGGTTTGCTCCACGGCAAGTGGTGCCGCTCGCGCAGGTGCCGCCGAAAGACGATGTGACGTTTGTCATGATGGAGCCGCTCAAAGACCGGGTGGCGCCGCCGAAGCTTCAGGCCGAGGCGTCGGATATTGATCGGCAGGCCACGACGCGTGAGCGCGCCCCGGTGCCGGAGAATCCCGCACCGTTTTCGCGCGGCAATACCCCGGACAAAGTGGAAGGCGCCCCGCCCGCCGAGCCGCCCAAAGGATCCAACGGTTCCACGGAAACGCCTCCACCGGAAGCGCCCGTCGTGTTGCCGTCGATTACCGCACCTGTGGGAACCCCCGGCGAGGGCCTCGCCAATTCGCTACGCAATCTTCAGAAATCGCTTCGCAACGAAAACTTCTCGAACGAGAACGGCGGGCAGACGCAGCAAGACGCCCAGATCAGCTTCGACTCGAAGGGTGTGGACTTCGGGTGGTGGCTGCGGCGATTCGTGGCGCAGGTGAAGGGCAACTGGTTCATTCCCCAGGCCGCCATGGTGCTGAAGGGCCGTGTGGTGATCACGCTGCTGATCCATCGGAACGGGTCGATCTCTGAAGTCAATGTGATTCAGTCGTCCGGCAACCAATCACTCGACAACGCGGCGGTCAACGCGCTCAAGAGCTCAAATCCCACCGTGGCCCTGCCGCCCGAATACCCGGAAGACAAGGTGCTCTTCACGGTCACGTTCCTCTACAACCTCCGATGAAACTGGTTGCGGTCGTCGGACCGACGGCCACCGGAAAAACTGCACTCGGTGTCGCGCTGGCAGAAGCGATCGGCGGTGAGATCGTGTCCTGCGACTCGACGGCGGTCTATCGAGGCATCGACATCGGCACCGACAAGCCGACGGCCGAAGAACAGCGCGGCATTCCGCATCACCTGATCGACGTGGTGGAGCCCACGCAGACCTACTCGGCCGCGCGGTTCGCGACGGACGCGTCGGCCGCAATCCGGGACATCCGGTCGCGCGGGCGCTGGGCGATCCTGGTTGGGGGGACCGGCTTCTACTACCGTGCGCTCGTGCGCGGATTATTCCCGGGACCCGCCCGTGACGAGGAAACACGAGCGCGACTGACTCGGGTCGCCGACCGGCGCGGTGTCCAGGCCCTTCACAGGTGGCTGGCGCGCATCGATCCCGAATCCGCGCTCCGGATTCAGCCTCGCGACCAGAAGCGGCTGATCCGTGCGCTGGAGGTCTATCTGCTCACCGGACGGCCATTGACCGCCCACTTTGCCGAGACCCGATCCGCGCTTCCGGGATTCGAGGTGCTGACGCTGGGACTGGTCGATCCCCAGCCTGACCGTGAAGCCCGCGTGGCCCGCCGGGTGGACGCGCAGTTTGCGCGCGGTGTCGTTGGCGAAGTGGAACGCCTCGTCGCATCGGGGGTGCCCGAGTCCGCGCATGCGTTCAGCGGTCTCGTCTATCGCCAGATTATCGAGATGCGGCAGGGGCTGCGCGACGAAGCCGCGACGCGTGCGCTCATCGTGCGGGAGAACCTGCAGTACGCGCGTCGCCAGTTGATGTGGTTCCGCAAGGAACCTGGCGTACGATGGCTCGACGGGACGGGCACCGTACCGTCGGTGCAGGCCCGGGCGCCCGACACGGTCAGACCATTCTTGAACCTCGGATCTTGA
>JBKJJZ010000456.1:0-3035 GCA_046597705.1 Vicinamibacterales bacterium | reverse complement strand
GGCGAGCTCTCCGGGCTCGCCGGGCAATGTCCCAATCTCACTTTCACTCTGCAAGGCACCCTGGTGCTCACCAACGCGCAGACCGTCTTCGACGAGCGCTGCGACCGAATCAGGAATCGTCGTAACTACACCGTTTCCGGCCTGGTGCAGGCCGATGGCCGGGTGCTGGCCGTCCGCGTGCGGGAAGATTGATGAGCATGGCATGGGGCCGCAGAGTTCTGATGATGGTGAGCGCCGCGGTGCTGTGGCAGGCGCCGGCCTACGCGCAGGACTCCGTCGTGGATACGCTGTCGTTTCTCCTGACCACGCAGGCGGTACCCACCGGCGACTTCGTCAAGGACCGGGAGTCCGCGGAAATCACACGCGACACCATCGGGCGGCTGCTGCTGACCGAGTTGACGACCACGCCTCTGAGTTCCTCGTCCGGGGGCTTCTCTTATCGCTTCAACCCGACGCTGGGCACCGTCGAGCGTGCCAGCGAAAGCTTCGGCCCGTTCTTCACGGAGCGAAGCCTCACCGTCGGAAACCGCCGCGCCTCCGTCGGCGTCCAGGCTCAGGTGGCGCGCTATTCAAGCCTCGACGATTACAGCCTCCGTGACGGCACCTTCGTCACCACTGCGAACCAGTTCCGCGACGAATCGCTGCCGTTCGACGTCGAGTCGCTGACCCTGAAGCTCGATAGCACGACCGTGACGGCGTTCGGCAACTTCGGTCTGCACGATCGCATCGACGTCGGTGTGGCCGTGCCGTTCGTGCGGCTGTCGCTGGAGGGGGCGCGGCTGAACGTCTACCGCGGCACCACTCTCCTGCAGGCGCGCGCCACGGCGAGCGCAACGGGGTTTGGCGACGTCGCGCTGCGCGGCAAGGCCAACCTGCTCGATCGCGGCGCCAGCGGCTTGGCGGTCCTTGGGGAACTGCGGCTGCCGACCGGCCGCGAGGAGGACCTGCTCGGCACCGGCGAGACCTCGGTCCGGACCGTGCTGATCGGCTCGTCCGAGGTCGGCCGCTTGGCCTTCCACGGTAACCTGGGCAGCACGTTCGGAGGACTGTCACGAGTGCTGGATTACCGCGGCGCGATCACCATCAGTCCGCTATCGCAACTGACGCTGGTCGGCGAACTCCTTGGCCGCCGGATCTCGGACCTTGGCAGCCTCGCCGAAGAACGCGTGGGCCATCCTTCGATCGCCGGCGTTGACACCATCCGGTTAATCTCGACGGGGGAAAGCGTCAACACCGCGTCGTTGGTCGTGGGCACGAAGTGGAATGTGAACGACACCTGGCTGGCGAACCTCACTGTGTCGTTCCCGGTGACCGATCGCGGTCTGCGCGCCGACGCGCAGATGCTGTTCGGCGTCGATTACGCGTTCGATTGGTAGGAGGGTCCGCCCTCAGCGTGCCTCCGCGTTGGTGATCAGCCATTGATCGTCGCCCTTCCGCACGCGGAACGTCCACTGCCGCGATTCGGTACGCTGATCCTGGCTGCCGACGCGCGGCACGTAATTCATGACGCCGCGGCATTCCACGTCGGCCGAAACGCTGAGGACGGTCATCCGGCAGCGATCGAAGGTGACACTCTGCGAGCGCAGGCCCTCGAACGCGCGGGCCAGCGCGCGCTCGTTGACGGTTGGCCACACCGCCTTGGCGAGCCGCGCGTCGCGCTGCTCGTAAGCCAGTTGCAGGCGCCGCAAGGTCGCGTTGATGCCCTCAACCGCCGCCGCCTCAGCGGCGGCGTCGCCACGCTCAGTGAGGGCGGCCAGTGGGATCTCGGGCGCCGCGGCCTCACTGCCGGAGGTCGGTGGCGGCCTTCGGACCGTGTCCGTGCTGGGTGCCGGAACTGAAGGCACCTCGGTCCGAGCCGCGGTGTTGGCGGCCGGTGGAGGAGCTGCCGCGATCGGGAGAGGAGCTGCCGCGTTTCTGTCAGGAGGTGTGGCGATCGACGGAGGAGGTGCGGCGATCGGCGCCGCGTCTCGGGGCGGCCCGGTTGCGTGCAGTGCTGGCGCCGGTGCGGGCTTGGCTGGTGCGTCCTTAGCGCCGGCGACGCTGCCGGTTGCGGGCGACCGCTGATTGACGGGCGGCGCCTTCAGCGACTGCGTATCCCGTGCTGGCGCGTTCTCGCGTCTGCCCGCGGTTGTGTCTACTGGCCTGTCGCTGGAGAGCCGCCGGGCGCCGGTGGTCGCGCGCTCGTCTGGCGGAGGGGTCACGCCGGCCGCAGCAGGCGCGCTCGTCGCCGGTTCCGGAGGGGTGGAGGTATAGACGCCCGACCCGTCGGCAGGCCGGAAGAAATTGACGGCGAGGGCAACCCGAATAGCGGTCACGGATCCCAAGAGAAGCAACGCGGCCGCGGCCATCGTGAGCCAGCGATACCGATAGAGCGGAGGCCGCGTCGCGGCGGTAGACAGCTCGGATTCGGTCGCCCCAATGTCGACGCCGGAAGGGGCGTAGACGGGCGCCGTGTCCCATCCCACCGCCGAGTCGCCGGTGGGATGCCTCAGGCTATCGACTTGCTGAACACGATCGTCGTGAGCGGCCCGTGCCTTAGCCACTTCCTCCGGGGAGCGCCACGGAGCCCGGGCGGGGGACGACTCCGACGGGAAGGCCTCGATCGCGGGCGCGTTCGAGCCTGCCTCGTCCCTGTTGCCAGCGTCAGCATCGAGAAAGCGTTCGATCTCAAGGAGCAGCTGCGCAACGTCGATGTCGTGTTCGCACGAGTGTTCGTCTGATCTATTCGCTTGGAGAACGGCGGCTTTAGCCGTCGCTGAGGAGTCGCTCCCTTCTTCACTGATGAAGTCTTCAAGACCGTCGGTGAATTCGAAGCGTGCCACCCGATCATGATGCGACGTTCACCACGCCTCGGTCAAACTCAGCGGCGGACGCAAAGTGCAACGATTGAGCTTGCGATCGCGCGAAGGTGAGTTCCTGCGAGCAGCGCTGCAGCGGGCCTTCAGCGCACGGCTGTTAGCCGACGGTGTCGATATCCGTGTCATCCAACTGATGCTTGGCCACTCTGACATCAAGACGACGCAGCGGTATCTCAA
>JBKJJZ010000289.1:0-12852 GCA_046597705.1 Vicinamibacterales bacterium | reverse complement strand
ACGGAGGGCGTCCCTTCAGGGGCGCCGGGACGGAGGGCGTCCCTTCAGGGGCGCCAGATTACCGCGCGGGCAGCGAATACGCGAACTCGTACAGGCGCTTCTTCTCCACGATGGACGTGAGCATCTCGCCCTTGCTGGTCGCCTCGAGATCGCCATGAAATTGATCACCTTCGAAATGTCTCTCGGCCACCCATGACGGTCAGCACGGCCTTCACGGCGGGCAAACGTGAGGGAGGGATAGCAAAGATGTCGTCCGACAACACGACGAAGTCGGCCAGTTTGCCCACC
This sequence comes from Vicinamibacterales bacterium, assembly GCA_046597705.1. Classification (GTDB taxonomy): domain Bacteria; phylum Acidobacteriota; class Vicinamibacteria; order Vicinamibacterales; family SCN-69-37; genus SYFT01. Next base: position 12,564 of record JBKJJZ010000289.1, on the reverse strand, counting down.
GCGAGTGTGCCTTTGTCCGCCTCATCGAAGCTCGCAAATGCCGCATCGCGGGTGAAGTGCCTGATCGCGGCCTCAACCGGGATCCGATGCTCCGGGTACCACCCGCCTCGTGGAGTCCCGTCGGGCATCTCGCGGGTCACGGCGGCATGCACGCCGCGCATGACCTCCATCGTGAATACCGGATAATCGCTGCCAAACGCCTGAACCGCACCCGCGTCATCAAACAGTTTGAAGGCATTGGAGTGCGAGGCGCGAGCCGGTCCCAGCGCCGGCGCATAATTCTGGAGTGTTATCGCGTCAGGACTGGCGAACATCGCCTGTGTTGATGCGATGACGCCCAACGCCTTGAATCGCGGCAGGTCTTCGAAGGCAGGCACCTCGACGTGCTCCACCCGATGCCGTCGGCCACTGGTCCCGTTCGTCGCCGCGGCGTGTGCATACGCGTCCAAGGCCATCTTGATCGCGCGGTCCCCGATGGCGTGCAACTCCACCTGCAGTCCCGCCCGGTCGTATGCGGTCACGACGCGGTTCAGATCCGGCTGGGTCCACATCGGCAGACCAGTGTCCTTGCTGCCCGCATAGGGTTCGAGCATGGCGGCCGTGTGGGCATCCACCGTGCCGTCGAGCATCCCTTTTGCGATGCCGTACGTGAGCGGGCCGCCGCGGTGCCGATCGCGCAGCGCGACGAACTCGGCAAGACGAGCCTCAGTGATCTCTCGTTCAAACGGCACTGCCACTCGAAAGCGCACCTTGAGCGTGCCCTCACGCAGCGCGCGTTGATATGCCTCGTATTCAATGCCGGAGGCCCCACTTCCGCTGGCGACCTGCAACGAGGTCAGCCCGAACGCGGCCGCCTTGTCCATCTCGGCTAGGAGTGCCCGATAGACCTGATCGGCGGTAACCGCCGGAACCAATCGCCGCACAAGCGATGAGGCCGACTCTTTCAGGAGGCCTGTCGGCTCACCCTCGACATCGCGATCAATGCGGCCGTTCTCAGGATCTCTGGTGGCCTTTGTAATCGTCGCCAGGGCAAGCGCGCGACTATTGGCCAGCGTCTGGTGGCCATCGCGATCGGTCAAGAGGACAGGACGATCAGGAAAGACCTCATCCAGGTACCGGCGATGAGGCTGGTTCCCTGGAAAGTCGGACGGCCCCCACCCTCGGCCGGTGATCCACTCATCGGGGCCCAGCGTGGCGGCGAACTCGCGGAGGCGGCGCTGAATCTCCGGCACATTGCCGGCATCGACCAGGTCCGCGGTGCGCCGAGTCGGCAAGTGCCAATGAGCGTCGTTGAAGCCCGGAACCACTCGGCGGCCGGCAAGGTCCGTAACCGGGACCCCGTCGCTGGCCATCGCGCCCACCGTGGCCGAGTCACCGATGGCCACAATGCGGTCGCCGCGAACAGCAAGGGCCTGCGCCTCGGGCATTGCGGCCTCGCCCGTCCAGATCTTCGCATTCACGAACAGCCGGAGAGCTGCCGGCTGCGGAGCCGCCCAGAGACACACGGCGGCCGCGAGAGGCACAGCCAGCCGGATCACGATCGTCCAATAGCGGCGAGTCATGCGCCCATTATGCGCAAAAGACCCCGGTCCGAGCCGTGCCCGGGGTAGATTCGCGTCGCCCCGCGCTCCCGCAGCCGTTGCCAGCTGCTACGCAGGACCACAGCCTGATCTTCATCGGCAGCCAGAAACGGCGGCGTCAAATCGCCGGTGAACGCCGACCCGTCGTCGAGCAACAGTGACACGCTGTCGTCTGAGTGCCCAGGTGTGTGGATGATCTCGCCCGAAAACCCGATCCGCCTGAGCAGAGACCGGCTTTCATCGCACGACATGGTCACGTTGTCGTGCATGGTCACAGGCACGTAGCCATCAGCGGGTTTGACAAGCGTGGCAAGCGCCGGGCCAACGCGACCTGCACATCAATCATGAGGAGTGGCACTCCTGCGATCTTCAGTTCCTGCGCCAGGCCCGCGTGATCGGGATGATAGTGCGTGGCCAGACCGTATCGAATCTCGGACAACGGCACGCCGGCGCGCTGAAGGTTCGCTCTCATCGTGCCCATCGTGCCGGGCCAGCCCAGATCAACCAGCAGCCGCGTCGTGCCAACGCTCACGACCCAGAAATTCGTGGAGCGATACCCGACGTTGACTACCGTAACCGCCATCTCGCTTACGCGCGATGATGATCCGCGGTCCAGTCCTTGATCATCAACTTGATCTCCTTGATGCCCGTAATGCGGTCGCGGAGCACCGTCTGCACCAGTTCCGGCAGCTCAGCGTCGCTGGCAAATCGGAGCGCAACCATTTGCCCCGGCGTCAACTCGACAATGCGCGGGTGCAGCGCGGCTGGCAGCAGTTCGCGCAGACGCATCCGCATTTCGAGCCGGATCACCCGGTCCTGAACCTTCAGCGCAAAGAACCGGGCGAAGAATGTCAGGAGTACGAGCGCGATCGCCGTGCCCGCGGCCACGATGGTTCCGGTATTCGGCGCGCGCATGGCCTCCCTGGCAGCCCAACCCATATTCAGGATCAGCAGCGGGAATACCAGGTAGTGGAAGAGTGGAACCAACTTCGCGTGGTTCTTGTAGGTCTGGACGGGCTCAGGCATGAGGGAATGATAACGGTTTCACGGAGCCATCGGTTCGCGGAACCTCGAACCCCGAACCCCGAACCTCGAACCTCGAACCTCGAACCTCGAACCTCCTTACTGTCTGAGTGTCGTCGCGGGATCGAGGCTGAGGATGCGCAGCGCGGGGAGCAGGCTCGCCACGGAGGCCACGACGAACAAGAACGAGGCTGCGCCGGCGTACGTGAGCGGGTCTCGTTCGGCCACGCCGTAGAGCACCGAACTGACCAGTGTTGAAGCGGGCACCGCCAGGCCCGCGCCAATCACCGCACCAACTCCGGCAAGGGTAATACCCGACCACGCCACGTCCCTCACGGTGCCGGCTGGCGTGGCCCCAAGCGCAAGGCGAATACCGAACTCGCGCGTGCGTTCGGTCACCGAGTGTGAGATCAATCCATGCAGCCCCACCGCGGCCAGCAGCAGCGCGACTACCGCGAGCGCGCCCACCAGCGTCATCAGCATTGACTGCTCCGCCGTGGCGTCGGCGCGAACAGCCGTCATCTGTCGAATCCGGCCCAGCGGCAGAAGTGGGTCAACGCCGTGAATCGCCTGCTCTATCGCGCCAGCACCCACAGCCGGCGACGACGCCCGTACCGTCCATACCGGGGAGAACCAGATGTGCGTGCCGGTGACGTTCCTGTTGATTTGCGCCGCCGGCAGAAAGATCACGGGGGCCGACACGATAGGCCCGGGCGTCAATCCTGGCGCCGAGAATCCCGGTCGAAGCTGCACGTCGGCGGAGACGCCCACGACCTCTCGCTCAACGCCGGCCACTCTGACCAACCGGCCCATCACGTCTTTGTCTGTGGAATAGATCCGTGCGAAGGATTCGTTCACCATGATGACTGGACGATTCTCCGGGCCGTCAGAGGTCAGCAGCGTCCGTCCGCGCGGGATGGGAATTTCGAACGTCTTGAAAAAGTCTGGCGTGACGTACATCACACTTGCGGGGCGGCCTTCGGTTTCTTCCGGATACCTGAAGCCCATGTTGAGGATGCGTTCGTAGGGCAGGCCCAGTGACACCGCGGCGGCCTGGACACCTGGTGTGGCCTGCAGCCGTTCGAGTGTCTTCGTGAAGAGTGTATTCACTTCGATCGGTGAGGGATACCTCGCATCAAGCAGGGATACCGAGGCTGTGGTCAGGCCGTCGGGCCGGAACCCTGGAGAGAGCGACTGCAGGTTGACGAACGTGCGAAGCAGCAGGCCCGCGCAGACCAGCAGGACCACGCCAAGCGATACTTGCGCCACGATAAGCCCACGGCGAGTCCAGTGATGCGCGCCGCCGGCGATCGAGCGGGAACCGCCTTCAACCAGGGCATGCTGCACGTCGAGCTTGGTGATCTGCCACGCGGGGACCAGGCCGAACAGCAGGCTCGTGACTATGGAGAGACCGCCGCACCAGAGCAGCACCTCTCCATCAATCGAGACGCGCTGCCAATCACTGAAGCGATCGCCACCAAGCGCCTGCAGGCCTTGGAGCCCAACGATGCCGACCGCGATGCCGGCGATGCCGCCAACCGACGCGAGTACGAGACTCTCCACCATCAATTGGCGAACCACGGCCGCTCGACCGCTGCCGAGCGCCATGCGCGTGGCGATCTCCCTCGATCGGGCGCTGCCGCGTGCGAGGAGCAGCGCGGCGATGTTCACACACGCGATAAGGAGCACGGCCATCACGGCGGCTCCCAGCATCATGAGCGGATCACGACTGTCGGCCGTGAGCGCCTCCTGGAGCGAGATGAGTCCGCCGCGAATCACCACGTCGGCCGTCACACCCTGCGCGCGCAGGCCCGCGTCAAGCGGCGGCAAATCCCTGGCGGCGTCGATCAGAGTGCGGCCGGCAGGCACGCGCACGATTACCCCATAGTTGGTGCCGCTGCCTTCGCCGGTCGTGTTTGGCCTGAGCGGCGTCCACACGTCTGCTTCGGCGGTTCCGCGGAAGCCCTTGGGCATGATGCCAATCACCTGCCAGGGCTCGCCACGCAGGAGGATCGTCTGACCCAGGATGGAAGTGTCGCCGTTGAATGCGCCGATCCACAGTTCATGACTGAGAATGGCCACGGCCGGGCCGCCCGTCACGTCCTCCTCGCGGGTGAATTCACGGCCAATGGCCGGCGGCACACCGAGTACGCGGAAGAATCCCGCGCCAACGCGCTGCTGGTCGGCAAAGCGCGCCTGCTGGTTCACGACGAGATTCACGCCGGTGGTCCAGTTCGTGAAGACCGCCGCGTGATCCACCCACGGTGTGGCAGCCATCGCCTGCCAGGCCGAGCCATCGACCGACTCGCTGGTGTAGGTACTCTTTGGTCCTGAGAACTCCAGTCGCACCAGCGCGAGCCGATCAGCATCTGGCAAGGGCAGCGGTCTGAGCAGCAGCGCGTTCGCCAACGTGAACACGGCCATATTGGCGCCAATCACGAGCGCCAACGTGACCACGGCCGTTGCCGTGAACCCTGGCGACCGCCGCATCATGCGGAATGCGTAACGCACGTCCTTGAGGAAAGTCTCGAGGAATGGAAGGCGCTGCATGTCATCAAGCTCCTCGCGCCTGGCGCGCGCGTTGCCGAGCAGCACATGCGCCCGTCGGGTAGCTTCGTCCATGGGTATGCCACGCCCGACCAGATCGTCGATGTGCATCGCAAGGTGCGCACGCAATTCCTCCGCACGTTCGCGGTCACGACGCGCGCGGCGAAACCACCTGTTCGCGCTCATGACACGGGCCGCAGCACGCGATGGACCGCCTGGGCCAGCATTTCCCACCTCGAGGCCTCGGCCGCAAGCTGGCGCCGGCCCTTCGCCGTGAGTTTGTAAAAGCGCGCGCGTCGATTGCTTTCGGATGTCCCCCAGTAGGAGCCGATCCATCCGCGCTCCTCGATGCGCTGCAGCGCGGGATACAGCGACCCCTGCTCCACCTGCAGCACATCATCGGATCGACGGGCGATGGTGGAGGCAATGTCGTAGCCGTGTGCGGGTCCCAGCTGCAGCGTCTGCAGCACCAGCAGATCCAGCGTGCCCTGCAGCAAATCGCCCGAGGCGTTCGAGGCTTTCCGGGTCATGGTTGCTCCATCAGCAGTTCTAACAAGACTCTGTTAGAAGTTCTAGTGCAGCTTGGACGACGCCGGACACGAAAAGGTTGTGCGGCGACGGATCAACGCGGACCTGTCCGCCAACGAACAGCCGGAGGCCGGGTCGTCAGCCCCGGCAACTTGTGCGGTAGTGTGTTCGTGATCATGCTCAAGACGTGGGTTCGACGTAGCCTTGCCGCCGCTGGTGTGAGCCTTGCCGTGGCTTCCGTCCTGGCGGCGCCGACATCGAACTGGCCCGGCTTTCGCGGCCCGGCGGCCAACGGCGTGGCCGAGGCTCCGGCGCTTCCGCTCACGTGGTCAAAGACCGAGAACGTGAAGTGGGCGATCGACGTGCCGGGACGAGGGTGGTCTTCCCCCGTCATCTGGAACAACGTCGTGTATCTGACTTCGGCGATCGGCAGCAAGGCCTTCAAGCAGCCGAGTCCGGGCTTGTACGGCAACGACTACATCGCCGAACTGCGTGCGCAGGGCGTGCCGGCCGACGAGGTCAGCCGACGCGTGCGCGCGCGCGACAACGAAATCCCGGAAGAGTCGGATGCGATCCGCTACATGGTCTATGCGTTCAACGCACAGACCGGCAAGCTGTTATGGGAGCGTGAAGCCCACAAGGGCCTGCCATTCGGCGGCCGCCATCGCAAGAACACGTACTCGTCAGAGACGCCGTTCATCGACGGCGAACGGCTGTACGTCTCCTTCGGTCAGAACCTGGGTTTCTACTGCTACTCGCTCGATGGCACCTTGCTCTGGAAGAAGGATTGGCCTCCGCAGCGCATCTACCTCGACTTCGGCACCGCGTCGTCTCCCGTCGTTCACTCCGGAAAAGTGTTTCTCCTGCAGGACAGCGAGCAGCAGTCATTCCTGACCGCGCTTGACGCCAAGACGGGCGCTGAACTGTGGCGAGCGCCCCGGTCGTCGCAAGGACTCCTGCATTCATCCTGGAACACGCCCTACATCTGGCAACACGCGCAGCGAACAGAGGTGATTACGACCGGCCACGCGTCCGTCCGTTCCTATGATCTGGACGGCAAGGAGCTCTGGCGCATCACGATCCCGGGGACGACGATGCCGACGCCGTCGGCGTTTTCGGCCAACGGATTGTTGTTTGTGGGGACTGGCGCGCAAGGTGGTGAAGCCAGCCGGCCGTTCTTCGCCGTCCGGCCCGGCGCCTCTGGCGACATCTCTCTTGCACCAGACGCCACCAGCAACCAGTTCGTCGCGTGGTCGCACCCAAAGGCTTCCGGCTACACGCCGTCTGCCATCCTGCACAGCGGCCGGATGTATCTGCTGCACGACACGGGCATCATGGCCGTGCTCGACGCGGAGACGGGCAAGGAGCTTTACAAGGCACGCGTGGGCGGCATCGGGCACACGTTCTCAGCGTCGCCGCTCGCGATAGGCAACCGCCTGCTCTTCCTCGACGAAGAGGGCACCACGATCATCGTGGAGCCGGGTTCCGAGTACAAGGAGATCGGCCAGAACAAGCTGGACGAGATGACGCTGTCATCGCCCGCGGTCTCGGACAACTCGCTTTTTATTCGGACGGAATCGAAGCTCTACAAGATCAGCAGGTAGTCACTTGCCTGTAGTACGCAGGGCGTGGCTTTATTAGAACACCGTGCCGACCGCCGAGTAGTCGAGCTCAGCGCCACCGGACTCCACCAGTTCGTCCACGAGCCTGGCGATCAGTGTCGCCGTCGGCATCGAGGCGCCGAGCGCGGCGCCGGTTTCCTGCGCGATGCGAAGGTCCTTCTGATAGAGACGCGTCCGGAATCCCGGCGTGAACTGGCCGGTCAGGATGCGCTCGCCGTGCACTTCGAGTACGCGGCTCGAGGCGAAGCCACCGAGCAGGGCTTGACGCACGCGCACGCCATCGACGCCGGCCCTTTTCGCCAGCGCCAGGGCTTCACTCACGCCGGCAAGGGCCCCACCGATCGCGATCTGATTGCACACTTTGCAGATCTGGCCCGAGCCAGGTTCGTCGCCGACATGAATGATGCGATCAACGTGCCCCATGCACTCAAAGATCGGCTTCGCGCGGTCGAAGGCAACCCGGTCACCGCCCACCATGATCGACAAGGCCGCATTGATGGCGCCGATCTCACCGCCACTCACCGGCGCATCCAGCATCGTCGCCCCGGCTGAAGCGATACGAGCTGCAAGCGACTTCGCCGTCACCGGCGAGATACTGCTCATGTCGATCACGAGCGCGCCTTTCTCGATGCCTTCAAGCACGCCATTCGGACCAGTCAGCACCAGCTCCACGTCGGGCGTGTCGGGCACCATCGTGATGATGACGTCCGACTGACGAGCCACGTCGGCGGGTGACACTGCCTCGCGGGCGCCGGCGGTGACCAGCGCCTCCACCGGGCCGCGGCTGCGGCTGAACACAGTCAGCGGATAGCCCTTCGACAGCAAGTGCCCTGCCATCGGACGGCCCATGACGCCAAGTCCGATGAATCCGATGCGTTCTGTGCTCATGCGCGTGTTCCTTCGTGAGATCGACAGTCAGTATGGTTCCACGTCGAGCCCAGGCACTCGCCTGAAATGATCGACGTTACGAGTCACCACAGGCATGCCGTACGCCAGCGCCGTCGCCGCGATCCACAAATCATTGGCACCGATCAGCGCGCCGTTGTCACGCAGATGACGGTAGGCCCGGCCGTAGTGCCAGCTCACATCGGCGGACGAACCCAGCACGTAGAGTGGCGCAAGGAAGTCGTCCCACTTGGAACGCTCGCGCATGGAGAGGCCGCCGGCAATCTCGCCAGCGACGGTAAATGGGAGATAGAGCCGCGCCGCTTCGTTGCGTTCCAGGAAACGAACCGCTGCGCCGGGTTCACCGCGTCGCTCCTCTCGCTCGAGATCGACCAGGAACGTGGTCTCGAGAATCAGTGACCGGTCCACTTGTCCTCTGGCGGCGCATCGTTACGCTTCGCCTGCTCGATGCGGTCCAACTCGTCACTGGTCAACCGGGCTCGCCGGGATCGGATCAACTTGAGGAAAGCGCCCGCCGTGACGGTGTCTTCCGGCCAGGTCGCGCGAAGCACCACCTCTGAAAACGACTCGCCAGCGTACCGGCGTGCCGCCCTCAACCGGGTATAGGCCTCATCCTTGACCGAGATGGTCCTGGTCGACATGTATGCAGTGTGCACATTGCATAGACTGTGTGTCAAGTCATTGATTTTAAGAGTGATCCTGCCTATCTCGTGGTTGGCAGAGGGTTCCGTACAACGTCACGGCCCGTTCGAGCTCATCGATCTCCACGAACTCCTGCTCCGTGTGCGCCACCGCGATTGACCCCGGACCCAGCAGCATCGGCGTGCCCCAGGAATCAAGAAACGGCACGTCGGTCGTGTACGCAAACACGGCGGTGTCAAAACCGGGAACGGTGTGCAGATTGACCGGTGGCACCACAAGCACGTCGTCCACCGCAGCAAGCATCCCGACGGCGGTCTCGAGCATCGCGCGGACGTCGAGATAGTCCCCAACCGTGCGAAACATGAGCTCCGCGCTCGCATGGGGAGCAATCACGTTGGGAGCCACGCCCCCGGAAATGAGACCCACCGAGTAATTGGTCACGCCAAACAAAGGGTCACTGGGCCAGCTCACGCGACGCACCAGCATGAGCGCGTCGATGAGTTTGTCGATCGCTGACTCACCCAATTCCGGCTGGCTCGAGTGCGCGGCGCGACCGATGGCGTTCAGGCGCGCGCGGTAGACGCCCTTGGTTGCCACGCCCAGGCGGTTGCCGGTAGGCTCGCCGTTGATCAGAAACCGCGACGTGGTCGGCCACGCATTCGCCGCCTTCGCGCCATCAGAGCCACGCTCTTCGCCTGCGACAAACAACAGTCCCACATCGGTGCGGCCGGCCGCTCGAGCTTGTTCGGCGGCTGCCACCATCGCAGCCAGGATCCCTTTTGCGTCACAGGCTCCCCGGCCATAGAGTCTGCCGCCCTCGATGCGACTGGGAAAGAACGGCGGAACGCAATCAAAGTGCGTGGACAACACCACGCGAGGTTCGGCATCGGCCGCCGCCTTCGCAATCACGTTGAACCGGCCGTCGTTCAACGGCTGCTCGTCAACGTGCCATCCAAGGTCGCGCAGCGTGCGAGCGATGAAGGCGCCAACCTCCTGCTCGCGCCCGGTCGTGGAGTCGATGTCGACAAGCGCCCGGGCAAACGTCACCAAGTCGGCGCGGCTAAAGCCACGCCCTACGTTTGTGTCCATCCTGAACCTCGAACCTCGAACCTCGAACCTCGAACCGTCACCTTATCCAAGACTCGAGTTCCGTCTTCGTGTCTGTCTTGTCGTCACGATACTTGACGATGACCGGCGTCGCCAGAGACAGACCCCAATCCTTGCCCGCCCCAACCGTGACAGCGCGCGCACCCGGCACCACGACGGCGCCCTCGGGAATCACCAGCGGCTGCCCCGGTTCGGGTTTGATGATGCGTCCGTGCACAAGGTCGTACACCGGGGTCGATCCCGTCAACACCGTTCCGGCCGCTATCACGGCGCGCTGCTTGATGACCGCGCCCTCGTAGATGCCCGTATTCCCTCCCACCAGCACATCGTCTTCCACGATGACGGGCATCGCGCCCACGGGTTCGATCACACCGCCAATCTGCGCGGCCGCGCTGACGTGTACACGCGCGCCGATTTGCGCGCACGATCCGATCAAGGCGTGTGAATCGATGAGGGTGCCTTCACCGACATACGCGCCGATGTTGATCCACATCGGCGGAATACATACGACGCCGCGCGCCACAAACGAACCGCTTCGGATCGTGGAGCCGCCGGGCACTATGCGAATGCCGTCGGTGAGCGCCGGTCTCTTCACCAACATGGTGTCCTTGTCGAAGAACGGCCACTTGCCGTGATCGGACGAGGCGTCCACCATGTCACCGAAACGAAAACCCAGGAGAATGCCCTGCTTCACCCATTCATTCACCCGCCAACCCGTCGGTGAATCAGCGTCGGGTTCGGCGGCGCGCACCTCGCCGGTATTCAGGCCTCGCTGCAACTCAAAGAACGCCTTGCGGGCGGCATCCTTGTCGGCCCCGGCACCGGCCGAGAATAACGCGCCGATCGTCTCCGCCAGTGTGGGCATCAACGGCCTCCGGTAGCCAACGCGTTCATCGATGAAGCGTCCGTCACGACCGGCAGGCCCAGCTCTCTGAGCACCGCCACGATCTTCTCCTGCGATGCCGGCCGCGGCGATACCATCGGCAGCCGGTAGACCTCTTCGCACAAGCCCATGGCTGCCATCGCGAACTTGACCGGAACGGGATTGGCCTCAATGAAGTTGATTTGCATCAGCGGCAGCACCTTGTTGTGCCAGTGCCGCGCGCCCAGCAGTTCGCCACGCTCAAACGCTTCCACCATCTGCACCATTTCAGCCGGCACTTGATTCGAAGCCACCGAGATGATGCCGTGGCCACCCAGGGCCATCAGTGGCAACGTCAACGCGTCGTCGCCAGACATGACGATGAAGCCGGAAGGAACGGCGCGGCAAATTTCCGCCATCTGCGTGACGTTGCCTGAGGCTTCCTTGACGCCGATGATGTTGGGAATCGATGCAAGGCGCACGAGCGTGGCTGGATCGATATTGACACCCGTCCGCCCGGGCACGTTGTAGACGATGATCGGAAGATCCGTGCTGTCGGCGATCGCCTTGTAGTGTTGATAGAGGCCTTCTGGCGTCGGCTTGTTGTAATAGGGCGTGACAGACAAGAGGCCGTTGGCGCCGGCCGCCTTCGCCACCGCCGCCATGTGGATGACTTCCTTCGTGTCGTAACCACCAGCGCCGGCAAGAACCAGCGCGCGCCCCCTGGCTTCGGCCGCCACCAGTTCAATCACCTGACGCCGCTCGTCCACCGAAAGCGTCGGCGTCTCGCCCGTGGTTCCGCACGGCACAAGGACGTGGACGCCCGCATTGACCTGACGCTTTGCGAGGCGGCTCACACCGGCGGTGTCCAGGTCCCCACTACGTGTGAAGGGGGTAATCAGAGCGGTGCCGACGCCGGTAAAAGGGACTCTCATCGTTTAATCTCCAATTGGCGCCGCTAAAGCGACGCCCTACGTACTCAGTCTCCAATTGGCGCCGCTAACGCGACGCCCTACTCTGCAAATAATCATCCATCGTGAACCAGCCGCGCTTGCCCACCAGCCAGCGCGCAACTTCAAGGGCACCGCGGGCGAAGACGGCTCTGTCGCGCACCGCGTGCGTCAACGTGATCGTTTCGCTCGGTCCATCAAATCCCACGGTGTGGGTTCCGGGAATCGAGCCGGCGCGCGTGGACGAAACGTCAATCGGCCTTGCGAAGCCGGCACTGACCATCGTTTCTTTCAGAGTCAGAGCCGTACCTGAAGGCGCGTCCTTCTTGGCGTTGTGATGGGCCTCATGGATCCAGGCGCCAACACCATCCTGGGCGGCAAAGCCGGCTGCCGCCCGCGCCACGGCGCCGCGAAAAATGTGCAGGCCGATCGAGAAATTCGACGCAGCCAGCACGCCAATGCCGTGCTGCTCGGCGAGGGCGCGGACCTGGGCTTCGTGAGCTTGCCATCCCGTGGTGCCGATGACCACGTTGATGCGGCGCTGCGCCAGCGCCCGCACGTTCGCAACGACCGCGCCCGCCACGGTGAAATCAATCGCGACGTCGGTTGAGTCTGGCGCAGCGGCGATACCCGCGATGCCGCTCTCTTCCGTCACAATGCCGGCGATCTCACACCCGTATTCAGGCGCAAGCTGCTCCACCAGCGCACCCATGCGGCCATGGCCTAGCAGGAGGATGCGTGTCATCCCTGGTCCTCGGCGCGGCTAAAGCCACGCCCTACGTTGGGAGCAGGGCTGG
>JBKJJZ010000275.1:0-8456 GCA_046597705.1 Vicinamibacterales bacterium | reverse complement strand
GGCACTTTGCCCGAGAGCGTCACGGCTTTCTTGTCTGCGTCGGCGTCCACGTCGAGGTGGTAGGGCGCGAGCGCCGCATCGCTGTTGATCTTCGCCGTGACCGCCCGATCGAGCTCGTCGTTGGTCATTCGCGGAGCGGCCGGCGGTTCGGGTGGTTTGCTGTCACACGCGGACAGTCCCATGGCCAAGGCCAGGGCACCGATGGTTGAGACGAACACATGTTTTTGCTGCATATCGATATCTCCTGAAATGAGTGCCGGATGTACAAGCCAAAGCGCGTCGCCGCCACTCGTTCGGCTTCTCACTGAGCCAAAGGTCAATTGTAGGAGTGCCGCGAGGGTCTTGGCTGTGCCCAAGTGGACATGGCTCCCGCCAGGCGCCGCGCCGGTGTTATCGACGAATGACGCCTGTGCGCTCTGGCTCGACATTCTCGAAGAACAAACCCTGGAAACGCCCTGCTGGCAGTTGCGGCAGCCGGAGCGTGACGCCGTGTTCCACATCGGGCGCGAGCGTTGACACATCGGCGTAGAAGCCCAGGAACGTTCGCTTCGGTGAGTGGCCGTAGATGCTGTTGTAGCCGCGAAGCAACTTGACGGGCTTGCCATCGATGGTGAGCGCGACGTCGAGGCTTTCATCGGGTTCGGCGATCTGGACAAAGAGGAGGAGGCGATCGGATCCCAACCAGGGCGCCAGCAGATCATCAGCCGTGTAGGGCACGGGCCACGCCGCCTTGCGCGCCGTCAATTGCGCGAAGACCCGGGCGGGAATGGTGGTGGTGCCGGTCAACGTGCCGCCGGTAAATGCCGGGTCGTAGGGAAACACGCTGACCGCTCGACCAAACGCGCGCCCGGCAAAACCGACCGTCGCCTCAATGAGATCGTTCTTTCGAGTGAATGTTGTCGGGCTGCCGTTCACAGTCAGCCCTGATACGTCGAGGCCACGGACGAGCGCGACCTGCAACGTTGTGGATGTGCCGGGTTCACCGGTGACTCCCGTCACGGTCACGGTGCTCGATGCGGACACTCGTCCTGTGACGTTGAACAACCTCGGTATCACCGTTGTGGCCGGCGCGATCTCCAGGACCATCGCCTCGGTGCCGGGCATGGCGATTCGCACAACATCACCGTAGCTCCAGACGCCACTGCCAGGTTTGCCGATGAGGCGACCTTCGTGGGGATGGAGTTCCTTGATGACGTATCGCGAGCCCGTGGCACTGGCGGACAAACCGATCGACTGATCCAGTGTGAAGGTCCCCTCCATCTGACGATAGTTCGGGTTGTAGAGAAACACGAAGCCGTAGTTGCCTCGCATGGCGGCGGTGCCGTCCACACGGCCGAGCATTGGCGGGCCGATGATGGGCTTGATGTGACGAAGCACTTCGGCGTTGGTGTCCGTCCAGTCGAGCCATCGTCGGAAAAACGCCTTGTCAGCCTCGCTAAACGCCTTGAATTCCGCCTCGTCCCTGGCGGGGATGTAGCTGATCGTGTGGTTGAAAGGCGCGGTGCCGATCGATGACATCAGCGAATACTTCCAGCCGAGCACATCCCAGTCACGAGGGCGGAATCGATCGCGACGCATCACTTTCTGCCCATCCTCGCGTTCGGTTTGATGCGTGATGTAGCCCGGCATGATCTCGGGCGGAGTGAAGCGTTCAACACGATACTTCCAGGCGGCGAAGCGTTGGCGATTCGCCGACACGCGATCGGTGTGGAGATCGGGGAACGCGAGGAAGCTTTCCGGCTGCTCGTCGGTCAGCGTCGGGTGTGGATACGAACCCGCCAGCCACGTCCATGGACCGAAGCTCATGTACTGCTGCCGTCCGTCAATCACGACGTCGGGCACCTGGCGTCTGAGTTCTTCGAGGATGCGGCGCGCACCGAACCACTGCGCGTACTTGCTGGTGGCCGCCGGGTCGTCGTAGGCGATCCACCAGTGGTCGAAGGAAAATCCGCCGGCGCCGGTCGCCTTCACGAACTCCACGAGCGTTCTGACCCACCAATCCTGGAAGCCGCGCTGGCCGGTATCAGCCCCGCGATAGCCACCGAGGTCGGTCTTCGCCCACGCGGTCCACGCCGGATCCTGCATGAACGGAAGCGTGGGATAGGCGTACGCGAGAAACTTCAGCCCGTGGGACGCGCCTCTGTCCAGCATCGTACGCAGCGAGGCTGGAACCGGATCGCGCCCAGGCACCCACTCGCCTTTTCGAATCTTCTGGCCAAGGCCGAAGAACAGCAGATTCTCCCACCCCCACGCGTCGCGATTGTCCTTGAGCACTGCCAAGGCGGAGTTCGAAGGCGCAAAGAGTGTGCGGGTGGCACCCAGCTGGCCGGCCATATCGAGGATGCGCTGATACTCCGTCCAGCCTTCAGGCGTCGCCACATCGATCTGATAGTCGTTCTCCGTCCACGGCACGTGCACTCGAATGCTTCGCGCCGGCCGGTACTGGAGGAATGCGTGCACCGCGCCAACGAGCGCTTCCGACTCCGCTTCGTCGATGACCGGGTGCTCGCGAAGATAGCGATCGTAGTCGGCCACATGCACCCACTCGGGCACGGACGTGGCGGGCATCACACGCCCGGTCCGCGCCACCATCGCCAGCAACAATCGATCCGTCTCGAAGGGCCCGTCCGCCGGATCCCAGCTCATTTCAGGCGCATACGACCCGCGCAGCCGCCCATCAGTCGCTGCGTGCACGTTGTACGGATTCTGATAGAGCGCGATGAGCGACGACCCACCCGACCTCGACGATGGGGCCGCCGGCCGGTAGATCATGCCGAAGCGGCCGTCGCTCAAAGGCAACTGGTCAATGGGTCCGGAGGGCGACGGCGACATCGTCACATCGAGCGCGCTGACGTCATTGACGCGGAATACCCCACGGCCGCTCGGCTCGATCCGAAGTTGCTTTGAAAGGAAGCCCCAGCCGGGGCGCAGTTCATAGGTGAGCCTGACCCTGGCACTGGGCAAGGCATACGCAAATGAGACGATGCCGGGGGCGGAAGGCAGTTGGGAAGGCTGGACCTTTGAGAAGTCCAATAACTCGCCATTGATGGTGACGCTGAAGCGATCGCCCTGAAACGTGAACGCCTCACCCGTTGTGAGATCGGTCAGTGACTCCAGGCGTCCTTCAGTGATCGTCGCTTTGAGGCGTTGGTTCTCCAGCACCGAAGCCACCGGAGCGGCCCCCAGCACCGGCATCGTCAACAAAACCGCGAGCAGTAATTTTCCCGGAAATCGATGGGGCACGCGGCGCTCCTCCCGATGATCGGGGTGATGCTAACACGCGTGCTAAAACACGAACCAGACGGACCCGCGAACGCTGGTCGAGGTGCGCCCTTGAGAATGCTCAATGGGCGCGTCGATCTGGAACCGAACCGCGTGCGTGCCGGCGCGCACATCAACACCAGCGCCCGGCAGTACGGCCCAGGCTGATTGATTCTGACGGATCAGCGTTCCCGCGAGCGCCTGCAGGAAGTACGACGAACGGGCGTCCCCGCCAAACATCCACCGTGGTCCGCCAATGACCCGCCAGTCGTTATGGCCCTGCCGCCGGGTGCCGCTTCCTTCCAGGACGACCGCGAAGCGTTCGAATCGCCGCGCCAGCGTCGCCCCGCCGCCCACGTGCGTGGACGATGAGTTCTCGCGGTAGATGACATGAGGGCCCAGGCCGAACTCCCACGCCGTGCCGGAGGATTGAGCACGGGCGGGCGTCGCAAAGAAGACACTGATGAAAAGGACCGTACAGAGCAGCCGCATCCGCTCAAACGTATCACGCTGATAGAATGCCCGGCACATGCGGCGTCAGCAGCGGGTTCTGGCCTTGTTTCTCTCGTCCATGCTATTGACGTTGGCGGCCGCGAACTGCGCCCCACACACCAGCATCGACCCGCAGGACTCCGCGGATCGGCTCAAAGCCAGGACCGGGGTCTCGACCCGAGTCAGTGGCTCCCTCGTACCTGAAATCCCCGCGGCGATTCAGGTGGACGATGGGTTGACGGCGGATGAAGCGGTGGCGATTGCCCTGTGGAACAACGCCGAGTTTCAAGTGAGCGTCAGTGAGCTGGGCTTCGCGCGCGCTGATCTGCTCGAAGCGGGGTTGCTGACCAACCCCGTGCTGTCGCTGCTCTTCCCCGTCGGACCCAAACAGCTCGAAGCCACGCTGCGATGGCCAATCGAAGTGCTGTGGCAGCGCCCGCGCCGAGTGGCGGCAGCGCGCCTGGCTGGTGAAGCGGCGGCCGAGCGGCTTGTGATGGCTGGCCTGAACCTGGTGCTCAACGTTCGACTGGCGTTCATCGAGCTGACCGTGGCGATTGACCGCCAACGCCTCGCTGCAGAGGCGAGTACCTTGTTGTCGCGCATCGATACGATGACCCGGTCCCGCCTGTCAGCCGGCGACATCAGCCAGCTCGAGTCGCGGGCGGCTCAGGTGGATGCTGCTCGCGGAGTGGATGAAGCCCAGCGCGCTGGGCACGAGGTGACGATGGCGCGGGAACGGTTGCGGCTGCTCCTGGGGCTTTCGGCCGACATGTCGATGCCGGAGCCCGCTTCTTCTCCAGTGCCGGCACTGGAATGCCAGGCGACGGCGAGCCTGCTCAAGGAAGCGCTGGTCGCAAGGCCCGACGTGCGTGCCGCCGAGATCGGTATCGAAGCTGCGGCCGCAAAGCTCGGGTGGGAACGGTCGAGAGTGGTGGCGCTGACCGCCGTGCTCGATGCCAACGGGCAGGGACGCGAAGGTTTCGAGGCAGGACCCGGCTTCGACCTGGGCCTGCCCTTGTTCAATCGCAATCAGAGTGGCCGGGCGCGCGCAGAGGCCGAACTTCAACGCGCATCAGCCTCCTACGTGGCCATTCAGCGGCGCGTGGCCCTCGAACTTCGGGAGGCCGCCGCACAGTTCGAACAGGCGCGCCAATCTGGCTCAACATGGCGCGAGACGATCACGGCGCCGCTGCAGGCCAATCTCGCCCAGGCGCAGAGTTCGTTTGACGCAGGCGAAGTGTCGTTGATCTTTGTGCTGGACTACAACCGCAGGCTGGCGGACGCAAGGCTTCGCGAACGCGAGCTCGACGCCGATCAGCAACACGCGCGGGCGCGCATCGAGCGGGCCGTGGGTCGATCGTGTGGCGCGCCAATACAGGAGATATCGCGTGACCGTTGATAAGCGCTTTCCGGCCCTCACTCTCCTGTTCGGGATCGCATCCGGCATTGCATGCAACCGTCCCGATCAGACGCCCGCACCCGCAACGCCCGCAGCGAAGGTGGCGGCAAAGGTACCTGAAGCGGCGCTGACCACAGTGACGTTGACGGCAGAATCCGAAGCGCGTTTGGGCATCGAGACGGTGGCCGTCGAACAGCGCGGCGTGACCCGATCGCGGGTCGTCGGCGGCGAGGTCATGGCCGCGGGCGGGTCAGAAAGCACGATTACCGCTCCCTTCGCGGGCACCCTTGAAGCGGCCGGCAACGCACCGTCGCCGGGAGCGTCAGTCAGCAAGGGTGCGACGATCTTCAGGTTGGTGCCCTTGGCTGCAACCGAACGAGACTCGCGGATTGAAGCCGAGCGCGCGGTCACCGATGCCGCCGGACGCCAGGACCTTGCGGCGAAGCGGTCCGATCGCGCCGCCACGCTTGCGAAGGACGGCTCCGGAAGCCGTCGTGCGGCCGAAGAAGCACAGGCGGATCTGGTCACGGCCAATGCCGCCCTCAAAGCTGCCCGTGATCGCCTTTCGGTCGCCTCGAGTGGCGTGACCATTTCAGGCGCGATCGCGCTGGGCGCGCCGTATTCCGCCATGGTCCGCGCGGTTCATGCGGGACCTGGCCAGACCGTGGCCGCTGGCGCGGCCCTTGTGGAACTTGTTCGCCTCGACACGGTCTGGATTCGCGTGCCGCTTTTCGCCGGTGACCTCGCCGAAATCGATCGCAAGGCCGCCGGACGGATCATGCCGCTCGGTGCCAGTGATACGACACCCGGCATCGCGGCCAACCCGGTCGCAGCGCCCCCGTCGGCCGATGCGCCAACGGCCGGCGTGGACCTCTACTACGCCGTGGCCAATGCCAGCGGGTTACTGCGGCCCGGCCAACGCGTCAGCGTGCGCGTTGCACTGGTGTCTGAAGCGAAGAGTCTCGTCGTGCCGCAGGCGGCCATCCTCCACGACGCGTTCGGCGGCACGTGGGTGTACGAATCCCGGGGCGACCATGTGTTCATTCGGCGCCGTGTCTCGGTTGTTGATGTGGTGGCCAGAATGGCGGTGCTCGATCAGGGCCCCGCGCCGGGCACGCGGATCGTCACAGCCGGGGCGGCCGAGCTGTTTGGTACCGAGTTCGGTGTCGGCAAATGATGCGAGGCCTGGTCGGCGCGGCGCTCCGGCTCAGAGTGCCGGTTGTTGCGCTCTCGCTCCTGCTGATCATCGTCGGCATCAGGTCCACCAGTGACGCGCCCTTCGATGTCTTCCCGGAGTTCGCCCCGCCTCTTGTGGAAATCCAGACGGAGGCTCCCGGTCTTTCAAGCTCAAGCGTTGAAGCGCTGATCAGCGTGCCGCTCGAAGCGTCGATGAACGGCGTGCCTGGGCTCAAGACGTTGCGCTCGAAGTCGGTGCTGGGCCTCTCCTCAGTCGTGCTGATTTTCGAAAGCGGCACTGACCGGATTCCCGCGCGCCAGCTCGTTCAGGAACGGTTATCCCGCGTCGCGGCCGCGCTTCCCGCGGCCGCGCATGCGCCAGTGATCCTGTCGCCGCTTTCATCGCTCAGCCGGGTGATGAAGATCGGCGTCTCGTCGCAGACGCTGTCGCAGGTGGAGCTGACCACGCTGGCGAAGTGGACGATCCGCCCACGGTTGATGTCGATTGCCGGCGTCGCCAACGTGGCGATCTGGGGACAGCGCGATCGCCAGCTTCAGGTTCTGGTGGATCCGGATCGACTGCGTGCAAGCGGCGTATCCCTTCGTGACGTCATTGCGTCCACGCGAGACGCCACATCAATCGCTGCCGGCGGGTTCATCGAGACACCAAACCAGCGGCTGGCCGTCGCGCATGCGGCATCCGTTAAAACCGCGGCGGATCTGGCCACCATGGCGATTGGAGGTCCGGGCGGCGTTCGCCGCCTTGGCGACATCGCGGACGTCACCGAAGGATTCCCTCCCCCGATCGGGGACGGCATCATCAACGATGGTCCGGGCCTGTTGCTGATTGTCGAGAAGCAGCCAGACGGCAACACGCTTCAGGTCACGCGCGACGTGGAGACCGCGCTCAAAGCCCTCCAGCCCGGCCTGCCAGGCGTCACCGTCGACTCGACGATTTTTCGCCCCGCGACGTTCATTGAAATGTCGCTCTCCAACCTCAATCGGGCGCTCCTCATCGGCTGCTTCCTTGTCGTCATTGTCCTCGCGGTGTTTCTCTGGGACTGGCGGACTGCCGTCATCAGCCTCACGGCCATTCCGGTCTCGCTGCTCACGGCGGCGCTGGTCCTCTACTACCGCGGCGGCACCCTGGACACGATGGTCATCGCGGGCCTCATCATCGCGCTCGGCGAGGTGGTGGACGACGCGATTATCGATGTGGAAAACATCGTGCGCCGGCTGCGTCTCAATCGCGCACTACCGGAGCCGCGTCCGGCGTTTGGGGTCGTGCTCGAGGCCTCACTTGAAGTTCGAAGCGCGGTGGTCTACGGCAGCGTCATCGTCGTGCTGGTATTCCTGCCGGTCTTCATGCTCGACGGGTTGGCGGGATCGTTCTTCAGGCCGTTGGCGATGTCTTACGTGCTGGCCATCGCCGCCTCGCTGCTTGTCGCGCTCATTGTCACGCCGGCGATGTCTCTGTTACTGCTGCCGCAGGCGGTGCATGAGCGTGAAGCCCCGCTGGTCTCGTGGCTCAAGAAGTGGTATCGCGGTTGGCTCCCGCATCTGATCGCTGCGCCACGCAGGGCATTGGCCATTGTGATCGTTTCGCTGGCCGCAACCGCGGCGGCCTATACGCAGCTCGGCGAGGAATTCCTGCCTCACTTCAAGGAATATGACTTCCTGATGCACTGGGTGGAGAAGCCTGGGACATCGCTTGACGCGATGAACCGCATCACGATTCGCGCGAGCAAGGAACTGCGTGCGATTCCGGGCGTCCGCAACTTCGGGGCACATGTCGGCCGGGCGGAAGTGGCCGATGAGGTGGTGGGCGTGAACTTCACCGAACTGTGGATCAGCCTTGACCCCAAGGTGGACTACGCGCCGACCGTGGCGAAGATCCAGTCGGTGGTGGACGGCTATCCCGGCTTGCAGCGTGACCTGCTGACTTACCTTCGCGAACGGATCAAAGAGGTACTGACGGGAGCGAGCGCGACTGTGGTGGTGCGCATCTTCGGCCCCGACCTGGACGTGCTCGCGACCAAGGCGGCGGAAGTTGGCAAGGTGATCGGCGGTGTCTCAGGTGCCGCCGATGTGAAGGTGCAGGCATTGACGCTGGTGCCTCACGTGGAGA
>JBKJJZ010000268.1:0-6624 GCA_046597705.1 Vicinamibacterales bacterium | reverse complement strand
GGTGAACCAGTCGATGGTCGCGGCCTTCGCGGCCCAGCCCTGGCCGACGACGGACGTCACGGCCCGCTCGTTTTTTGGATACACGAGCACGAGCCCCTCGCCGCCAAATCCGTAAAGGTCCTGCTCCACCACACCGCCGACGAGCATCGCAGCCACGCCGGCATCGAATGCGTTGCCGCCCTGCTGCAGGATCTCGATCGCGGCCGCGGTCGTCAGTGGATGTCCGGCCGAGACGCCAGCCGAACGGCCGATGACGGGGGGACGCTGGGCAGACACCTGAGGAGCTAGTGCCAAACCCGAGGTCAATACGAGCAAGGAGACTGTTCGGCGCATGGGGGCATTCTAGTCGGAGCCATGCTGGCCAAGCGCGATAGCGTCAGGAGCCGTCTTCGGCTTACAATCGACGTTCCCAGTTTTTTCCAAGGAGTTTCGACATGCGAGCAGTGTATGTATCGGTAGCGGCTCTGGCCCTTACCCTGGCAGTGACAAGCGCAATGCAGGCGCAGGCGACCCCGGCGCAGGCCCCGATGGCGATGCAGGACGCCGACCGCAAGGTCGTCGGCGGAGGCATCATGGCACCGGGCTGGAAGGGTACGGCCGACGGCGCCGGCAAGATCGAGGACGCCAAGCTGACCCTGGCCGCCGGCAAGTTCACGATCATGACAGGCCCGGCCATCTCGTACTGGAACCCGGCTAACGTCGCCAAAGGCGACTACTCGGTCAAGGCCACCTTCACCGAGCCGTCGTACATGAACCTCAACGACCATCCCCACCCCTACGGCATCTTCATCGGCGGAAACGACCTCGGCACGCCGGACGCGAGCATGCTGTACTGCGCGCCGTACGGTTCGGGCACGGTGATCGTTCGTGGCTTCGGCGGCACGGTCGACGGCAAGGCTGTCACGTTTCAGATGAACGGCCGTCGCGGTGCGCCCGCGGAGTCCGTCAAGAAGGCCGAAAAGGGCCAGCCGGTGACGCAGGAAGTGATGTGGACGGTCAAGGGCGGCCGCGCGGAATGCTCGATCAACGGCGCGGTGGTGGCCGGTTACACCACGGCCGAGTTGGTGGGCGCAGGCAGACTCAAGTCACTCGACGGCGTCTACGGCATCCGCGCCGCGCACAATGTGGAAGTGATCGTCAGCGGGTTCGAGAAGAAGTAAGTCTACTTCGTCCGCTTCTTCGCGGGTCTGGTCGAAGAGGTCTTTTCAGCAGCGCGCGGCTTTCGGGCCGCGCGCTTTTTCTTTGTCGGCGATGATTCCGACACCATCTCGTCCACAGCCGGAGTCGCGCTCTCAACCGGCTCGAGCTCTGGCGACGCCACCGGCTCGGCAATCGCGGGGGCCTGCGCGGCCTCGGGGGCATTGGCCGCGGCCAGGCCGGCGCTCCCACTCTGGAACACACGAATCACCCCTTGTCGATCGCGCTCGACGCGGAACGCGCCTTCCTTATGTGACGCGCGAAGCAGGTCAACCAGGGTCGGGATCCCATACGCGCGTTCGTCGAACGGCGGAGTCTGGGAACGCAGAATCTGTTTGACGGTTCTCAGGTAGAGCGGCCACTTGCGCACGTCGGCTGACGAGATGATGCGGAACATCTCGCTCACGCCCTCAGCCGGCGTCCCCAGCACCTGCACGGGGCCGGTGGGTTCCGGATGGCCGTCCCTGGAAACCGGCGCACGTTGCGGCTGCTGCGGCTGCGGTTGTGGCGGCTGCGAATTCGATGCCACGGTCATGGCATCACCCTCGACCGGAGTTGCCTCCGCGGTCGCGCCATCTGACAGGTTCACCCCTTCAGCCGCAGCCACGAGCCAGCCGCCTTTGGCCTGATGCACGCGAAGGATGCCCGCCTTCTCCAGCTTCTGCGCGAAGTCCCTGAACGACCCTGCGCCGTAGTTGCGCTCGGAGAATGTCGAATCGAGCTGCAGCAGCGTGCTCTTGAGCAGGCCCAGCTGCGGATCCACATCGCGCTCGAGCAACACCTTCAACCCACGCTTCACGAGCGGAATCACCTGACTCAGGTCCACGCGCTCCGGCGCACGGTTCGTGCGACCGGCGCCCTGCCGGCGGCCGCCGCCGATCAGATTCTCGTACGCGATGAACTCATGGCAGTTGCGCTGCATGATGATGCTGGTGAATTGCTGACCGCCCACGACGAACACCTTCTTGTCGTACTGCTTAAGCTTCTCGACGAGGCTGATGAAGTCCGAATCT
The DNA here is from genome assembly GCA_046597705.1 of Vicinamibacterales bacterium. Classification (GTDB taxonomy): domain Bacteria; phylum Acidobacteriota; class Vicinamibacteria; order Vicinamibacterales; family SCN-69-37; genus SYFT01. The sequence goes on along the minus strand of JBKJJZ010000268.1, from coordinate 4,414 downwards.
CCGCCCACGATCACGAAGGCGTTGATGTGGGGGTGGGTGAACGCCATCTCGAGCGCATCGAGCGCGAGGTTGATGTCGGCGCCGTTCTTGTCGCCACCGGGCGTCAGGTTTCGCTGCACCATGCGGATGGCATGCTGCGTCAATGCCCGGCTGTAGCCGCCGGCACGCTGCCAGTCGCTGTAGGCCATCTTGGAAACCACCTCGCCCCGCTCCTTGAGCGCCTCGAGGACAAGGCCGGCATCAAACGCGGCCCCAAGGGTGTTCTTCACACCAATTTCAATGTTGTCAAAATCGATAAATACGGCAATACGGAGTCGGTCGGTCATTTCAAAGGTGCTCTAGTGCTCGGGTGCTCACGTGCTCTTGTGCACGTGCTGCATGCTCGTGTGCGGGGTGCCCACGTGCGGGCGCTCTAGTGTAGGGAAGCTGCGTGCACAGGAGCACGAGAGCACCGGAGCACTAGAGCACACCCGTACGATATCACCCCTCGACAGATCCTGCTTGATGGCACATGATGGAGGATTGTCGATTCAAGATGTTCTGAACGAATTGGACCGCCATCTGAGACGCGATGTGGAAGACGCATCGCCCACCCCGGGTGGCCATCGTGTGGAGTATGTCTTCGCCGTGGACTGTCCGGCCACGCGTGAGGCCGGCGCCCTCGTGGTGCGCTTGATGGCGCGCCTGCGGCGGCCAGACGGCACGTGGGACCGCCCCGTCGCGGCCATTGCGGGGCCCGAGGAAGCGATGGCCGCGGCCCCGGCGGATCGCAGGCTGCTGGTCGCGCTCCTGGGCGCGAACACCACCGAATCGCCCAGGCGTGAGCATGCCCGTTCCGACGGCGCACTGCGGTTCGTCTTGCCGGGGGCGCTGGCTCTCGAGTGGGTGCCGCTGGCAGCCCGCGCGGGCCGCCTGATTCTTCGAGAGACTCCAGCCTCCACATCGATCCGTCCGCTGCAATGGGACGACGGCCCGGCGTGGCGGTTCACGCTGGAAGTGGATGAGTCATCCGGCGGCCATGATCTGTTCGGTGTGCTGACGCGACGCGAGGATCGCCTGAACGTCGGGGATCCTGTCTTGTTGCTCGATATCGGCTTGCTCTTCACCCACGAGCGCGTGGCCCCCTTCGAGCCGGGACCGTCGTTCGGTGTGCTCTCGCTCATGCGCGAGCGGGGCGTGCTCAGCGTACCGGCCGAACAGTCAGCCAGACTCGCCGAGATTCTCCATCGCTACGGCGTCCCTCCAGAAACGATACCCCCGGCGTTGGCGCTGGCGCCAATCCGCGTGGCGCCATCGGCGCGGCTGCACTTCTCGCCGGTCGGCCCTATGAGCGATCCTTCGGAGGCCGGGTCTTCAGACCCGGCACACCCGATCACCGCCACGCTGTCCTTCGACTACGACGGCACGTCCGTTCCCGCCAGGCACGGCGAGACATTTTTCGACGCGGAGCGGCAGCGAATCATCCATCCGGATCCCGAGGCCGAGGCCGAAGCGCAGGACGTGCTTCTCGAACTCGACGCCGTGCGCGCCAACCTCGAGGATCCCGGCGCGTGGCGAATCACCTCGAAGAATCTCGACGCCACCGTCCGCGCACTCGTCAAGGACGGCTGGAGAGTGGAGGCGAGCGGCGTCTCGTACAAGACCGCTGGACCGGCCCGCCTCACCGTGACCTCCGGTATCGACTGGTTCGACCTGAGCGCGGTCGTACCATTCGGGAATACGTCAGCGACACTGGTCGAACTGCTGGCATCCCTGCGTCGCGGCGAGAAGACCATCACCCTCGGCGACGGGTCTGTCGGCATCCTGCCTGAGGAATGGCTGCGACGATACGCGCCATTGGTCGCGGCCGGCATCGAGAATGACGATGGGACGATTCGATACAAGCCGTCGCAGGGTGCGCTGGTGGATGCGCTGCTCGAAGCGCAGGCCGACCGCGCGCATATTCAGGTGGACGAGGCTTTCCTTCGACTGAAGGAGCGGCTGGCCACGTTCGATCGCGCGGAAGCCCTTGACCCGCCGGCCGCCTTCACCGGCGTGCTTCGCGCGTATCAGCGAGAGGGCTTGGGCTGGATCCAGTTCCTTCGGCACTTTGGCTTCGGCGGGTGCCTTGCGGATGACATGGGGTTGGGTAAGACCGTCACGGTCCTGGCGGAACTTGCGCGCGTGGCCGAGGCGCGCCTGGCACAACCCGAGGAGACCCGAGGTCCCCGGCCGTCGCTGGTGGTGGTGCCGCGGTCGGTGGTGCACAACTGGAAGGACGAAGCGGCGCGGTTCACCCCTCATCTGCGCGTGCTCGACTACTCGTCGAGCGATCGGCGTTCGGTCCATGGACACATCGGCGAATACGACATCGTGCTCGTCACCTACGGCACGGTCCGGAAAGACATCGAGCAGCTCAAGGACGTGGAGTTCGAGTACGTCATCCTCGATGAAGCGCAGATGATCAAGAACGCCGCCACCGTGGCGTCAAAGGCCGTGCGGCTCCTGAAGAGCCGGCATCGGCTCGCGCTGTCCGGCACGCCCATCGAGAATCATCTGGGCGAGTTGTGGAGCATCTTCGAGTTCCTGAATCCTGGACTGCTCGGACGCTCATCCATGTTCCAGCGAGCCACGTCGTCTCAACCCGAGCCCGAGGCGGTGGAGATGGTGGCGCGTGGTCTCAAGCCGTTTCTGCTGCGCCGCACCAAGGCACAAGTGGCGACGGAGTTGCCGGCGCGCACCGAGCAGACGCTGACCTGCGTGCTCACACCACGCGAGCGCGGCTTCTACGACGCGCTGCGGCGCCACTATCGATCGACGCTGCTCTCGCATGTCTCGAAGGTCGGCCTGGCCCAGTCCGGCCTGCAGATTCTGGAGGCGCTCCTCCGTCTGCGCCAGGCCGCCTGTCACCCAGGGCTCGTCTCACCCGCCCGCCAATCCGACCCGTCATCGAAACTCGACCTGTTGCTGGAGAATCTGCGGGCCGTGGTGGACGAGGGCCACAAGGCGCTCGTCTTCTCACAGTTCACCAGTCTGCTGGCCCTGGTCCGGCCGATGCTGACGAAAGCGAAGATGCCGTTCGAGTACCTGGATGGCCGCACGCGAGACCGTGCCACACCTGTGGCGCGCTTCCAGGAAGATCCCGCGTGCCCTATCTTCCTGGTCAGCCTGAAGGCGGGCGGCGTCGGCCTGAATCTCACCGCTGCCGACTATGTGTTCCTGCTCGACCCCTGGTGGAATCCCGCCGTGGAAGCGCAGGCCATCGACCGCACGCACCGCATCGGCCAGACGAAGGAAGTCTTTGCCTATCGCCTGATTGCAGAAGATACGGTGGAAGAAAAGGTGCTGGCACTGCAGCGGCACAAGCGCGCGCTTGCCGAGGCCGTGCTATCGGCGAATCCAGTCGGCCTGCGCGGGCTCAGCAAGGACGACCTGGACCTGCTGCTGTCATAGCGGCTCGTCCTCGGAGGCCGGGTCTTTCAGACCCGGCGATGTCGCCGGACCTGAAGGTCCGCCCTCCGAAGATTTCGCCTATTTCTCGGGCAGCAGAACCACCTTCACATACCGCTTCGTGTTCAGGTACGTGTTCGCGGCGGCCTTGATTGAAGCCACGCTGAGCTTTTCGTAGTAGGACGGGATCGCCAGCAATGTGTCCGGAGCCTCACCATTCTGATACTTGAAGGCCAGCTGGCTTAGCACGTACGTGTTCTGCTTGATGTTCGTTTCGAAGTCCTTCAGCATGGCCGCCTTCACGTCGTTGACCTGCTTCTCGTTCGGGCCGCTCGCCTTGAAGGCTTCGATCTCCTCGAAGACTCGCTTGCCGAGCGCAGCGGTGCGGCTGGGGTCGCTGCCGAAGCTCACCGTCACGTCATAGCTTTCACGTGGCTTGTTCTCATACGACGCGCCCGCGCTGACGCTGTAGGTGCCACCCAGTTCTTCGCGCAGGGTCTCGCGCAACCGGGTCTGCAGAATATCCGCCATCGCGCGGATGGCCACTCGCTGCTCCTGGTTGTACTGCATCGGGCCGGTGAAGGTGATGCGCGTCTGGCTCTTGGGCTCGATGCCCTTTTTGACCTCATCTTCAATCACGCCCTCGGGCTCGCGAACGCCGATGTCGCGCCAGGTCTCCTTCCGGCCGGTGGACGGCAGGCTGGCCAAGTACCGTTCCACCAGCGGCCGCATCGCCGCGGGTTCGATGCTGCCGACGAAGACAAACGTGAAGTCCCCCATGTCGGCAAATCTGTCCTTGTAGAACTTCAAAGCCGTATCGAGGTTGATCGCTGACAGCTGGTCCGGCGTGGGCGTGCGCGCCCGCGGATGGTCCTGCGTCATGATCTTGTTGATCTTCTCGCTGAAGGCGAACTCCGGCGATGCCATCTGGTTCGCCATCATCGACTTCATCTGACTCATCATCACGCCGAAGATGACCGGGTCG
>JBKJJZ010000455.1:0-16585 GCA_046597705.1 Vicinamibacterales bacterium | reverse complement strand
GCCGCATGGGGCCAGGAACGATTGACCAGCCTCGCTGAGGTCGAACGCCGGTACCCGGAGTTCGCGCACAGCTACTTCAGCGTGGCGATGGTTTTGGTCGCGCGTGGCGAATTGGTGCTGGCGGCCGAGGCGCTCGAACGCGGTCTGTCTCACGAGCATAGCGGCCGCGCCGCCTCATTGCGATACCCGGCCTGCGGCTTGCATTGGCTGCTCGGCCTGATACGGTGGACGGCCGGTGGCGACCGCGCAGGGGCGCGAGAGCAGTTCGAAAGGGAACTCGCGTCGGCCGGCACGTTCCTCTATGCCGCGGAGTACGCAATGAACGCGCTTGACGGCCTCGGCTTCCTGGCGCTGGACGAAGGACGGCCCGCCGAAGCCGACGCGTTCTTTGCGCGCGCTCTGGCGGCGTTTCCCGATCACGCGCGGTCGCTCATCGGTCGCGCCTTGGCCTGCCGCGCGCAGCACGAGGACGGGCGTGCCGCCGGCTTCATGGATCACGCGGACCGTGCCATACGTGAATTGCTCGCCAGTGGCCGGGTGCGTGAGGCCGCGACGGCTCGCGCCTGCTGGCAGGTGGCGTCGGGAGAAGCCGATGCGGCTTGCGAGACTCTGTTCAACATGATCGACGCCTCTCCCGCCAACACCACGGGTTGGAATCTGCCGGTCGAGCCCTGGCTCATGACGATTCGTCAGACACCGGCTTGCCAGCGTGTCTTCGCGCGACTAGCCGAGCGCGCGCACTGAAGGCGGCCGGGCCGTAAGCCAGAGCCAAAGCCCGCACGTCAGGCACGCCACAATCACACTGAAGTCAATGCCGGTCCAGGCGCGCCCGATGAGCGGTGCCCATCCGTAGCCAAGCCCATAGAACAGGTACATGTTGATGGCGCAAATACCCGACACCCACCAGAAGGCGAGCCGGTATCGCGTGTCGAGGGCCGCGGCGAGGGCAAACAAAGGCACCGCCAGGTACAGGTGATTCTCATGCACCGGCACGTTCCACACGAAGTAGGTGAGTACGGTCCATCCTCCGACGAACGCCCACGTTGCGGGGGACGTCGCGCGCCGATTCCGCCAGCACAGCCACATCGTCAATGTGACCACGATGAGTGCGCCGACGGGTTTGGGGTTGAGGAAGCCCACTTCGACGAAACGTGTGATCGACAGAATCCGCACGGGCGTCGTGAACGCTTCAAACCATCCGAGCACGGGCGCGGCATACGCTGAGCGAACGATCCACGTCACGACCCACCAGACGTTGAGCCCGAAGCCTGAGAGCATGTCGTGAGACGCGGCCCGGCTCACGGCCTGCACCATGTTTGGCCACGCTCCATGCAAAACGATCGGCATCACCACCGCGACCATCATGGCAATGGCCCCGGCCACGCTGCGTGCCAACGCTAGCCCTGCCGGGACATGCCGCTGCTGCGTGAGCGCGAGGAGCAGCGCGGGTCCTACGAACAGAGCCTGCGGTTTGGTCAGGACAGCTGCAGTTGCAAGCATTCCCGCCAGGCCGGGACGTCCGGCCATCACGGCCATGAACGCGAGCACCGCCGGAATCGCCATTTGCGCGTCCAGATATCCAAGGGCGGCGCCGTTGATAATCACCGCGGGATTGAGCCAGATCGCCATCGCCATCCAGCGCGCCGCGCTTTCTCCCATCAGGCGGCGTCCCAACGTGAGGAGAACGACCATGAGGGCGAGTTCCGACAGGAGCCCGGGCAGTTTGATGAGGCGGGTGAGCCACAGGGAGTCGCGAAACGGAGGATCGATATCGCGGTAGGCGCGGCCAACCACGCCAAGTTCATACAGTCCGAGCGGGAGGTACTCCGTCGTCCCGGTGATTTCTCCCCATCGAAGCACACGCCGCTCCGGCGGATTGCCCCCCGTCCCATACAGGCCGAGCGGGTCGGTGGCTGCGGTGAAACTCCACACTTTCCACGTGTGCAAATCCGGCGAACCCGGACTGTCAATAATCGCGGCGCGCAACAGGGCGCCGGCGATGAGACCAATGAACAAGGCGCGAGACATGCGTGACGAATGCTGTGCGGCCGGATTGACTGGAGTCAAGTGGCGCGTTAGGTTCTAGGCGCCCTTCATGAGTCTCAGGACCATCACACGACCCGTGCTGTCGCTGGCGATGCTCTCGTGTGCGATCGCCTGCTCGTCGTCGAGCGGGCCGACGACACCGAGCACGACACCCCTGCCGACACCCACGCCCGCACCGGCGTTGTTCGCCACGAGCGGCCGCGTGCTGGATGCGGTAACCGGCGCCGGCCTGGGCGGTGTACGCGCGATTGGAACGGCGATTAGCGGCGGACCATCTGATGCGGCTGGCCTCATCAGCCTCGTTGCGGAGGCACCTCTTGACGCGGCCAGGTCGGTCACTCTGTCGAACGCCACGGTCGTCGAACGCCAGATGTGGATGAAGATTCCCGGCGCGGAGGTGTTGCTGTCGTTGATACCACTGTCGTTCGACCTGAATGCATTCGACGAAATGTTTCGGGTCACTCAACTGCAGCGCTGGGCCAGCGCTCCTCCGTTGCGGGTGCAGTCGCGTCTGCTCCAGTTCACATCCACCGGCGCCAACACAGCGACGGGACTCGAGGAGGCGATGACCGAGGACGAGCGAACCACCCTGGAGGCTGATCTCACCTGGGCGCTGCCACAGCTGACGGGCAGCCAGTTTCAGGTGTTCGCCTCCATCACCCGCGAAACCGTGGCACCCGGTGCCTCAATGTCCGTGCTCAATACCGGAGTCATCACGGTGGCTCGTTATCAAGGCCTGACTTCCGCGACCGGCTTCTGGGGCTACTCGCGCTGGCAATTTCGATCTGACGGGACGGTGATCAGCGGCACGATCATGCTGGACCGGGACTTCGACAAGTCCGGCAGCATCTTTCGGCGCTCCCTGCGTTCGCACGAGCTTGGCCACGCATTGGGCTATTCGCACGTCACGCTGCGGCCTTCCGTGATGAATACTTCCGCGCGGATCGAACCCAACGGGTTTGATTTGCAGGCCGCACGGATTGCGTTTCAACGGCCCCCGGGTAATCGCCGGCCCGACATCGATCCCGCTGGGTGGTCGACGAATGTCGCGTCATCGGCCGCTGTGTGGAGTGTTGGAGTTGGAGCAAAAGGGCGTTGAGGGCCCGCCTTCGCCAAGCAGTCGCTGCGCTCCTGGCTCCGGCGGGGCTCGCCAGCCGAAGCTGCAAGCGAAGCGAGCGTTAAGCGAAGGCTGGTGCGGAAGAGAGGACTCGAACCTCCACCCTATTGCTAGGACTAGCTCCTGAGGCTAGCGCGTCTGCCAATTCCGCCACTTCCGCACGAAGGGGTCTTACAGGCAGGCCCGTCCAGATGAGACGGAAGCCGCGATTATATCCCAACCTCCCAGTTTCCACCTGCGCTCCTTCGGAGCTACGGCGGACAAGCCCCAGTTCCTCGTATACTCGCAGCAGGAGATCCCCCTGCTTTGAGTGCTCGCCGCGGTGTTGCCGTCGTTCTTTTCCTGATTTTTCTCGCCATGATGGCCTCGGCCGCGGGCCTGCTGATTCTGGCCCTCATGTTTGGCGGCGGGCAGACCACGCCTGTGGTGGCGTCCAATTCGACCTTGTTCCTGCGCGTGCAGGCGCCGTTCCCGGAAATTGACTCCAGCAGCGTGTTCTCTGGGTTCATCGCGACGCCGCCGACGCTGCGGACGGTTTTGGCCGTCATCGAGAAGGCCAAACACGATGACCGCATCCGGGGCATGGTGGTCATCCCCAGCACCAATGGCGCGCTCTGGGCGCAGGTGCAGGAAGTGCGCGAGGCCATAGCGGCGTTCCGCGCCTCAGGCAAATCACTGGTCGTGTTCATGGAATACGGCGGGGCCGCCGACTACTACCTGGCCTCCGCCGCCGAGCGCGTGCTGATGATGCCCGCCGGCAGCCTCGATGTGTCTGGCCTGGCCACATACGAAGTGTTCTTGCGTGGCGCCTTCGACAAACTCGGGGTCTACCCGGACTTGCTCCACATGGGGGAATTCAAGTCGGCCTCGAACACGTTCACCGAACGCGGCTTTACGCCCGCCCATCGCGAGATGACGCGCTCGCTCAATCGTGACGCCTACGACCAGCTGGTCAGCGCGATTGCGGCGGGACGCAAGCGGAGTGTCGAGGACATCCGGCGCGTACTCGATCAGGGCCCGTTCCTGCCCGAAGAGGCCAAGGCCGCGGGCCTCATCGATGATCTGGCCTACGACGACCAGATTGATGATGCCTCCCCCGTGCAGGGCACCCGGCGCCTTGAGGGCGACGACTACACACGCGGATTCATTGCGAGTACCGGATCGGGGCCACGCGTCGCCCTGCTGTACGGCGTCGGCACCATTGCCAGCGGCAGGAGCAGTTTCGACGGCCCGACCGGCGCGGTGCTTGGTTCAGATACGTTCGTGGAGTGGATTCGCAAAGTACGGGCCGACAGCTCGATCAAGGCCATTGTGATTCGCATCGACAGCCCGGGAGGTTCGGCCATCGCGTCGGAAGTGATTTGGCGCGAACTCATGCTGGCCCGCCAGGTGAAACCCATCATCGTCTCCATGGGCGATGTGGCCGCGTCGGGTGGTTATTACATGGCGGTGCCCGCCACCGCCATCGTGGCGCAACCAGGCACCATTACCGGGTCGATCGGGGTGGTGACCGGCAAGTACGTGCTCAAAGGGGCGTTCGACAAACTCGGCATTGGCACCGACAGTGTGAGTGACGGAAAGAATGCCGAGATCTATTCGCCCTTCCGGGCGTTCACGCCCGAGGAACGCGCGAAGGTGGAAGGGCAGATGCAGGCCACGTACGACTTGTTTGTCTCGCGTGTCGCCGAGGGGCGCCGGTCATCACCGGACAAGATCGACGCGATCGCCAAGGGCCGCGTGTGGACGGGCCAGCAGGCCCACGAACTTGGCCTGGTTGATGAGTTGGGCGGGCTCGATCGCGCCATCGCGTTGGCCAAGGAGCACGCCAAGCTCGACGCCGGCAAGCCGGTGACGCTGGTGATCTATCCGCAGAAGCGCTCGTTTGCGGATCTGGTGGCAAATCCCCTTGGGCTGAGCCTGGGCGCTTCGCTGGAACTCGCGACCCGCCGCCCAGAGGCACGCCTCGTCGACGCCGTCGCCGACCGACTGCGCTTGTTCCGCCGGGGCGAAACGCTTGCGCTGATGCCGAACCTGTTTTTCACTCAGGGACGGTGATCCCCGGTGGAAGAAGTCAGGAAGTCAGGAACTGCCAGCTCCCCACTTCCCAAGTTCCCCAGTTCCTAACTGCCGAAAATGGTCCGTAGCGCTGCCTCGTTGAAGGAGATCTTCATCTTCAGCTTGGCCTTGGTCATGTAGGCCGCGAAGAAATCCTGGCGGCGCTGCTGCAGCACCTGGTCGGTTGTCTGCGGCCTGCCGGCGGCGAGGGCTTCCGGCGTGACGTCCGTACGGTCAACGACGCGCGCCACGACCACGGCCGAGTCGGTCTGGATGGTCCCCGACGTGGCACCCTTGGCCAGGGCAAACACCGCCTTGTCAACGGCCGTGTTCACGCCCACCTCGGGGTAGGCCGTGCCGCGCGTGATGAGCTCGGTGGTCTTGACTTCCACGCCAGCGGCCTTCGCCGCAGACGCGAATGACCCGCGCGCTGCAGCCTGCGCCATGCCCGCCGCCTTGGTGGCCGCGAGCGCCACGGCGCTGACCCGAATGACGTCCTCGCGCACCTTGGTCTTCACTTCGTCGAGCGTGGGGATGGCCGGGGGCTTGATCTCGGTCATGGTGATGAACGCGATGCCCTGGCTCGTCCGCAACTGCCCACTGACCTTGTTCAGTTCCATCGTGAACGCCGCCGAGGCCACGGCGGGCGCGTAGCCGAGGCCTCCCAGCGGTTCCTCTCGCGAGAACAGCCCGGAGTCGGAAACCGTCAGTTTACGTGCCGCCGCCACGCGGTCCAGGTCGGTGGGATCGTCAATTTCCTTCGCGGCCGCGTCGGCGATGGTCTGCGCTTCGGCCTGCGCCTTTTCGAACTTCATCTGATCTTCGAGTTGGGCCCGCACGTCGGCCAGGCGCTGCGTGCCCGCCGCTCGGCGCTCGGTGGTCTTGATGATGTGGAAGCCGAACTCTGACTTCACGACGTCGCTGATCTGCCCTGGCTGCATCGCATAGGCCGCGTCCGAGAACGGCTTGACCATGCCTTCGCGCGCGAAGAAGTTCAGGTCGCCACCCATGGGGGCTGAACCGTCCTCTGAATACTGCTTGGCCAACGCGGCGAAATCCTCGCCGGCCTTGACCCTCACGAGCATCGCGTCTGCGGCGGCCTTCTGCTTCGACTCGTCCTTGCCTTCGCCGGTCTTGAAGAGGATGTGGCTCGCGCGCACCTGCTCGGGCGTGGTGAACTGCGCCAGATTGTCGCGATACCGCGTCTCCACTTCAGCCGGTGTCACCACGCGGGTGGCACGCAGGGCCTCTGCGTCGATCAGGAGATACCGGACGCGGCGTTTTTCAGGCGTCCGATAGGTCTCCTGGTTGCCGGCAAAATGCGCGGCAATCTGGGCGTCTGTCGGTGTGATGCCCGAACTGAAGTTGCCGGAGGTGAAGACGGCCATCTCCAGTTTCACTTTTTCGTTCTGCCGCCGGTATTCGTTTTCAGCCTCGGCATCCGTCACATGCACCCACGACGTGACCGCCGCCTGCAATTTCTCCGACAGCAGTCCCTTGCGCATCTGCTCTTCGAAATCCGCCGCGCGGATGGGCGGCCGCTGAAACGCCAGCACTTGCTTATAACGCACGTCCCCGATGAACACGCCGTTTTCCTGGAACCCGGGCATGCGCACGATGCGCTCCCTCAATTCCGCGTCCGTGACCGTCATCCCCAGACGCTCGGCCGTGGCGACGATGGCTTCTTCATCCACCATGCGCTGGACCACGCTTTGCGGAATCTGCAACTGCCGAATCATCTCTTCGGTAATCTGGCCGCCGTAGCTCTGCCGTACGCTCATCAGTTGCTGCTGATACAGCCGCTGGTAGGCGCCCACCGTCAACGGGCGGCCTTCCACGGTGGCGATGGCGTCATTCGGGTTCGTGCCCACGCCCCCCACGGGGTCGAGGAAGCTGGGCACGTAGAGAAGAACAAAAGTGACGACCACCAAGCCAAGGCTCCATTTCAGCCAGGCTTTATGTCGGCGCATCCGGTCGAGCATCGTCATGGGCGGACCTATCTTCCAAGCGTGCGCGGGATGACCCCGCGCAAAGTTTGCATTATGCCATGGCCAAGGGGGCAATCGCCCGAAGTGATAGAAAAATGGGGAGATTCGCATGGTAACATTCGAGCAACGCGATACCATGCCGGGACGACGACTGCGGGCACCTTCCACACGCCGAACGCCCCCTCCTTCAAACGCGGTGACACTGGCCGTGTTTCACCGTGCCGCAAAAGGGGAGAGTGTGGAACGACACGTGGCCCCGTTGCGGCGTACACGCCGGGTGTCGCTGACCATCACACGACAGACGGCGTCTGCCGTGCCTCCACGGGGGACCACCGGAATTTTGTGGGAGATCACGGCCGACGCGGGCCTCGATCGGCGTCGAGTGTCGTCGTTGCTCGAGCGGGCGCCCACGGCGTCGTATTCGGCGACCAGCGACAGGCACCTTGGTGACTTGTCGCGATCGCTCGGCTTTCTTCATCACCTCACGGTGCCGCTCAGGTGGCCGGAGGTCGAACGCGCGTTGGGCCTTCCCGGGGCGGTGGATCTGGCCGATCGACTTGAGCGGGCAGCCTTGAGTTTGCGGCGGCTGGCCGAACGTGCCGAGGTGCTCAGCGACCTGTTGGCTGCGGTGAATGAGTCCACGGCGCCGCACGCGGTCGCTTCCGCACTGGTGGCGCGCGTGGCGACGTGGCTGCCGATGGCCACCTGGACGGTGGTGGCTGTCGAGACCGACGGGCAGGTGCATTGGCTCGCGGGCCGCGAGGTGGCGCGGACGCTCAAGGCGCCGGCCGAGGCGATTGCCGACCTCGTCGTGCAGAGCGGCGAACCGTTCGCGACGGCGCGCGTGGCCGGCGACCGGCGCATTGGTGAGGCCGTGGAGGCTGCGGCCGTGGGGTTTCCGCTGATGGCCAACGGCGCCATCGTCGGCGTGTTGGTCGGGTTCGATCATGGCCGGGCACGGCGGGAGCCTGCGTGGCCGGTGGCCGTGAAGGTGGCATTGGCGCGGCTGGTGCAGCCAGCCGCATACGCACTTGGGCATGCCCTCCGGGTTGTGAGGGCCGAGGCCTTGTCGGTGACCGACGACCTGACGCAGTTGTTTAATTCGCGGTACCTCCACGATGTGCTGCGGAAGGAAGTGAAGCGAGCCGGGCGAAGCGGCCGCGCGTTGTCGCTGATTTTCGTGGACCTGGACGGGTTCAAGAAAATCAACGACGCCCACGGTCATGTGCTCGGCAGCCGGGCTCTGGTGGAAGCTGCGGCGGTGATTCGGGGCGCGGCCAGGGAGACGGATGTGGTGGCGCGGTTCGGCGGCGATGAATTCGCCATCGTGCTGCCTGAAACAGACGACGGGGGGGCGCTGGGTGTGGCCACGCGGCTTCGGGAGCACATCGCGCGGTATGTCTTTCTGGCAGACCGGGGCAACGGCAGCCGGCTGACGGTGTCGATCGGCGTCGCGACATTGCCCACCGTGGCCGAGAACGCCGATGGGTTGTTGCACGCGGCGGATGCGGCGATGTACCGGGTGAAGGAAGCAGGCCGGGATGGTGTGCAGGTGGCGGTGGACCGGGTGGAATTGCCCGTGCCGCCCATGATGACCGACGATAGTGAAGAGGGAGAAATTCGTTGAATTTACGGTCGCTGTTTTCGCTGTTTTCCAGCGATCTTGCTATTGACCTTGGCACGGCGAACACGTGCGTCTACGCGCGCGGCAGGGGCATCGTGGTCAACGAGCCGTCCATCGTGGCCATTAACAAGATCTCGGGGCGTATTGAAGCCGTGGGGCGCGAAGCGAAGGAAATGCTCGGGCGCACGCCGGGCAACATCGTCGCCATCAAGCCCATGAAGGACGGCGTCATTGCCGACTTCGAAGTCACCGAAAAGATGCTGGCGCACTTCATCAAGAAGGCGCACAACCGCACCATGTGGGTGCGGCCGCGCATTGTCATCGGCGTGCCGTCGGAAATCACGCAGGTGGAAAAACGCGCGGTCAAGGACAGCGCCTATCGCGCCAAGGCCAGCGAGGTGTATCTGGTCGAGGAAGCGATGGCGGCGGCGATCGGCGCCGGGATGCCGATTGAAGAGGCCTCGGGCAACATGGTGGTGGATATTGGGGGCGGCACCACGGACATCGCGGTGATTTCGCTGGCGGGCATCGTCTATTCGAAGGCTATTCGTGTGGCCGGCAATGAGATGGACGAAGCGATCATCCAGTACATCAAGAAGTCGTACAACCTCCTCATTGGCGAGCGCACGGCCGAACAGATCAAGATGCAACTGGGGTCGGCCTTCCCGCTCGAAGAGCGCATCACGATGGAGATCAAGGGACGCCATCTGATCGAGGGCGTGCCCAAGACCATCACCATCACTGACGAAGAGGTCCGTGAAGCACTGGCCGAAACGATCAACGTGATTGTGGACGCCGTGCGGGTGGCCCTGGAGCGGACGCCACCCGAACTCTCGGCCGACATTGTCGATCGCGGCATCGTGGTGACCGGCGGCGGGGCGCTCCTGAAGAACCTCGATCGGCGCTTGCGTGAAGAGACCGGGTTGCCCGTGGCGATGGCCGAAGATCCGCTGTCCACGGTCGTGCTCGGCGCCGGCAAGATGCTGTCGAACTTCGAACTCCTGAGAAAAATTTCGCTGGATTGATCTGTTGGGCAGCACGCGCCGCACCTTTGTCCTGTTTCTGGTGCTGAGTTTCGCCCATCTGCTGCTGATGTCGGTGCAGATGCAGTCGCGCAGCGGGCTGCCGTTGCTCCACGCGGGGGCCTTCGGCGTGTTTGCCGCGATCCAGCGCGTAATGGCCGGCGTCTCGGATACGGTCCGATCGGCCTGGTCCAACTACGTCGCCCTTCGGGGTGTCGTCGCCGAAAACGACGCCCTGCAGAAACAGGTGTTGTCGCTCGAAGGGCAGGTGCAGACGCAGGCGGCCATCGTCAGCCAGACGCGGGCCCTTGAACAGTTGCTGAACCTGCAGCAGAGCCTGGTGGCGTCCACGCTCGCCGCGCGCGTCATCGCCGGCGATCCCGCGCCGGGCGCATTCGTGATCACCATCGACCGAGGCAGCGCGGATGGTGTGGAACCCAACATGGCCGTGCTGGGGCATGCGGGCGTGATCGGCCGGGTGATCAACCGCCCCACGGCACACGCCGCGCAAGTGCAGCTGCTCATCGGCCACAATGCGGGCGCCGGCGGCGTCACGGAGATGTCAGAAGCGGTTGGACCCGTCAAAGGCGGAGCGGGCGATCCGCCGCTGGAAATGGCCTACGTGGATTTGCTCAAAGACGTGCGCGCCGGCGAGCGGGTGCTGACCTCTGGGCTTGACGGAGTCTTCCCCAGAGGGTTTGTGATCGGCATCATCGAACGTGTCGTCAAAGGCAGTGGCGTGTACAGCGAAATCGCCGTACGGCCGGCCGTGGATTTTTCGAATATCTCAGTGGTGCTGGTCATGTTGACTCGTCCGGCCCGTGCCGAAGGGGGCTTGTGAAGTTCGGGCGCGTTCTCCTGACCGTGCTGGTCGCGTTGACGCTGCAGATGGCGTTGGCCCGGTTCGCGGTCGGCGGCCGGTGGGTCTTCGATTTTGTGTTGGTGGCGGTGGTCTACGGCGCCTTGTTGTGGGGGCCTGCGGCCGGGATGTGGGTCGGCACTCTGGGCGGGCTGATGCAGGACGCGCTGAGCGAAGATGTGATTGGTGTCGGCGGGTTTGCCAAGACGGTGGTGGGCTTTGGCGTGGGTGTGCTGGGGTTGCAGTTCATGGTGGCCCGTCCCCTGGCGCGCGCCGGGGTGGTGGCTGCCGCGACCGTGGTGCATCGGCTGGTCGTGGTTGGGTTGTGGGCCATTGCCGATCAGGACTGGAAGGGCGTGGCGTGGGCCGCTCTGCTGATGGAGACCGGACTCAATGCGGCGGCCGGCCTGGCCGCGTTTCAGCTGACGCAGATGCTGCCGGGCGCGGTCCGGCACACGCGAGAAGGGCGCCGCTCTCCGTTGAGCCGGCGCAGGTGGTAACGCGATGGTGAGTCCTGGCGCCAGTAGCGCGTTCGGCGATCGACAGAACACCGAAAGCCGGCTGATTGGTCTGCGCGCCATCAGCCTCGTGCTCTTTGTGTTCCTGGCGGTGGCGTTCTGGGTCCTCCAGGTGCTGCAGTATGCCGAACACCGCGAGCGCGCCGAGCGCAATCACACTCGCACGTTGCCCTTGCTCGCGCCGCGCGGGGTGTTGTTCGACCGGCACGGCGAGGTCCTCGTGCAGAGTCGCCGGTCATTCCGTATCGCGATCGTCCGGGAACAGGCGACGAACGTGCCGGCCAGCATTCGCCGGCTGGCGGCGATTACCCATGCGGACGAAGCACAGATGCTGGCGATCGTGCAGCGCCGGAAGAGCGATCCGATCTTCCGGCCTATCGCGGTCATCGAGCATGCGACGGACGGCCAGGTGGCGGCCGTGGTGGCTCAGCAGCTGGAACTGCCCGAGATCGTCGTGGAACAGGTACCCACGCGCACCTATCCCGATGGTGGCCTGGCCGCGCACCTGTTCGGGTACGTCGGCGAGGTCCAGCCGGCGCAACTGCTCCGGACCGAATTCGCGGGGCTGAGCCAGGGGGCGATTGTGGGACAAGCCGGGGTGGAGCAGGTGTACAACGCACTGCTGATGGGCACCGACGGCAATCGATTCGTCAATGTGGACAGCCGCGGTCGCGAGGTCGAGGAGCTGGAGCGGCAGGACCCTGTGGATGGACACCGGGTGCAGTTGACCATCGATGCGGACATGCAGCGCGCGCTCGAAGCAGCGTTCCGGGCGGACGGATACAACGGTGCGGCGGCGTTCATCGATCCCGCATCCGGGGAAGTGCTGGCGCTCACCAGCCTGCCGGCCTACGACCCGAACGACTTCGCGGCCGGCATCAGCAGCTCGGTCTGGCAGGCGTTAAACGCCGACCCATTGCGCCCGCTGGGCAACCGACTCATTCAGGGGCTCTATATGCCCGGGTCCACGTTCAAGATCGTGATGGCGATCGCGGCGCTGGAAGAGGGCATCATCACGCCTGATTCGGTGATCGGCTGCCGCGGCAGCGGCGTGTTCTACGGTCGGTCGTTCAAGTGTTGGAACACGAAGGGGCACGGCGCCATGACGCTGCGCCACGCGCTGGAGCAGTCGTGCAACGTGTTTTTCTACACGCTGGGCGAGCGGATGAACATCGACACGATCAACAAATGGGCCGCCAAACTCGGGCTGGTCGGCAAGACCGGCATCGACCTGCCGCAGGAAAACGCGAGCTTCATGCCCAGCACCGAGTGGGCCGCCCGCACCAGGTCGGACGGCCGCTGGTACCCCGGAGAGACCATCTCTGTGGCCATTGGCCAGGGCGCCGTCAGCGTCTCACCCATGGCGATGGCGATGATGATGGCCACGGTGGGCAATGGCGGCACGTTGCAGACACCTCACTTGGTGAGGGCCGTCGATCGGGGCAAGGGCTGGGAGCCGGTGCCGCCACCGAGCCCCCGGTCCACGTTCGTGATGGCCCCGGACCACCTGGCCGCAGTGCGCGAGGGACTGTGGATGGCCGTCAATACGCCGATGGGTACGGCGACCAGACGCGGCAAGATCGAGGGCAAGGACGTGTCGGGCAAGACGGGCACCGCGCAGGTCATTTCCAACGACAACAAGGCGGCGGCCCAAGCGGCGGCCAGGGCTGCTGGCCGCAACCCCGCAATCTTCGACGACCACGGCTGGTTCGTGTTTTTTGCGCCTCGCGACAACCCTGAAGTGGCGGGTGTGGTGTTCACGGAACATTCCGAACACGGCTATCTGTCGGCGCCCATCGCGAAACATGTGATGGAGACCTACTTCGCGAAGAAGGAAGGACGACCCCTGCCCGTGTATCAGTCGCCGACGCCTCCGGCGAAGGTTGTGGTCGGACCGGTCATCGCGGGCGCGCCCGCGCAGGGCGGAGGGCGATAGTCGTGGAGCGCCGCCTTTGGCAGCACCTCGACTGGCCGTTGTTGTTCGCGGTGATCGCACTGATGTGTGTCGGCCTGGCAACGATCTACAGCGTGACCTGGAACCTCACCACCGGCCAGCCGGGCGGGGAGTTCTGGCGTCAGGTCTACGCGGTGCCGGTGGGGCTGGTCGTGTTGACCGTGTGCCTGCTGGTGGACTACCGCACCCTGGCGCAACGCTCGCCGCTGTTTTACGTGGCCATGATTCTCGCGCTGGTGGCCGTGATGGTATACGGCGGTGACGTGAAGGGGTCTCGGCGCTGGGTGAATTTCGGGTTCGGTTCGTTGCAACCCTCGGAATTCGCACGCCTCGCGCTCGCCCTGATCCTGGCGATGGTGTACGGCGATGCGCGTCGCGGCGCGCGGTCGATGGGCGAACTGGTCGTCGGCGCGTTGGTGCTGGCGCCGGCATTCATCCTGATCTTCCTGCAGCCGGATCTGGGCACGGCGTCGATGCTGCTGCCGGTCTATTTCGGCGTGGCCTACATGGCCGGGTTGCGGATGCGCTGGGTGGTGGGCGCCATGGTGGTGGCGGCCCTGCTGTCACCGGTCGTGTGGGCGTACGGCCTCCAGGATTACCAGAAGGACCGCGTCAGGACCTTCCTGGATCCGTACAAGGATGAGAAGGGCAAGGGATACCAGCAGATTCAGGCCCGCGTCACGGTTGGGTCCGGCGGCATTCTCGGCAAAGGATTCAAGCAGGGCACCCAGGGGGCCTATCGGTTCCTGCCCGAGGGTCACAATGACTTTGTGTTCGCGGTGCTGGCCGAGGAACAGGGCTTTGTGGGCGTGATCACCGTGCTGGGCCTGTACCTCTTTGTGATCTGGCGCAGCCTTGAAGCCGCCAGGCTGGCCCGGGACCGGGTGGGCGCGTTTCTGGTGGTGGGGCTGGTATCCTGGTTTTTGTGCCAAGTGGTGTACAACATCACTATGCAGGCCGGGTTGGTACCCGTGAAGGGGCTGACCCTGCCGCTGATGAGTTATGGCGGGTCGTCGCTCGTGGCGACACACGCCGGATTTGGCCTCATTCTCAACGTGCGGATGAGGCGTTTCACGAATTGAACGGATGACGGTCACACATGAACAAGGAGATGGTGGTCTCCTCGACGATCCACGAAACACGCGTGGCGATTCTCGAGGACGACCAGGTCGTCGAAGTATTCATTGAACGGGAACAGTCGCGGGGCGTGGTCGGCAACATCTACAAAGGCCGCGTCTCCAAGGTGTTGCCCGGGATGCAGTCGGCGTTTGTGGATCTCGGACTCGAGCGTGACGCGTTTCTCTACGTCACCGATGTCATCGACCCGACCGAAGAAAGCCTGGAGGAAGACGAGGACCAGCCGGTGGTCCCGGTTCCAGATCCCGAAGCGCTCTTCGCGGAAGGCCCGACAAACGGCGACGAAATGGGCTCCGCGGCCGCACCGGATGCGGCCGCGCCAGACGACGCGCACAAGAGTGCACCCGCGCCGGCACAGGCCGCGAGTCCGGCTGGTCAGGCCACCGGTAAAGACCCGCGCCGCGGCCGCGATCGTGAACGCACGCCATCCACGGCCAGCATCGAAGACCTGCTGAAGGAAGGCCAGGAAGTGGTCGTCCAGGTGGTCAAGGAACCGCTCGGCACCAAGGGCGCGCGCATCACGTCGCACATCTCGCTGCCGGGCCGCTTCCTGGTGTACATGCCCACGGTGAACCACATCGGCGTGTCGCGAAAGATCGAGTCGCGCGACGAGCGCCGGCGCGTGCGGGCCATCGTGCAGAAGTTCAAGGAAGACACCGGCTTGCCTGGCGGCGTCATCATCCGGACGGCGGCGGTGAACCGCCCCGAAGAAGACATCCTCAGCGACCTGCAGTATTTCCAGACCGTATGGACCGAGGTGCAGCGCCGCCGCGAAACCCAGCGTCCGCCCGCAGTGCTGTATCGCGAGGAAAGCCTCGTCGCCAAACTGCTGCGTGATTTTCTGACCGAGCAGTTCACGGCCATCCGAATCGATGACGAGACCGAGTATCAGCGGGTCGTGACGCTCGTCGGCCGCATCATGCCGAACATGGCCGCGCGCGTGAAGAAGTACTCGAAGGACTATCCCATCTTCGACGAGTACGGCGTGCAGGGCGAGATCGACAAGGCGCTGCGCAGCAAGGTCTGGCTCAAGTCAGGCGGATATATCGTGGTCAACCAGACCGAAGCCCTGGTGGCCATCGACGTCAATACCGGCCGGTATGTCGGCAAGAAGACCGCAGGGCGGCTTGAAGACACCATCGTCAAAACCAACCTGGAGGCGGCCAAGGAAATCGTGCGCCAGATGCGTCTGCGCGATCTGGGCGGCATCATCGTGCTCGACTTCATCGACATGGAGGACAAGAAGAACCGCCAGAAGGTCTTCCAGGCGATCGAGCAGGAACTGCGTCGCGACCGCGCGCCGTCGAAAGCCGTGCAGGTCAGTGATTTCGGCCTGGTCATCATCACGCGCAAGCGCGTGAAGAGCAGCCTGGAGCGGCTCCTGACCGAGCCGTGCCCGTACTGTTCAGGCACGGGAGCGATTAAGGCCAGTCCGACCATTTGCTACGACATCCTGACCGAAGTGAAAAAGGTGAGTGCCGACCTCGATGGATATAGCCTCGTGCTGCGCGTGAACCCCGAAGTGGCCCGGGCTCTGCGCGAAGAGGGCCGTGGCGTCTTCAAAGAATTGGAAGCGGCCGTGGGGCGGCCCGTGACCGTGCGCGCCGACGACCAACTCCATCACGAGCAGTTCGACTTGATGGCGATGTAGGCTAATATTGGGAGGCATGACGATGACACGGAACGCAGTTGGATTGGTACTGGCTGGCGCGATAGCTGTCGGGCAGTTCGGCGTGGTCCAGGCGCAAACCCCGTCACCCGCCCTCGGTAGTGTGCGGCTGAGCCGCGCGGTGATGGCCGACGGCAAGGCCCTGCCCGCAGGAACGTATTCACTGCGCCGCTCCGCTGACCCCGTGACGCCCGTCGTGGGCCAGGGTGCCGACCATGCCACCTGGGTGGAGTTCGTCCAGAGCGGTCAGGTCAAAGGCCGTGAGCTGGCCAGCGTCGTGCCCTCGGCTGATGCCAAGACCGTCATCAAAGGCCGGGCGCCGGGTGCCAACGCGTCACGTGTGGACCTGCTCAAGGGCGGGGAATATCTGCGCGTCTGGACGAACCGCGGCGGCAGCCACTACCTGATTCACCTGCTCGTCGGCAGCTAGGGGCAACGATCCTCGGGCTTGAGAACCAGCCCGAGCTACTTTCGTGTGACCACCACGCTGCCGCTGAAGCTGCGTGCCGCAATCACCGCAGAGCCATCGCCAAACGTGCCGTTC
Organism: Vicinamibacterales bacterium; assembly: GCA_046597705.1. Taxonomy (GTDB): domain Bacteria; phylum Acidobacteriota; class Vicinamibacteria; order Vicinamibacterales; family SCN-69-37; genus SYFT01. The sequence goes on along the minus strand of JBKJJZ010000455.1, from coordinate 52 downwards.
AGGCTGCGCGTGTCGCCCCTGCGCGTGGTGACGCCACGCGCAGCCGTGCGGC
>JBKJJZ010000218.1:0-4293 GCA_046597705.1 Vicinamibacterales bacterium | reverse complement strand
TGGTCATAGGAGTTGGGTCACACCCGTTCCCATTCCGAACACGGAAGTTAAGCCGACTACCGCCGATGGTACTGCATGGGTAACTGTGTGGGAGAGTAGGTCGCTGCCGGGATTATTTTCAGCGCAAGGGCTCGATGCCAACAGCATCGAGCCCTTTTTTTCTGTACGCCCACTTCCAGCCGCGCGGTAAGATCCGCTCCTCCCCAAGGAGTCCGACATGAACCGACGCCGCAGGTCTACACTCGCCGCATTCGCCATCGCAAGCGCCAGCCTGGCGGAGCAGGCGCCGGCGGTCGCGCCCACGAATGACGCGCCCAATCCCTACGAGACGCAGGAGGGTTGGGCCAAGATGCCTGCGGGCCGCACGTGGGGCTCGACCAGCGCGGTCGATATCGACCCCGACGGCCGATCAATCTGGGTGGCTGAGCGGTGCGGTGCGAATCGATGCTGGCTCGACGCCGAGGGGAAGGCGTCGCCGCTCGACGTGGTGCTCAAGTTCGACCCCACTGGCAACCTGGTCAAGAGTTTCGGTCAGGGAATGTTTGCGTCTCCCCACGGCATCCACATTGACCGTGAGGGGAACGTCTGGGTCACCGACTGGCAAGACAATCTCCCGCGGCCCGCCCGGGGCGCTGCTGCGGATGCGCCCATGCCCGCGATGCCAACCAAGGTGATTGGGCACCAGGTCTACAAGTTCAGCCCCGACGGCAAGTTGCTCTTGACGCTCGGTAAGGCCGGGGGCAACCGGCCGGGCGAGCCCGCGGACCCCGCGTCGTTCTACCAGCCGAACGATGTCATCACCAATGCGCGCGGCGACATCTTCGTGACCGAAGGGCATGGCGGCGCCAACGCCCGGATCAGCAGGTTCGATCGCACGGGCAAGTTCATCAAGGAGTGGGGCAAACGCGGCGCCGCGCCCGGCGAAATGGACCAGCCGCATGCGCTGGCGTGGGACTCGAAAGGGCGCCTCGTTGTGGCCGACCGCTCGAACAATCGCATTCAGATCTTCGACGAGGAAGGGAAGCTGCTCGAGTACGGCTATGAACAGTTCAGTCGCCTCAGCGGGATCTGGATCGATGCGAACGACACGCTGTACGGCACCGACTCCGAGTCCGGGTCCGTCTCGCCGCCGCACAAGGCCTGGACGCGAGGAATACGCATCGGGAGTCTGAAGGAAGGGCCGAGCGCGAAGGTCACGGCGTTTATCCCCGATCCCAACCAGGCGGCCACGAATACCAGTGCCGCTGAAGGGATCGCGGTCGATCGGAATGGCGTAATCTACGGCGCCGAAGTTGGCCCCAGAGCCCTCAAGCGGTACGTCAAGAGATGAGCTCGGAGGCAAGATGGACGTTGAAGGTCTGTTCGCCCGGAACTCTTGCCTTTGACGCCCCGCGAACAGGAGAGTAGAATTCGCACGTTCCAGTGAGTACGCAAGGCCGGGTCTTGAGACCCGGCTGCACGATGTTTACGACGCGAGGAGTGCAGCCATGTCTGTCACGCGCAGGGGATTTCTGTCGAGTTTGAGTTCGCCTCGTGGCGGTCTCGTGAACGAAATGGTGGACGCGCGCTTCATTGCGGCGCGGGGGCTCGAGGCTGAGTCCGCTGAGGCCTGGCAACAGGCCGGGGGTGGGCGCCGAGGGGGCGCGGCTCCTGGCGCACAGGGACAAGGTCCCGCAATCACCGTCAAAATCAGCAGCAACGAGAATCCGATGGGTCCGGGCCAAGCGGTGCTCGATGCCATCGTCGGCCAGTTTGGTGAAGCGGGTCGGTATCCATTCAACGCCAGGATGGGCGATCGCAAGCTGGTTGAGGCGATTGCAGCGCAACACAAGATCAAGCCCGAGAACGTGGTGCTTGGCGCGGGGTCGCAGGAAATTCTGAAGACGGCCGTGTGGGCGTTCACCAGTCCCGCTCGCCACCTGGTCACTGCGTCTCCCACGTTTGAAAATGCCACGGGCACCGCCCGGCGGATGGGACACCAGGTTGTGGAGATCAAAGTCGACAGCCAGTTTCGGCTCGACCTTGAAGCCATGCTCACGATGGTGCGAGGCGCCGGCCTGGTCTTCGTGAACAACCCCAACAATCCCACTGCCACGGTGCACAGTGCGAAGACGATTACAGACTTCGTCGAGCGCGTCCGCCGCATCGCACCGGACACGGTCATCCTGATTGACGAGGCGTATCACGAATACGTGACCGATCCCGCCTACGAGACGGCCATTCCACTGGCGATGGCGACGCCAAACGTCTTCGTTGCCCGAACGTTCTCCAAGGCGTACGGCATGGCTGGCATGCGGATCGGCTACGCCGTAGGTCAAACCGATACCATCAATCCGCTGGCGCGTTACGGAATGCCGTACAACATCTCCGTGCTCGGAGTGGCGGCGGGTGTGGCGGCTATTAACGATTCGAAACATATCGAGGCCGAGCGCGCGCGCAACACCGAGGTGCGGGCGTTCACGGTGAAGGTGCTCGAGGACCTCGGCTGCAAGGGCAGCGCGTCACAGGCGAACTTCCTGTTCGTGGATGTTGGCCGCCCGGCTTCGGAGTTCCGCTCGGCCTGCGCGGCGCAGGGTATCGGAGTGGGACGTGATTTCCCGCCGTTTGAGGGTTCGCACGCGCGAATCTCATTGGGAACAATGGCGGAGATGCAGAAGGCCGCGGCGGTCTTCCGCGATGTGTTGCGACCGGCGAACACCGCCGGTGGCGGTGGTCGATAGGAGGCGCCATGTTGACGCGACGAAAGTTCGTAGAGACCGTTGGCATCGGCGCAGCCGGGGCCATCACCAGTTCCTGGATTGGCGCGCGCGGACGGGAAGATTCCCTCTGGTCCGCCCTCGAACCCACCCTCGAGGCGTCGCAGGCGCCACTGTCGATGATTCCGTTGTCGAGCAACGAGAATCCGCTCGGCCCCAGTGCCGCGGTGCTTGACGCCATCAAGAAGGCGTTCGGTCCTGCCGGTGCGACGCCCGGCCGCTACTCGAACGCCACGGGCGACCTTCGCGATGCGCTGTCAAAGAGCCTTGGTGTGACATCCGACAACCTGACGCTGGGATGCGGTTCGACGCAGATTCTGCGCACGGCCACGCATGTCTACACGTCCCGCACGAAGGCGCTTGTCGGCACCATCCCCACCTACGAAGAGTGTGCGGGATACGCGTCCATGCTGGGGCGTCCGGTGACCGCGGTCTCGCTCAACCGGGACTTCCAGATGGATCTCGATCGCATGGCGAATGCCGCCAAGGGCGCCGGCCTGGTGTTCTACTGCAACCCGAACAATCCGGTTGCGACCTACACCGGCGCAACGGCCACGCGCGACTTCATCGCGCGCGTCCATCGCATTTCGCCCGAGACGACGATTCTCGTAGACGAAGCGTATTTCGACTACGTCACGCATCCGGACCATCAGACGATGATCCCGGTCGCGCTCGAGGATCCGCGGATCATCGTGGCCCGGACGTTCTCGAAGGCGTACGGGATGGCCGGCCTGCGGCTTGGCTACGCGGTGGGACACCCGGACGCGATCCGCAAGATGTCCGATTGGGACAGCGGTTCAGGTACCAGTTCGCTCAACGTCCTGGCACTTCATGCCGGCGTGGCTGCAATCGAGCAGGGCACGGCGTTCACGGATGCCGAGCGGGCGCGGAACAAAGCCGCCAGGGATTTCACGATGAAGTGGTTTGCCGACCGCGGCATGAAGTCCACGGAGTCCCAGGCCAACTTCATGTTCATCAACGTCGGCGTCCCTGCCAAGAAGTTCCGCGATGGGTGCCTCGCCAAGGGCGTGCGCGTCGGCCGTGATTTCCCGCCGTTCGAGAACTCGTGGTGCCGCATCTCGGTCGGCACGATGGACGAGATGAAGAAGGCTGTTGGCGTTTTCGGCGAGGTGTTGGGAAAAGCCGGTGTCATCGCCGCATAGGTGAACGGCCTCTGTTAATTAGGCAATTGGGCAATGAGGCACTGAGGCAGTGGAATGAGGCAATGAGCCAGTGGGCAGAATTGCCTCACTGCCTCATTTATTGAATTCCATTGCCCCATTGCCTCATTTCTTGAGGGGCCAGACGACGCCCTGATCGCGCGGGACCTGCGTCACACCCTTGAACACAAACTTCTGCAGGCGGCGGCCTTCGTAGGTCTCAGTCGTGAAGAGGTTGCCCCTCGAGTCCGTCACGATGCTGTGGACGGCGAAGAACTGCCCCGGTTGCCGCCCGCCGTCACCGAACGACGAAAGCACTTCGAGGGTCTGGCGGTTCAGGATGTAGACACGTTCGTTCTTGCCATCCGCGACGTACA
>JBKJJZ010000183.1:0-3869 GCA_046597705.1 Vicinamibacterales bacterium | reverse complement strand
CTATTGCCTTTTGACAAGGATAGATTCACGTTCATCAGCGTCCCGTATCTAGTTCTGCCGTTCGTCGGCGCCCTCGGCGCATATTTGTCCCGTCGATTGATGGGTTCAGTCGTTGAGCGCATCTTGTCCGCACTGTTTCCTGTATTCGCACTTGTTGCGGTATTTGCCCTGAGAGTTGTGTATGGATTGTTCTTCGAGGGCGTGCCCTACACTCTGCCCCATTTCCTGGCCGGCCTTACTGTGACCCTTGTATTCGTTATTGTCGGAGGTTTATTGCTGGTGCTTGGCGCATGGCCGTTCTGCCGGCCGCACCCCGGAGAAAAGTCGCATCGGTTGGTGTCCCAGGTGAAAAATTGATTCTGAACGACCGCCGAGTGATGTTTGTAGATTCCCACTGTCACCTTGCCGACGAGGTGTTTCTCACTGACCTCGACGAGGTCGTCCTGCGTGCCCAGACCGCTGGGGTCAGCAGGGCTGTGTGCATCCTCTCGTCGGACACGCCCGAGGAGCACGCCCGCATCGAGGCCGTGCGACTGGCGTGGCCGGGCGTCGTGTTTGCGACGGCCATTCATCCACACCGTGCCGCTCCGTACGCCGGTCGAGTGAACGAGGCAGTGGCGGCGGTTCGGAGCATCGCTGCACTAGTGTCGGCGCCGCTTCTGGGTGAAATGGGACTCGATTATCACTATGACTTTGCGCCGCGCGACGTCCAACGGGAGGTCTTTGCCGCACAGGTCCAGTTGGCGGTGGAGTTGGACATGCCGGTGGCCATCCACACGCGCGAGGCCGGCAATGACACGATTGAAATCCTGCAGGACGCCGGCGGGGGACATGTGCGCGGCGTGATGCACTGCTTCACGGGCACCGCCGACGACGCACGCCGGGCCCTGGATCTGGGCTTCTATCTCTCCATCCCCGGGATCGTGACATTTCCCAAGGCCGCAACCCTCCGTGACGTTGTGAGGGAGGTGCCTCTCGACAGGATCTTGGTCGAGTCGGACTCCCCGTACCTGGCGCCCGTGCCGCACCGCGGCAAACGCAACGAACCGGCGTTCATCACCGAGACGGTCAAACAGATTGCGGCGATCCATGGACTGACGGTGGACGCGGTCGCGGCACAGATTCGTACCAACTTCGACCGGCTGATTGACCGCTCGCGCGTTGACACCCCCTCGAAACCTGTGTTCTGATCCTCACAGTTTTACTGCTGAGCCCCGGCGAGACCTTATCTGTGAACCCTTCAGCCACATCCGTCCCGGATCTCAGCCAAATCTTTGAACCGGTCCGCGAGGCTCTCGGGCGCGTGGAGCAGGAATTCGCGCGGCACCTCGAGTCTAAAGTTGATTTGATCCCGCAGATGGGCCGCTACATTCAGATGAGCGGCGGCAAGCGTGTGCGTCCGGCGGTGTTGTTGCTGTCCGCTCGGATGTGCGGCTACACCGGCGACCGCGATGTCCTGAACGCGGCGGTAGTGGAGTTCATCCATACCGCAACCTTGGTTCACGACGACATCATCGATGAGGCCGAGACGCGGCGGGGCCGGCTGGCCGCCCACTCGCGGTGGGGCAATGACGTCACCGTGCTGCTTGGCGACTACCTCTATATCCGGTCGATGGCGATGGCGCTGACGCAGGACTCACTCGAAGTGGTCCGGCTGCTGTGCGAAGTCACGCTCCGGATGATCGAGGGCGAGTTGTATCAGCTGACCAAGATGGGCGATGGCGCCATCACCGAAGAAGAGCACCTCGAAATCATTCGCCGCAAGACGGCATTCCTGTTTTCGGGCTGCGCGGAAATCGGTGGCGTGTTGGGCAACTGCACGCCGGATCAGCGCATTGCGCTTCGGGAGTACGGTTTCAATCTCGGCATCGCCTTCCAAATCGTGGACGATGTGCTGGACTACACGGCGGATGAAACTGTGCTGGGCAAACCGATTGGCGGCGACTTGCGCGAGGGCAAAGTGACCTTGCCAATCATCCTGCTGCAGCAGCGCACCGGTCCCGATGTGGCGGCCATGATTCAACAGGTGGTCACGGACCGGCAGGTGACGCCCGAAACCTGGACGCAGATCAAGAGCCTGCTGACGACGCACGGTGCGGTGGACGCCGCGTATGAGCGAGCCGTGACGTTTGCCCAATCCGCGCGGACCCATCTGACGGCGGCGTTCCCGCCCTCGGTCGAGCGCGACGGTCTGGCGTCCCTCACCGATTACGTGCTCCAGCGCGACCGGTAGCGTGAACTCTTCCGAGCGCATCGCCGAACTCCGCGCGCACATCCGGTACCACGAAGAGCGGTACTACGTTCACGATAGCCCTGAGATTACCGACGCCGAGTTTGATGCGCTGATGCGCGAACTCGCCGCGCTGGAAGTGCAAAACCCCGATCTGGCCGATCCGGACTCGCCAACCAGTCGTGTCGGTGGCCGGCCCGCCGAGGGGTTCGCCAGTGTCGACCATCTGGAGCCGATGCTGAGCCTCGACAACGCGTACAGCACCGAGGAACTGCGCGCCTTTCACGAACGCGCCTGCCGGGGACTCGACGTGCCGGAGGAGACGGCGCTGGCCTATGTGGCCGAACTGAAGATCGATGGACTCAGCATCGCCCTGACATACGAGGAGGGCCGCCTTCGTCGAGGGGCCACGCGGGGCGACGGTGCGCACGGCGAGGATGTCACCCCCAACGTCCGGGTGCTTCGGTCGGTGCCGCTCAGGCTGAAGGGCAACTGGCCTGCGCGCATGGAGATTCGGGGCGAGGTCTACTTTCCCCGCGCGGAGTTTTTCCGCGTGAACGAAGAACGCGAGAAGGAAGGCGAGGCCGCATTCGCGAATCCACGCAACGCCGCTGCTGGCACCATCAGGACGCTGGACTCGGCAGCCGTGAGCCGGCGTGGCCTTCGTGTCTGGGTCTATCAGGTAGTGCTGCCGCCGGACGTGCCGTCGGTCGCCCAGACGCATGCCGGTGTCCTCACCACGCTGCGCGAGTGGGGACTTCCGGTGGAGACGCATTGGACCCGTTGCTCAGGTGTCGATGCGCTCATTGCGTTTTGTGAGGAATGGCGCGAGACGCGACACTCGCTGCCGTTCGAGACCGACGGGGTGGTCATCAAACTCGATGACATCGCGCTGCGCGCCAGGCTGGGCGCGACGGCAAAGTTTCCGCGCTGGGCCACAGCCTTCAAGTTTCCGGCCGAGCAAGCCCGCACTCGCCTGATCAAGATTGACGTGAATGTCGGCCGGACCGGCGCGGTCACTCCGTTTGCCGTGTTGGAACCCGTTCGCCTGGGCGGCACCACGGTCCAACTCGCCACCCTGCACAACGAGCAGGAGGTGGCTCGCCGCGATCTCCGCGACGGTGACCTGGTCATCGTCGAAAAAGGCGGAGACATTATTCCAAAAGTGATCGGACCAGTGCTTGAGGCCCGTGCCACTCCGGCGCCGGAGCCGTGGCGGATGCCCACCGAGTGTCCCTTCTGCCATCAGACCCTGATGAAGCCCGAGGAAGAGGTGGTCTGGCGCTGCGAGAACGTTTCCTGCCCGGCCCGTTTGCGCCGAGGCCTCCAGCACTTCGCGTCGCGCAAGGCGATGAACATCGAGGGCCTGGGGGAGTCGCTGGTGGACCAGTTGGTCACCGCTGAACTTGTGCGCAGCTTTGCGGATCTCTACCGGCTGACGATGGATGGCCTGGCAGCCCTCGAGCGCATGGGCAAGAAGTCTGCTGCCAACGTCGTCACAGAAATCGAGAAGAGCAAGAAGGCGGACGTGTGGCGCGTGCTGCACGCGCTTGGGATTCGCCATGTGGGCGAGGGGGTTGCCCGCGCCCTGGCGCGGGCGTTTGGTAGCGTGGCTGCCCTGAGAACCGCCTCGCTTGAA
>JBKJJZ010000127.1:0-4144 GCA_046597705.1 Vicinamibacterales bacterium | reverse complement strand
ATGGCGGCTTCAAGCATTTTCCGATGCGACGGGTGGGTGGCTGTCGTGAGATCGGCGTTTGCGCGGGCCAGCGAAAGTTCCAGTGTTCGTCGCCTGGCCATCCGGGTGGCAGCTTCGGCGGACACCGGTGCGCGCGCCTTTGCCGCAGCCTCGGCGGCCCGATCGTCCTGCTGTGACTCGATGGACTTGCTTTCCCAGCCGCGTGCCATGCACGGCATACAATATCGGAAGAACGACCGGCGCGGAGCGCCATCCCTCTATGACACGATCGCGATTGAGAGCCCTGAGTCCGGCATTGCTTCTGCTGCTTGCGGTGGGGTGCTCTGTTCGTGAGGCGGCGTGCGGCAAGCCGCTGCCCAAGCCCACCGTGTTGTCAGAGACCGAGCAGTTGGCCGCGAAGGGGCAGGAACTGCCGATGGTGCAGGTCGCCATCCTCGGCGACAGTCTCACCGCCGGTTTCGGCCTCTTGCAGGCCGAAGCATTCCCCGCGCTTCTACAGGAAAAATTCGACGCGGACGGCTACGCCCGCATCGACGTCGTCAACGCGGGCCTCAACGGAGATACCTCTGCGGGAGGATTGCGCCGGCTCGAGTGGGTGCTGGAGCCCACGGTGAAGATCCTGGTCATCGCATTAGGGGCGAACGACGCACTGCGAGGGCAGTCTCCCGCCCAGACGAAGGAGAACCTGGCGCAGATCATCGAAACCGCGAACAAGAAGGGCGTCAGAGTCCTGCTGACGGGCATGCAGGCGCCCACCAACATGGGTGAGCAATTCCAGGCCGAGTTCCGCGCGATATTTCCCGAACTGGCTGCCAAATACCACATCACTTTTTTGCCGTTCCTGCTCGAGGGGATCGCCGGCCATCCGGAACTCAATCAGGAGGATGGGATCCACCCGACCGCGGCGGGCCAGAAGATGATCGCGGAGATGCTCTATCCGCTGTTGCAACCCCTGGCCGACGACATGCTGAGCCGCTGAGTGATCGAACTTTCGGACGTTTCCCGCACCGTCAGCAGCGGTGCGACACCACTCACGATCCTTCACCCCACCTCGTTCGAGATTGCCCGCGGCCGTACGGTTGCCATCGCCGGACCATCCGGCAGTGGCAAATCCACTTTGCTGGGTCTGATGGCCGGGCTCGACACGCCGACCACGGGCAGCGTCCGGATTGACGGCGTCAACATCACACAATTGGGTGAGGAGGCGCTCGCGCGTTTGCGCGGCGAGAAAATCGGCATCGTTTTTCAGTTCTTCCACCTGCTGCCATCACTCACGGCGCTCGAGAATGTCCTGGTGCCGATGGAACTGTCCGGCGTGACGGGTGCGCGCCAGCGCGCCAATGCGTTGCTGGCGGACGTGGGACTCACCGGCCGTGGACACCACTATCCGTCGCAGCTCTCGGGTGGAGAGCAGCAGCGCGTGGCCATCGCTCGTGCGCTGGCCAACGATCCACCTCTTCTGCTGGCGGACGAACCTACTGGCAACCTCGATAGCGGCACTGGGCGACAGGTTATCGACCTGCTCATCTCGATGAATCGCGACCAGCGAAGAACACTCGTGCTCGTCACTCACGATCCGGAATTGGCCGCCGTTGCCGATGAAGTGATCGCCCTTCGAGACGGCCGCGTCGTCTCCCGCACGGAACGGTCATGATGTTCGTCCTCCGCATGGCGTGGCGCGAGGTCCGTTCCTCCGGGCCCCGACTCCTGTTCTTCTTTTTGTGCGTCGCCCTGGGTGTGGGGTCCATCGTCGCGCTGCGAAGCGTGATTCAGGAGGTGAGGGCCACCCTGATCCGCGAAGCGCGCGATCTGGTCGGGGCCGATCTCATCGTTCAGTCCAACCGTCCATGGCCCGACGATGTGAGAGGGAAGCTTGAGGAAGAGCTGACCGCGTCGCAGGTGTTGGAACGAATGGAAGTGGTGGAGACCTCGACCATGGCGTCGGCGGGGGAGCGGGTTCAACTCGTCGAACTGCGCGGCATCGGCGACGGTTTCCCGTACTACGGCACGCTCCAACTCCAGAGCGGCCGGCGGTGGGATCCTCGCTTGCTGCGTGGCCACGGCGTTGTCGTGCAACCGGAGTTTCTAATCCAACTCGGTGCCACCGTCGGCGACACGATCACCCTGGCGGGGCAGCCGTTCACCATTCGCGATGTCGTCACCAGAGATCGCGTCCAGGGCCGCGGAGGCTTTGCGTTTGGACCGCGCGTGTACGTGGATCTCGCCGACCTGCGCGAAACGAGCATCCTCGGTTTTGGAAGCAGGGTGACGTATCAGTGGTACGCGCGTGTGGCCACAGACCAATTGCGCACACTCACAGAACGGCTTCGCCGAGAGTTCCGCCGGAGCCTGATCGCGGTGCGGTCGTGGCAGACGGTCGAAGACCGGCTGGGCCGCAATCTGACCCTGGCGGAGAACTACCTGAGCCTGGTGGGCTTCGCGATGGTGGTGCTGGGCGGCATTGGCGTGTGGAGCGTCACGCGCGTGTTCATCCAGCAGAAGATCAAGAGCGTTGCCGTCCTCAAGTGTGTGGGCGCGACGTCTGGGACGATCCTGGCGACCTATGTGACGCAGGTCGCGTGCCTGGCCGCGGCGGGCAGTGTGCTGGGAGTAGGGATAGCCGCAGCCGGCATCGCGGCAATTCCTGCGTCCGTGCTGACGCTGGTGCAGGTGGCCTCGATCGGGGTGACCTGGTCCGCTGCATTGCAGGGGATGGCGGTGGGCATGCTGGTGTCCATGCTCTTCGCGCTGGTCCCGTTGCTCGAGATTCGTGACGTCAAGCCCCTGTTGCTGCTACGCGCTGACACCGCGGCCACTGCGCGTCGCCGCGGATGGCGAGGTGTGGCGGTCACGGTGCTCATCGGTGCGGCGCTGGTGGCCGTCGCCGTCTGGCAGGCCGGTTCGGTCGAAGCGGGTGTCTACGTGTCGATGGGGCTGCTCGTTGTGGCCGGGCTGCTGGCGATGGCCGCGTCAGGACTCATTCGAGTGGTCGCGCCGCTGACCCGGTCAAAGTCTTTCGCCGTTCGCCACGCTGTCGTGAGCCTGGGCCGTCCTGGCAACCAGACTCGCGTGATACTCACGTCGGTGGGGCTGGGGTGCTTTTTCATCCTTGGGGTGCGCGCCGTCCAGTCCAACCTGCTGGCGGAGTTCGACCTCACGGCTGGCGCCGACGCGCCGGATCTGGTGCTGATCGACATCCAACGCGATCAGGTGGACGGCGTGCGCACGCTCTCAAAACCTTTCCTGCGCGACGCTGGCGGGCAAGGCCCGCTGGTGTTGCCGTTGTTGCGAGGACGCGTGGTGCAAGTCGACGGTGCGCGCGTGCAGTTGCCGACGCTCGAAGACGTGAGGCGAGAGGGCGAACTGGCGCGCGAGTACGGCATCACCTATCGCGACAGCCTCGCCGACAACGAACGTCTTGTCGCCGGCAAATGGTGGTCCGGTCCCTCAACGCAAGACTCCGGGCCCATCGACGTGTCGATTGAGCAGCGCCTGGTGGACGAACACCAGATCGGCATTGGCGACCGCCTGCGAATCGATATCTCGGGCCGCCAGATCGAAGCGCACGTGACCAGCGTTCGGAAGGTGTCGTGGGATGAAACGCAGAATGGCGGATTCATCTTCGTGTTTCGTCCCGGTCCCGCCATCGAGCGCGCTCCTCACTCGTTTGTCGGGTTTCTCCAGGTCGCTACTGGCGCTGAGGCCAAGGCGCGGTTGCAGCGGGACATGGTGCGGGCATTCCCCAATGTTTCGGTCATCGATGTGGGGTCCGTCCTGGCATCAGTCCGCGAAGTCGTGGACAACGCCACCAAGGCCATCACCATCGTCGGGGCTGTGACCGTAGCCAGCGGGATGCTGGTGCTCATGGGGGCGGTGGCGATGACCAAGTTCCAGCGCGTCTACGACGCTGCCATTTACCGGACGCTTGGCGCCAGCACCCGCAGGCTGGCCGCGATGGTGGCGATCGAATACGGCGCCCTCGGCGCCCTGGCCGGCGTCCTGGGCGGCATGGGTGCGTTGGGGTTGTCGTGGCTGGCCGCTGCCCGGCTGTTCGAAATCGAGTGGCGGCCGGACTGGTGGTCGCTTGCGGCCGGCATCGGCGCGACGACGGTGGTCGTGGCGGCCATCGGCCTGGCCGCGAGCG
>JBKJJZ010000106.1:0-4299 GCA_046597705.1 Vicinamibacterales bacterium | reverse complement strand
TCGGACAGCCATTGCAGAAGCGCGCGGATTCTGGTGCGAAGGATTGAGTGATAATCGTGGCCCCAGCTGTAGCGGGCGATGGAGACCTGGCCGTTGCCAGCACTCTCAACCGAATAGGGTTGGTCGCTGTTATAGAGAACCCCGACCGAGATGACGGACCGCGCAGTTGTGAGGGAGTTCCGAACGTCGAGGCGCTCCTGAGACGATGTGGCCAGATACTCCATTTCTCCGGCACGGCCCTGCGCAAGCCAGTCCGTCAACTTCGCGAGTTTAGGATGCGATTCCGCTCGCGCAATACCGCAGAGATCAAAACCAATCTCAGCCGCTGCGGCCTTTAGGGCTGCGGCCGAGACCGCCATTGAGTCATTGCCTCACTTTCTGAGCGCAAGCCGCCGAAGCACGTACGGAAGAATCCCACCATGCCGATAGGCGACAAGTTCTTCCGGCGTATCGACGCGAACTGTCACGATGAACTCAATGAGCGTGCCATCAGCTGCGGTGGCGCGGACCGAGACCGAGCCACGCGAGGTGAGCGCCTGCCCTGATCCGGCAAGCGTGAAGGTTTCGTGACCGGTGAGACCGAGCGACGCCGGCGTGTCGCCGCTGCGGAACTCCAGTGGCAGTACGCCCATGTTGACCAGGTTGCTCCGATGGATGCGTTCGTAGCTTTCGGCGATCACGGCCTTCACGCCGAGCAGCATGGTGCCCTTGGCCGCCCAATCCCGTGAGGAACCCGAACCGTATTCCTTGCCGGCCAACACGATCAGCGGAGTGCCTGCCGCGCGGTATTTCTCCGACGCCGCATAGATCGAGATGGGAAGGCCGTCGCCGCCTTCGCCAAGGTATGTGGTCCATCCACCCTCGGTGCCTGGCGCGAGCTGATTGCGAAGCCGCACATTGGCGAATGTGCCGCGCATCATCACTTCGTGATTGCCACGGCGCGCGCCGTAGGAGTTGAAGTCTCTCGGATCGACACCCTGGGCAATCAAGTATTCCCCCGCTGGACTGTCTTTCCTGATGGAGCCCGCGGGCGAGATGTGATCGGTCGTGATGCTGTCGCCGAGCATCGCCAGCACGCGCGCCCCGCCAATCTCCACGGGCAGGGCCGGTTCACGCGTGAGGTTTTCGAGGAATGGCGGCCGCCGAATGTAGGTGGAGGTGGCATCCCAGGCGAAGCGGGCGCCGGTGGGCACCGGCAGTGACCGCCACCGCTCGGCGCCCTCAAACACCTTGCTGTATTGTTCGCGGAACATTTCCGCAGACAGCGAGGCCAGCATGGTGGCCTGAATCTCCTGCTGAGTCGGCCACACGTCCTTGAGATAGACGGGCGCGCCATCCGAGCCCAGGCCCAGCGGTTCGGTTGTCAGATCCCGATTCATGGTGCCTGCAATGGCGTACGCCACCACGAGCGGCGGTGACGCCAGGTAATTCGCTCGAACGTCCTGCTGAATGCGCCCCTCGAAATTCCGGTTCCCTGACAGGACCGAGCACACCACCAGCCCCTGTTCACGAATCTCGGCCGACACGTCGTCAGGCAACGGGCCGCTGTTGCCGATGCAGGTGGTGCACCCATACCCGACGACATTGAAACCCATGGCGTCGAGAGGCACCTGCAGCCCGGCGCGCTCCAGGTAATCGGTGACGACCTTTGATCCTGGCGCCAGGCTCGTCTTCACCCATGGCTGGCGCATCAACCCGCGCGCCACTGCCTTTCTGGCCAGTAGACCCGCGGCGATCATCACGCTCGGGTTTGAGGTGTTGGTGCAACTCGTGATGGCGGCAATCACCACCGACCCGTGTTCAAGCTGTGTCGCCGTCGCCACCGCTTGCCCCGCTTGCCCTGAGCCCGCCGAAGGGGCCACGCCCTTCTTGAGGTCAGGCAGTGCGAGGGCAAACGACTGGCGTGCGTTCGACAGCGATACGCGATCCTGCGGACGCCTCGGTCCGGCAAGGCTGGGCACAACGGATGAGAGATCGACTTCGAGCGTATCGCTGTAGACCGCATCGGGCGTGTCGTCGGTACGGAACAGGCCCTGCGCTCGCGCGTAAGCTTCCACCAGCTCCACTTGCGACGCCTCGCGCCCCGTGAAGCGCAGATAATCGAGCGTCATGTCGTCGATCGGAAAGATCGCCACGGTCGCGCCGTACTCCGGGCACATGTTCCCCAGCGTCACCCTGTCGGCAATCGTCAGGTGCTTGAGGCCGGGACCGTAGAACTCCACAAACGTTCCCACCACCTTCTTCTTGCGAAGCGCCTCGGTGATGGTCAGCACCAGGTCTGTTGCCGTCATGCCTTCGCGCAGTTCGCCGCTCAGGCGGCATCCCACCACGGGCGGAATCAGCATTGAACTGGGCTGCCCCAGCATCGCGGCCTCGGCCTCGATGCCGCCAACGCCCCAGCCCACCACGCCCAGCCCATTGACCATGGTCGTGTGTGAGTCGGTGCCAAACACGGTGTCGGGATACGCAAGTGCGCGGCCGGCGTGGACATCGCGGCACACCACGCGCGCCAGGTATTCAATGTTCACCTGATGGACGATGCCGGTTTCGGGGGGAACGACCCGGAAATTGCGCAACGCGTCCTGTCCCCAGCGCAGGAACACATAGCGCTCGCGGTTGCGCTGGTATTCGAGTTCGGAGTTCAACTGCATCGCATCGACGCGCCCGAAGTAATCCACTTGCACCGAATGGTCGATGACGAGTTCGACGGGTTGGAGCGGATTGACCTGTTCGGGCCTGCCGCCCAGCTCGATGATGCCGTCACGCATCGCGGCAAGGTCCACGACACACGGAACGCCGGTAAAGTCCTGCAGGAGCACCCGCGCCGGCATGAACGAAATCTCGGTCTCACACGGTTTGCAGACGTCCCACGCGGCAAGCGCGCGGATATCGGCGGCCTTGACGAACGCGTCGTCTTCGCGCCGAAGCAGATTCTCCAGGAGAATCTTCAGGGAAAACGGCAGCCTCGCCACTGAAGGAAATCCCGCCGCTTCAAGCGACGGCAGGCTGAAGTAGTCAAGCGAGTCCTGACCAACCGTGAGTGTCTGACGGGTATTGAACGAGTTGAGCGACATGATGGGAAACGCCCTTTAGTGACCGATAACCAACCCTGCAAATACTGACGGTGACAGCCGCGTTTTTGAATCACCAAACGCGATGCCGCCGCCCCTGGCCAGCATCCGCACGTCGGCGCGCAGGGCGATCCGGCCGAGCCATCCAGACGCTGCCTGACGCAGGCGCATCTGCGCACCGCCGCCCACGCTGGCGCGCCATCCATTGTCCACCAACGCGCGGTCGCTCGTAATCTCCCGGAAGCCGCCGCCGCCGCCGCGCACGAACACGTCGAACCGGCCGTGTTGCACGACGCGCCACACCAACGCGAGATCGGCAGTGAACTGGTTGACCGATTGCGTAACCGATAATTCCGGCGCGCCCTCGAAATCGCCGGAGACCTGAGCCTCAAAATCCGCTGAACCCCAGCCCAGAGCCAGCTCGACGCGCACGCGCTCCCGCAACCTTGCCGAGACCAGGCCTTCCACGCCGATGCCTGAAGCCATGCGGTTCGTCGTGCGATAGAGGCTCAACCGCCCACCTGCCGGATCGATCAGAGTGGCATCGACGGTGCCCGCCGGTGTCGCGCCGGTGAATACGCCGCCGAGGCCGATCTGCAGGCCCGAAGACTGAGCCTGCGCGGGCGTCGCGAACGCCGTCACCACCACGAGCAGCCCGAAACTCAGCCCCCTGATCGGCAGACCAATCACTTCGCCACCACGCGAATCTCCACCCTTGGTCCCGCTCCAGCGGCCGGCACGGAAACCAGAGTCGGCAAATACGTGGGCTTGAAGTTGATATTCACCACAGTGCCCGCTTCAAAAAAGCTTTCGATGTCCGCGTCATCAAGGGGCTCAACGCGAACCACATAAAGTCCGGGCGGCAGTGCTCCGATGGCAAAATTTCCGCTGCTGTCGAGGGTGAAGCCCCCGATGAGGTCTCCGGTACGCGTGTTGAACGCCGTCACATGCGCACCAAATACCCCCGCGCCGCCCAGGGTAATCTTGCCGACGATGGCCCCTGTGTTTCGCACCGACGTCGCGAAGGAGTAGGCATCCGTGATTCCTGCCCGGTCATCGGCTTCAAGTGTACGGTCTTCGATGTTGCCCGGTGGATACGCAATCGGGAACATGACCGCGCGCTTGCCGAGTACGCGGCGTCCACCCGTGGGCCGAATCTCGGTTTCACCAAGAGCCGAATGCCCGAGGCCCAGCAGATGGCCAACCTCATGCAGGCCGACTGACTCCA
>JBKJJZ010000604.1:0-26707 GCA_046597705.1 Vicinamibacterales bacterium | reverse complement strand
GCACCCTCTTCCTGGACGAAGTGGGTGATATGGGCCCGAGCACGCAGGCAAAAATTCTGCGCGTGCTGCAGGAGCACGAGTTTGAGCGGCTGGGCGGGACGCGGACCGTGCGGGTGGACGTCCGCATCATCACAGCGACGAATCGAAACCTGACGGAGATGGTCCAGACGGGCGCGTTCCGGGAGGACTTGTACTATCGCCTGAACGTGGTGTCGGTGGACATGCCGCCGCTCCGCGATCGCAAGGATGACATCGCCGCGCTTGCCGGATTCTTCGTGCGACGGTTCTCTGACGAACTGAAGAAGAAAGTGGACTCGGTCGATCCCGAGGCCCTGAAGGTGCTCCTTCGGCATCACTGGCCCGGCAACATCCGCGAGCTCGAGAACGTGGTGGAGCGTGCGGTGCTGTTGACTGACGAAAGCACGATTACGCTCGATGACCTGCAGATTGGCGAGCACGTGGTGACCGCGTCCGGTGAACGGGCGCTCGTGGTCAAGATTCCGCCGACCGGTATTCCGCTCGAAGAAATCGAGCGGCAGGCCGTGACGGAAGCGCTCAAGATGTCCAATTGGATTCAGAAAGACGCGGCGGAACTGCTCGGTATCAGCCCGCGCGTCATGAACTACAAGATCAAGATCCTGAACATCGAGATCCCGCGCTCGCGACGCCAGTTCTCAGCGATGGCGATGTAAGGTCGCAGCAGCCGCGCACGTCAGGGCTTACGCGCCCTTGGGTGCGAGGCCCGATACACCTCCAGAAGACGTCCAACATCCAGGTGGGTGTACCGTTGCGTCGTGCTCAGCCGCACATGACCCAGCAACTCCTGGATGGCGCGAAGATCAGCGCCTGCCTGCAACAGGTGCGTTGCAAAGGTGTGGCGCAGCGCGTGCGGGCTCAGACCGCCAGGCACCGCGGCTGCACGGGCAGCGCTGCGGACCAAACGGTCCACGCTTCGGGTCGTGAGCCGGCCACCACGCTGGTTGAGAAATACCGCGTGTCGCTGCCGGGTATGCGGGGTGGCACCCGTGCGACGCGCACGAGCGGGCAAGGCGGCCGGCACCGTACGCATGTCCTGCAGCATCTCCTTCAGCGCCTCCGCGGTGGAGTGATTGAACGGCACAAGGCGCTCCTTCCCGCCCTTGCCCCGAACACGCACGACCCGGCCCGGGAGATTGACATCTTCGATATCGAGCCCCACGAGTTCACTCAGCCGAAGGCCGGACGCATAAAACAATTCCAGAATGGCGCGGTCCCTTCGTCCGGCCGCTTGAGTGAGGTCGGGCGTACCGAGCACGTCGTCCACCTGCTTCAGATCGAGGTGGTTCGGCAGCGTCTGCTCGCGGCGAGGCGACCCGACCAGTTGAGTCGGGTCATCGGGAAGACGTCCCTCCCTGACCAGGTACCGCGCGAAGGTGCGAAGAGCGGCGAGGCGCCTGGCGGCCGACGCCCGGCTGATGCCCCGAGCATGAAGCGACTCAAGAAACCCCCGCACTCCATCAGCATCGAGGGCCGTCACCGGCACGCGACTGGGTTTGGTTTTGTCACGCGCGCCGAGAAAGCCGACGAACTGTGTCAGGTCAGTGTCGTACGCGCGGACGGTATGCGGCGAGGCGTTTCGGTTGAGTTTAAGAAACTGCAGGAACTCGCGCGTGGCTTCCTTCAACATCACACGCTCGTCTAACTGGTCGCACTCGCTGATGTTGCGTCGGCCATCCAGTGATCGAGATCCGCGAGAGCGCGCTGGCTGATGGCGAGGTTTCGGTCGTGCCGGCTCTTCGGCGCTGACTCAAGTGCGGGCATGATGCCAAACGTGATGTTCGTGGGGTTGTAGTGCGCTGGATCCGCGTGGGACACGTAGTGAGCCAACGCACCGATGGCCGTGGTGCGGGGCGGGGCCTGGGGACTCAGGCCCAGCGACAGCCTCGCGGCATTTCGGCCCGCGACAAGGCCTGACGCCGCGGACTCGACGTAGCCCTCCACGCCAGAGACTTGCCCGGCAAAAAACAAATCGGGACGGCGCCGCGTCTGCCAGGTGTCGGTCAGGACAGTGGGACCGTTGATGTACGTGTTCCGATGAATCATTCCGAGCCTGACGAACTCGGCGCGCTCAAGGCCTGGAATCATCTGGAAGACACGGGCCTGTTCGCCCCACTTCAACTGGGTCTGAAATCCCACCAGGCTGTAGTGATCGCCGGCGAGCGTGTCCTGCCGCAACTGGACCACCGCATAGGGCCAGCGGCCCGTGCGAGGATCATCAAGCCCGGCGGGCTTCATCGGCCCGAACCGCAGTGTGTCCACACCGCGATGCGCCATCACTTCAATTGGCAGGCAGCCTTCGAAGAACTTCGTGTTGTCGAAGTCATGCACGGCCGCTTTCTCCGCAGACACCAGCGCCTGATAGAAGGCGAGGTACTCATCCTTCGTGAACGGACAGTTGAGGTAGTCACCCTCCGAGCTCGTTTCGTCCGCGCCGCGCAACGATCGGTCCCACCGCGAAGCGCGGAACACCTTCGTCTGGTCGATGGACTCGGCCAGCACAATCGGGCTGATGGCGTCGAAAAACGCGAGATGGCCGCTGCCCACAAACGCCGCGATGTCAGCTGACAACGCGTCGGACGTCAGGGGGCCGGTGGCCACGATGAGGGGAGACATCTCTGACGAGAGCGGCAGGTGCTGCAGCTCACGGCGCTCCACTCGAATCCGCGGATGCGTCGTGATGGCGGCTGTCACACCTGCGGAAAAGACATGCCGATCGACCGCCAACGCCGCGCCGGCCGGAACCCTGGCCGCGTCGGCCGTCCGCATGATGATGGAGCCGAGGCGGCGCATCTCCTCTTTGAGCAGGCCGACGGCGTTATCGAGCTTGTCGCCGCGGAAGGAGTTGCTGCACACCAGCTCCGCAAGCGCGTCGGTCTGGTGGACGGCTGTGGGGCGAACGGGACGCATCTCATAGAGGGTGACGTCAACGCCCATCGACGCGGCCTGCCAGGCAGCCTCGCTGCCAGCCAGCCCGCCCCCGATGATGTGCACCATCCCGGCTTACCCGACCGCTGCCTCTTCGAGCGCTTCAGTGCGCACGTAGTCGCACTCCTCGTTGCTGCACAGAATCTGCCGGCCGTGCCGCTTGGTGATTTTCTCGGTCAGGAACGGCCGCTGGCACTTGGGACAAGGTTCCAACACGGGCTTGTTCCATAGCGTGAAGTCGCACTTCGGATAGTTCACGCAACCGTAGAACACCTTGCCCCGGCGAGACTTGCGTTCGGCCACATCGCCACCGTCCTTCGGACACTTGATGCCCGTCAGTTGCTGCTTGACGTACTTGCACTCGGGATACCCGGTGCACGCGGTGAACTCGCCGAACCGTCCCTGCTTTACAACCAGACTCTTGCCGCAGTTCGGACACTTTTCGTCCAGGATCTGATCGGCCTTTGCGGCAGTCACACCCTGTCTTGTGGCGATGACCTTACGGGTGGTCTTGCACTCGGGGTAGCCGGTGCAGGCCAGGAACATGCCGAAGCGTCCTCGCTTGAGCACCATCGGCTTGCCGCAGTTCTCACACGCCTCTTCCAGTTCTTCCGTCGGTGTGTCGGCGATCTCGATTTCCTTGGTGTTGTCGCACTCTGGATAGGTGCTGCAGGCGAGGAAGATGCCGAACTTGCCTGACTTCTCCACCATCGGTGAGCCGCACTTCTCGCACACGATGTCGGTGGGTTGCCCTTCTTTATAGCTGGGCATGATCTTTTCGGCCTTCGCCAGATCCTTGACGAACTGCTTGTAGAACTTCGACAGGATGGCGCTGTATTTCGCCTTGCCCTTCTCGATCTGGTCCAGTTCGTCTTCCATACGCGCGGTGTACTCGACGTCGAGGATGTCGTCGAAGGCCGGATGCAGGAGCTTGTCGACCAGTCGCCGTCCAAGAATCGTTGGCTTGAAGCGGCCTTCGTTCTTGTTCACGTACTCGCGCGACTGGAGGACGTTGATGATGGACGCGTAGGTGCTGGGCCGGCCGATGCCGTTTTCTTCCAGCGCCTTGACCAACGAACCTTCGTTGAACCGTGGCGGCGGTTGCGTGAACTTCTGCTCCGGGGTCAGAGACCGTACCGTCAGGGTCTGGCCTTGCTTCACCAAAGGCAGCACGGCACTCCCGCCGTCTTCTTCAGTGTCTACCTGCGCGCCGGCCACTGGCGCGGGACGCTCCGTCCGCTCGCTTTCTTCCGCTTCGTCCCTGGCCGTTCCGTACACGGCCAGCCAGCCCGGAAATTTCGGCACCGATCCCTTGGCCCGGAACAGATAGTCGAGCGCGCTGATCTCCACCGTGGTGTCGTCGAATGTCGCGGGAACCATCTGTGACGCGACGAATCGATTCCAGATCAGCCGATAGAGGTAGAACTGGTCCGGCGACAGATAGGCCCGAACGGTTTCGGGAGGATAGGCCATAGACGTGGGACGAATCGCTTCGTGGGCGTCCTGCGCCGTCTGCTTCACCCGGTAGGTGTTGGCCTTCTCCGGCAGATAGTCAGCACCGTATGCGGTGCCGATGTGCTCGCGCGCATCGGCGAGTGCCTGATCGGCCACTCGCACGGAGTCCGTTCTCATGTAGGTGATGAGACCCACGGCTGCTTCTTCACCCGGCAGCTCGATGCCCTCATACAGCTGCTGCGCAATCATCATCGTCTTCTTCACCGGGAAGCGTGACGCCTGCTGCAGTTTGCTGGTGATGAACGGCGGAACGGGGTTCTTCTTCCGCTCCTTGGTCTGGACCGACGAGACCACGAATGGTGCTTTCGCGAGATCACTCAGGACGGCCTTGGACTCGGCCTCATTCGTGATCTTGATCGCGGCAGCGCCCTTGCGGGCAAGACGGGCATCGAACTCGGGCGGCAGGGCGGCCGCCAGCCGCGCAGTGACGTGCCAATACTCTTCGGGCACGAACGCTTCGATATCGCGCTCCCGGTCGCAGATGAGTTTCAACGCCACGGACTGGACGCGCCCGGCGCTCAGGCCGCGACGCACCTTGTCCCACAGGAGCGGACTGATCTTGTAGCCCACCAGACGGTCCAGCACGCGGCGCGCCTGCTGTGCGTCCACCATGTCCATGTCGATTTCACCAGGATGCGCCACCGCCTCGAGGATGGCCTTCTTGGTGATCTCGTTGAACATCAATCGGCGCACCTTGCGCTTCTTGGTGCCCAACTCTTCCGCCAGGTGCCAACCAATCGCCTCGCCTTCGCGGTCCGGGTCGGTTGCGACGAAGATTTCAGTCACGTCCTTGGCAGCCGCTTTGAGCTCCTTGATGACCTTGGCCCGGTCCGGAATGACGACGTAGTCGGGTCTGAACCCGTCTTCGACGTCAACGCCCAGCTTGTTCTTGGGAAGGTCACGGACGTGCCCCATGGACGCGAGGACTTTGTAGTCGCGCCCTAAATACTTGTTGATCGTTTTCGCCTTCGCTGGCGATTCGACCACTACTAATGCCTTTGCCATATTTATGTGCCGATTCCCCTAACACTAGCAGCCGCGTCAAGCCGGACGAAATTTCCGCCTCCAGCCCGCCCTATCTTTCCCTGCACTTCCAGGGATCCCAATTCAGCCAGAAGCTCGGGTGCCGGCCGTCCGGTCAGAGCCGCCAGGTCGTCGGCACTATACGGCTCGCCAACGGCCATCGTTTCCTCCAACTTACTAAGAGCCCGCCGGCTCTTGCCAGGTCGTGCTCGACTCTCACGCGACACACCCTCAAGCTCATCCAGCACGTCGTCAACGGTTTCCACCAGTCGGGCACCATCGCGTATGAGCGCGTGGCTGCCCCGATATCGGCCGGATGCCGCGCTGCCCGGTACCGCCAGGACGTCTCTACCCTGTTCCATCGCAAGCTTGGCCGTAATAAGAGACCCGCTGCGCTCCGACGCTTCGACAACAACAACCGCCTGCGCCAGACCACTGATGATTCGGTTTCGCAGTGGAAAATGCCAGGGCCTGGGTGCGCTCCCCGGGGGGAACTCGCTCAGAATCCGGCCTCGCGCCACGACGCGCGCCGCTAGCGCCCGATGCTCATGCGGGTACACAACATCCGCACCACACCCCAACACTGCGATGGTCTCTCCTCCCGCGTCAAGGGCGGCCTCATGGGCGGCGCCGTCCACGCCCAGGGCCAACCCGCTCACAATGGTCCATCCCGCCGACGCGAGATCGCGGCCCAGTTCCCGCGCCACCATCAGGCCCGTTGGCGTGGAGCGGCGCGATCCGACAATCGCCACGCTGCGGCCGTTGATCGGAGCATCCCCTCTGGCCCACAGGACGATGGGAGGGTCGGGGATCTCCCATAAGCGCTCCGGATAACCCGGTGTGCGCGACGCAATCAGCTGAAGTCCGCGGGTCGAGGCCGCCTTTGCCGCGGCCTCAGCCCAACGCCTGGCGTCAGCAATTCGACCGCTGATCTCGGCCTCGTCCATATGAAGCCGATGAGCGAGGGTACGAAGGTCCAGGACTTCATCCTTGCAGAGCCGGCACGCGAGGGTGTCGGGGCCTGGTCGGAGCGAAGCGAGGGCGACCGAGTCGATGTCCACTGTAGTAGCCACGCTTCCCTGATTGCATCCTTGGTGCCACAACTCGCCCAGAGGGAGAGGACATTGAACCTCGCATTTCCTGCCAC
This sequence comes from Vicinamibacterales bacterium, assembly GCA_046597705.1. Lineage (GTDB taxonomy): Bacteria > Acidobacteriota > Vicinamibacteria > Vicinamibacterales > SCN-69-37 > SYFT01. Next base: position 20,058 of record JBKJJZ010000604.1, on the reverse strand, counting down.
ATGCCAACGGCAAAGTCCTTGCACAAATTGCCAGCATCCCCCCGTGAGGTACGGGGGTATAGTGGGGCTACAGACTTATGAAAGATCCGTCATCGCTCGTCCTCACGAAGGCAGCGGTCGCTTCAGCGGTGGCGCTGGCGCTGATGTTCGGGTTGACCGCCCCGTTGTCCGCCGACCGGCGCTCTGAAGCCAAGACGCTGGTTGACTTCGGCATCGAGCTGGCCCAGAAGCAGCTCTGGAAAGAAGCGGAGTTCCGGTGGGAAAAAGCCGCCGAGCTCGACCCCAAATACGCGGCCGCCTGGAACAACCTGGGGATCGCGTACGAGCAGCAGGGCAAGTTCCCCGAAGCGAAGAAGGCCTACGACAAGGCCAAAGACCTCGATCCGAAGAACACGTTCATCGTGCAGAACTACGACATGTTCATGGAGATTTATGACCGCCAAAACCGTCGCCGCAATCGCTAGCCTTGCGCTGACCGTCGGCGCGTCAAGCTGCCTGCGCTTCTACGACATCGGCATCGAAACGCCGATCCAGGCCAAGTTGGATGTGTCGTCGTTTCAGCGCGTGCTCATCCTGGGATTCCTGGCGGGCGGTTCCAAGGATGTTGACCCCAATACCGAGACCGTTCGTTTGCTGCGTAGCCAGCTTCGAACCAAGTCCGACCTGAAGGTCATCGACTCCGATGTCCTCTCTCTGGTGGACGAAGTGGACAAGCGCCGGCGCGCGGCCGGCGACACGCCAGCCACAACTCCGGCGGCGAGTCCGGACGAACCCAAGATCAAGAACGAAAAGGACTTGCAGGAGTACGAGACGATCTTCGCCGACGTGGACTACTGGAAGAAGGTGGGCGAGGAATACCAGGCGCCGTTGATCATCACCGGCTCCATCCTGTTCACCGATGTGCAGCGCAGCGGCATGGTGGCGAGTTCTTCCGAGCAAATCGATCAGTACGGGCGGCGTGCTGTGACGTCCGGGCGCCGGTTCGAGGACCGGAAGGGCTACGCGCTGGTGCCCAAATTCATCTTCATCGATGGCCGGACCGGCGTGCAGCTCTACAGCGAATCGTTCCGCGAGGAGACGCTGTACAGCGCCACGAACAACACGCCTCCGCTGTCGTCGTATTTCGAGCTCATCGACCGCCTCCTGCCAGGATTCCTGAGTACACTCAGTACCCAAAAGATCAAGGGAACCCGCACGCTTTTGCGATGAGCATCCATTGGCCCATTGCCTCATTGGCCAATTGCCTAATTTGAAATGGCCGCGGCCGAAATGGTAACCTTAGAGGTTCCGGCGGGACCCCCAGAGGGCCTTGTGCGGGTATTCCTTTGGATTTGGGAGAGTGTCAGATGTTCGCCATAGTCGAAGCCGGCGGCCGGCAGGAAAAAGTAACCCCAGGCGCAGTCGTGGTTGTTGATCGGCTCGACCTCGAGCCCGGTGCGGCATACACATTCGAACGGGTGTTGCTCCTCGAGACCGAAACCGGCGACATCGTGACCGGTGCACCGTACGTGACTGGCGCCACGGTGACCGGGGTGATTACAGAACAGACCCAGGGCAAGAAGATCAAAGTCTTCAAAATGAAGCGCCGCAAACACGAACGAAAGTTGATGGGGCATCGCACCCAGTCCACGCGCGTGAAGGTAACGGCGATCAACGCCTGATTCTCAGGCGCTTAACGACTTCAGGACAGCACGATGGCAACTAAAAAAGGGCAAGGCAGTTCCCGCAACGGTCGCGACAGTAATTCGCAGCGGCTTGGCGTGAAGAAGCACGACGGAAATCTCGTACCCGGCGGTTCCATCCTGGTCCGGCAGCGAGGCCGCAAGTTCAAGCCGGGTCTGTTCGTGGGACTGGGCAAGGACGACACGCTCTTCGCCAAGGTCACCGGCACCGTCAAGTTCAGTGACCAGGGCCAGCGCGGCCGCTTCATCAGCATCGTGCCGGCTGTGGCCGCGGACGGCTCGGACAAGGCCTAGTTGTTCGTCGACGAAGTCGACATCCGCGTGCAGGCAGGCGACGGCGGCAATGGCTGCCTGGCCTTCCGCCGAGAGAAGTTTGTACCGCGCGGCGGCCCCAGCGGCGGTGACGGCGGACACGGCGGATCCATTCACATGGTCGCCACCCTTCACCAAAACACCCTGGTCAACTACCGTTTCCACCCGGAGTTCAACGGCCAGCGTGGCGTGCATGGCCAGGGCTCCAATTGCACTGGCGCTGCCGGCCAGGACCTGACGCTGGAAGTACCGCCAGGCACGGTCGTCTACGAAAAAACCGAGGACGGCGACTTGATCCCGCTCGGCGACCTTGCGCAGGTGGGCGACAGCGTGCTCGTGGCGCGGGGCGGCCGGGGCGGGCGCGGCAACTCTGCGTTTGCAACCGCCACCAATCGTGCGCCGCGTAAACACGAGCCGGGCGAACCTGGCGAGGCGCGCACGTTGCGCCTGCGTCTGAAACTGCTGGCCGACGTTGGCCTCGTTGGTTATCCCAACGCTGGCAAGTCCACATTGGTGTCACGCATCTCGGCCGCCAAGCCGAAGATCGCCGACTACCCCTTCACGACCCTCACACCAAACCTCGGCGTGGTGAGCCTGAGCGAGGACCGCAGCTTCGTCGTGGCCGACGTTCCCGGTTTGATCGAAGGGGCTCACGAAGGCCATGGGTTGGGGACCAAGTTCCTTGCGCACCTGGAACGAACGAAGGTGTTGGTGCACGTCATCGACGTCTCGTCTTTTTCAGGACGCGACCCTGTGACGGACTTCGACGTCATCCGCAACGAACTGAAAATGTTTCAGAGCAGCGGCGACGATCTGGCCGAAGTGCTCGCAACCAAGCCTCAGATTGCGGCAGCGAACAAGATCGATGCGATTGACGACCCCGCGCGCCTCAAGGCCCTCGTCAAACATCTGAAGAAGCACAAGGTGCCGCTCTACCCGATTTCCGCCGTGACCGGCGAGGGCCTGCCTGCGCTGCTTGAAGCGATGTGGAGCGCTGTCGCCGCTCACACGGAGTCCGTGCCGCAGTGAGTGCCGTTCGACTGGGCTGGCTCGGCGGAACGTTTGACCCCATCCATTGCGGGCACCTGGACGTGGCGAGCGCGGCGCGAACGGCGCTCAAGCTGGCGCAGGTGTATCTCGTGCCTGCTCGCGTGCCGCCCCACCGCGGCGCGCCACAGGCGTCGGCGGCCGACCGGCTGGCGATGGCGACGCTGGCGGCCGGCACGCACGAATGGCTGCGGGTGTCGGATATCGAGTTGGCTGCGCCCGGGCCTTCGTACACGATGGACACGCTCGACCGGCTGGAATCGCAGGGCATGGATCTGCCGTCCCTCCATGTGATCACCGGCGCCGATGCGTTCGCCGATATCTTCACGTGGAAGGACGCGTCCGGCCTTCTCAATCGCTGCCCCTTCGTAGTGGTCTCACGTCCGGGCCATCCTGCGCCGGCACTGCGTCAGTTGCTGCCGACGCTTGCGCCCCGGATGGTTGACGCCGCGGACTGTGACTTCACGGAACATCCGAGTATTTTTTTGGTGGACGCGCCCACAGCCCCGATCACCGCGAGTGAAGTGCGGGCACGGGCCGCATCCAGAGCGTCGCTAGAAGGATTAGTCCCGGAAACAGTCGCGTCCTATATCAACCGGCACGAACTCTACCAAGGAGTGGCATGAGCAAGACGGCCCGACCCGCACGCACCCGTACAACTCGACCAGCCGCGTCTGGCAAGACCTCCGCCGCAAGGCCACGGTCGACAAAGCCGGCCTCATCGAGGACGGGCAAGAAACCTGCTGCCCTGACAGGAGCCAAACGGCGTTCGGTCAAATCCGCAGGCGCGCCTGGGCCTGCTCGAGCGGCGGCTCCGCCTGCGGAGAAGAAAGCGGCCACGCCTCGGCTTCCGGCTGACGTGAAGCTGGCGATCGCAGCCGCCCAGGACAAGCTCGCGGTGGACTTGACGGTGCTTGATCTGCGCAACGCCACGGCCTTCACGGACTTTTTCATCGTATGCACCGGCACCAACACGAAGCAGGTTCAAGCCATCGCCGATGGCGTTGAAGCCAGCCTACGGGCGGCGGGTCAGAAGCCGGCCCTCGTCGAAGGGTACCGGCGAGGCGAATGGGTCCTGCTCGACTACTTCACATTCATCGTCCACGTCTTCCTGCCGGCCCGGCGAACGTTCTACGCGCTGGAGCGCCTCTGGGGCGGAGCGGAACCGATCGAAGTTTCTGCGCCCTGAGCGGATTCCGGGATCGCAGAAACTGCACGGCCGCGTGATTTCTTCACGCGATGAGCCCCGCAGCAGGCTGGCAGGATTTTTGGACTGCAGCCTCGTGTGGCAATCGCTCGATGGACCGATTGGGCCGCCCGGGCGCTCTTCGATCCCGCATGCGTCGCGTGCCGTGAACCCGTCGGGGCACGACGAGTTGGTCCCGTCTGCCTGCGATGCTGGAACGCCGTCAAGGTCGTGAGCCCACCCTGGTGTGACCGGTGCGGTGAACCGTTTCAATCGTGGCGAGGGCAGCCGGGGGACAGTGGACGCTGTGCGCGATGCGAGACACACTCACCGCACTTCGATCGTGCCAGAGCCTTCGGCCTCTACGACGGTGCCCTTCGCGAGATCGTGCACGCGCTGAAGTACCGCGGCCATCAATCCCTTGGCGCCCCCCTTGGCGCCCTCATGAAGAACGCGGATAGTGGACTGCTTGCGAACGCTGACGCCGTGGTGCCCGTGCCTCTACATCCCTGGAGGCAACTCCGCAGGGGCTTCAATCAGGCAGACGAACTGGCACAAGCGCTGGGACGTCCGGTATGGCGGCCGCTCCGGCGACGGACCCTTGGAGTGCCACAAGCCAAGCTGAGCGGCCAGGCACGCCAAGCCAACGTCAGCGGCGCGTACCGCCTTTCTACACTGCGAGCCGGTGCTCGCGCGCGCCGGCCGAAGTACGTGGTCTTGATTGACGATGTGATGACGACGGGCGCGACGCTTGATGCCTGCAGTCGTGCCCTTCGCGAGGGCGGCGTCGAGTGGATTGCCGCGTTGACGCTGGCCAGAGCCTCCACTACCGCGTCAGGCGCGGCAACGCGGCGGCCTCCACCGCCTCTTGCACCTCGCCCTTCGGCAATTCACCGTTAATCAGCACCCACCCCGGCTGTTCCGCTTGCCGGCGGTAGCTTTCGCGAACGCGCGCGAGGAGCGACAAGTCCCGTTCGTAGCGATCACGACCGGTCGCCTTCCGCTCAACGGCCGTCGCTGGTGCGATGTCGAGCAGGATGGTGAGGTCCGCGGGCGGAAGATATTGCTGAATCTGGTTGAGCCAGTCGGAACCAAGACCCTGCGCTTCGCCATAGGCGATGCTCGAGGCCCGGTAGCGATCGCACATGACGATATCGCCCGCCGAAAGCCAGAGGTCGAGCTTCGGACGAAACTCACAGCGATTGGCCACATAGAGCAGCTGCATGACATCGGGACCGAACTCCCGATCGCCGGCCAGCGCCTTGGCAATTTCCTGGCCGATTGGCGTCCCGTAGTCCGGGAAAGAGAGCGGATGCACCCTGTGGCCCTCCTGCTCGACGCGCGCGCGCAAGTGTCGCGCCTGTGTTTCCTTCCCGCTCTGATCCAGACCTTCAAACGCGATGAGCATTACGTGTCCCACTGCAGCAAATCGTCGATCGTCTGGCGTCGCCGCACGATTCGCCAATTGGATCCGTCCACCATGACTTCGGCCGCAGCCGGCCGCTTATTGTAGTTTGAGGCCATCACCGAGCCGTAGGCGCCAGTGTCGCGAATGGCCAGGAGATCACCGACCTCGACCGGAGGCAACCGCCGGTTCTTGCCGAGCGTATCGCTGGACTCGCACACGGGTCCCACCACATCACACGCGATGGGTTCACCATCGCGCGGCTCGAGCGCTTCGATGGTGTGCCAGGAACCGTACAAGGCCGGTCGGAGAAGGTCAGTCATCCCGGCATCGACGATGACGAACCATCGATCATCTGTCTGGCTCTTCAAATCCACCACGCGCGTCAGCAACACACCTGCCGGTGCCGTGAGCCAACGCCCAGGCTCAAGAATCAGCCGGAGGCCGGTGGGCTGCACAACCGGCAACACGGCGGCGGCGTACTCGTCGGCGGATGGGACCACCTGCCCGGGCTCATACGGAATGCCGAGGCCACCGCCCACGTCCAGGTGTTCCAGCTTCACGCCTTCGGAAGCCAGGGCACGAGCGAGATCGGCAATGGCGGCCGCGCCGCGCCGCAGCGGTTCAGTGCTCGTGACCTGCGAGCCGACGTGCATGTGCAGTCCCACCACGCGCAAGTGATCACGCTGTGCCATGGACATCACCATGGCATGCGCCTGCGCGGGCGTCATGCCGAACTTGTTGAGGCGGCCCCCGGTGGAAATATGCGGATGGCTTCCGGCATCCACATCGGGATTGACGCGCACGGCCACGCGCGCCGTGGTGCCATGGGCACGGGCGATGGCGTCAATCCGCTCCATTTCTCCGGGCGATTCCGCGTTAATCGCCTTCATGCCGAGGGTGACGGCCCGTACGAGTTCTTCGTGGGTCTTCCCCACTCCGGTGAACACGATTTGATCCGGTGTGAAGCCGGCGCGCAAGGCCACGTCGATTTCACCGCCGGAGTTGGCGTCGGCGTGCGCCCCTTCGGCCCGCATTTCACGGACGACGGCCAGCGTCGCATTCGCCTTGATGGCGTAGTGAAGATCGTGGGGGTACGGGGCAAACGCGGCGTCGAGCGCCCGGACCCGCGTCCGCAGCTCAGCACGGCTATAGACGTGGAGAGGCGTCCCTGCCAGCCCGGCAAGGGCCGAGAGCAGGACTTGCTCGCACATCAGCGCCTGGCGTTGTCGATGGAATCCAGTCACAGAAGACCTGTGATTGTAGCCCAGCGCCTCAGGCCACAGTTGTCCGCGGGGCCACGTTCCACGATATGATCTGCGGACACGCCCTCTTCGATGTCATACGATTCCACTCCTGTTGTGAACGAGGCCATGGACGCCGTGATCGCACGGTGCCTTGCCGGCGATCAAACCGCCTGGGAAGAGATCGTGCGGACGCATCGGCGCAAGATTTTCAATCTTGCGTACAAATTCGTGGGCCGGCATGACGAAGCCGAGGACCTGACGCAGGACATCTTCATCAAGATCTTCAAGGCGCTTCATACCTTCGATCGCCGCGCCAATTTTCAGACCTGGTTGATCAGCATCAGCCGCAACCTCTGCATTGATCACTACCGATCGGTTCGCAAGGAACGCGCGACCATGGCCCGCGACGTGGACGCGTCCGAACTGTCACCCGCGTCGCGTGAGCGCACGCCGCTTGGGGAACTGGAGCAGGTCGATCTGAAGTCGTTGATCCGCCAGGCGCTGGCCGAACTGCCCGCCACGCTCCGGCAGGCGGTCACGCTCCGGGATCTGCAGGAATTCTCGTATCAGGAAATCGCCGACCAGCTGGGACTGCCGGAAGGCACCGTGAAATCGCGCATCAATCGTGGGCGACTTGAACTGGCCCGTCAAATTCGCCGTCTCCAATCTCACAGGCCGCCGGGCTCCATGGCCTCGCGCGGAGGAACCGAATGAATGTCACTACCTCTCGCCACAACACTGTCGTTGTGGTTCACGTCACGGAAACGCGACTGACCTATCCGATCCTTTCGGACTTTGCGACGACCGTCGCTGCACTCGTGGCCGCCGGGGAGAAACAAATCCTCGTGGACCTTTCCACGGTGAGCTACGTCGACAGCGCCACGATTGGGTGCCTCATGGACTTGTACCGGCAAGCCAGCACCGCCGGCGGCTCCTTGAAGCTCTCGGGGGTCCAGAAGCGGGTTGAAACGATGCTCACCATGACTGGCGCCCAGAACTTCCTCGAGGTCCATGCCGACCAGGCGTCCGCGCTGGCCAGCTTCGGAGGGTGACATGCGCACGATCACGACACATGCCGGCACTCCGGTGAACACCGATGGCGATGTGCTCGCCGTCATCGAAGTCATTTCCCGCGATCTGGCGCGCAAGGCTGACCTCGATTACAGCTTCGACGAGGTGGATCGTGAGTTCGACCACCTGGTCAGCCAGCTGACCCTTGAGGAGCTGCGGATCTACCTGAAGGAAAGCCTCTTCATGAGCTTCAACCGCTTCGAGAACGAACGGCTGCTCACCGTTGTCCGGAAAGCCGGAGAAGCGACAGAATCTGACTGATGGAGGGCGTCCCTTCAGGGGCGCCGAATGGGATCAGCGAACTGACTGACGCACCGGCACGCGCGCCCCGGCGGGCATCGTGACGGGTTCCGCCGCATCGACCAATCGCCACGCGCCGGTCTGGCGTAGGAGTTCACTGGCAAAAGCCGTATGAAGGGCATGGCCACCCCGATGGACCACGAGGTGTCCGCGAATCGGGTGACCAATCAAGGCCAGGTCACCGATCGCGTCCAGCATCTTGTGCCGCACGAACTCATCATCGAAGCGAAGAGGATTCAGGACGCCCGTCTCACCGACGACGACAGCGTTGTCCAACGAGCCGCCGAGCGCCTGTCCGCGCTGACGCAGCATTTCCACTTCCTTCTGGAAGCCGAACGTGCGCGCCGGGGCCACCTGCTCGATAAACGACTGCTCCGTGACATCCAGGGTCATCTCCTGGTGCCGTAGCAGCGGGTGGTCGAAGGCGATGGTGTAGCTGATCTTGAAGCGGTCCGACGGGTACAGCGCGATCCGCTTGTCCCCATCGTGCACTTCCACCGATGACAGGATTTCAATCGTTTTGCGCGAAACCCCAAGTTCCTTGGTGCCGGCACTCTGAATCAGGTAGACCCACGGCGCGGCCGAACCGTCCATGATGGGTACTTCAGGCTGGTTCAACTCGATGAGCGCGTTGTCGATGCCCAGCGACCGGAGGGCCGACAGGAGATGCTCGACCGTTTCTACTGATGCGTTCTGCTTGCGCAACCCGGTCTGGAGCTGCTGTGGGCCGCCCAGGCAGGACACATGGGCTGGAATCTCCACGCCGAGGTCGGCACGGTAGAAACGGATGCCAAAGTCCGCTTGTGCAGGTTTAAGTGAGATCGAAACTTTCTGGCCCGAATGGAGTCCTATCCCGGTGCAGGAGGTAGCTTTGCGAAGGGTACGTTGAGCAGGCATCTACGCGACTAGTCCTGCCTTGTAGCAAGGTCACTGCCAACTTCCAGCGACGCAGCGGCACAATGCCTAAACCCTGGTGCGTAAGGACTTACATCTTTATTGGTTCCAAGGAGCCGCCGGGTTTCCGAGCCCGTGTGGCTCAGGAGCCACAGAAAACTCAAGCCAGCCTGTGGGACTCTTGACACAGGTGTCATGAAACTGCCGCCTGACTCTTCGCGTCCAGGACCGCGGCCAGAAACGGCCCGGTGGCCGATCCTCGCGCCCGGGCCACTGCCTCAGGCGTGCCTGAAGCCACGATCTGGCCCCCTCCGGCACCCCCTTCGGGACCGAGGTCAATCACCCAGTCAGCGCATTTGATCACGTCCAGATTGTGCTCGATCACCACCACCGTGTTCCCGTGTTCGACGAGCCGGTGCAGCACGTCGAGCAATTTGCGAACGTCCTCGAAGTGCAGACCCGTGGTCGGCTCGTCGAGGATATACATCGTGCGGCCCGTGCCTCTGCGAGCCAGCTCACGCGACAGTTTGACTCGTTGGGCCTCGCCGCCTGACAAGGTGGTGGCTGACTGTCCGAGGGTGATGTAGCCCAGCCCGACCTCCTGCAGTGTTCTCAGACGAACAGCGATGGGCGGAAAGTGTTCGACCAGTTCCAGGGCCTGGTCCACGGTCAGCTCGAGCAGATCGGCGATGGACTTGCCCCGGTATCCAATCTCCAGCGTCTCGCGGTTATAACGCCGTCCTTTGCACTCCTCGCATGTGACGTACACGTCTGGCAGGAAGTGCATCTCTATCGCAATCACGCCGTCGCCCTGGCACGTTTCGCAGCGTCCGCCTTTCACGTTGAATGAAAACCGTCCGGGCCTGTAACCGCGAGCGCGGGCATCGGGCAACATCGCGAACAGCTCGCGGACGAAGGTGAAGAGTCCCGTGTAGGTCGCAGGATTCGAGCGGGGCGTCCGGCCAATCGGTGACTGATCGATCTGAATCACCTTGTCGAGCAGTTCGATGCCTTCGATGCTGTCATGCTGGCCGGGTTCGTCGGTGGCGCGATAAATCGTTCGCGCCAGAGACCGGTAAAGAATTTCATTCACGAGAGTGGACTTGCCTGACCCGGAAACTCCGGTCACCGCGATCAGGGTGCCAAGCGGAAACATCACATCCAGGTTCTTGAGGTTGTTGGCGCGCGCGGCGCGCACAACGACGCGACCGCCGTTGCCGGGACGCCGCACGGGCGGTACCGCAATCGCCCTCGCGCCGGTCAGGTACTGCCCCGTCGCCGACGCGCCAGGCGCCGCCAGTAGCTGCTGCGGCCGGCCCTGGAAAATGACGTGTCCTCCATGCTCCCCGGCGCCCGGGCCGAGGTCCACCAGATAGTCCGCGGTGCGAATCGTTTCCTCATCGTGCTCCACGATGAGCACGGTGTTCCCCAGATTCCTGAGCCGGCTCAGCGTTCCAAGCAGCTTGCGATTGTCCCGTTGATGCAACCCGATGGATGGCTCGTCCAGCACGTAAAGCACGCCGGTGAGCTGTGACCCGATCTGGGTCGCGAGACGAATGCGCTGTCCCTCGCCGCCCGACAGTGTCGCGGCGCTCCGTGAAAGCGTCAGGTAGCCCACACCCACGTCGGAAAGGAAGCGCAACCGCTCGCGGATCTCCTTCAGTACACGGCCGGCGATCAGGGACTCGCGTTCCGACAACTCGATGCCTTCCACCATCGGCAGCGCTTCGGAAATGGGCTGGCTGACGTAGTCAGTGAGCCGGCGTCCCTTGACGCGCACGGCACGGCTCTCTGCTCGCAACCGTTCGCCGTCGCAGGAAATGCACGGCCTGAGCGCGCGATACGGCTCAAGGAGTTCCTGGTCCGTCCACGATCCTTCCTCGAACCGTCGCCGAAGGTTTGGAATCACGCCCTCGAAGTCCGCACCAAACACGTCTTTGGCCTTCACCGCCTTGGCGCGTTTGCCCGGCGCGCCGGTGAGTACGATGTCGCGAAACTTTCGGGACAGCTTCCCAAACGGCACGGCGGGATCGATGCCGAAGACCCGTTGCAGTCCCTCGAGCATTTCCGTCAACAGCCGCTTGTCTCCCTTCGCCCACGGCAGCACTGCGCCGTCGTTGAGCGACAACCGATCATCCGGCACCACGCGCGCCGGATCGAAGTCATACACCGCACCCAACCCCTGGCAGTCAGGGCACGCGCCGTGGGGTGAATTGAACGAAAACGCCCGAGGCGTCATCTCCGGAATACTGATGTCGCAGTTGGGGCACGCCATCCTCCGGGAAAACAGCCGGTCGCCGCCGCCGAGCGTGTTGATGATGACGATGTCGTCGGCCAGCGTCAGCGCCAGTTCCAGCGAATCGCTCAGCCGTCGCCGAATGCCGTCCTTGACGATGACCCGGTCCACCAGAACCTCGATGCTGTGGTTCTTGCGTTTGTCGAGGAGGATCTCCTCGTCAAGGGACCTGAACTCGCCATCAATGCGTGCGCGAGTAAACCCTCGTCCCCGCAATGCGGCGAGGTCCTTCTTGAATTCGCCCTTGCGCCCGCGCACCACCGGCGCCATGACGTTGATGCGCTCGTCGGATGGATACAACAGCACGACGTCAACGATGCGATCGAGGGACTGCGACGTGATCTCGTGATCGCACACCGGGCAGTGAGGCACGCCGATGTTGGCAAAGAGCAGCCGGAGGTAATCGTAAATCTCGGTCACTGTACCGACCGTCGAGCGGGGATTGGACGCCGTCGTCTTTTGTTCGATCGAAATCGCCGGAGACAGACCGTCGATGAGGTCGACGTCCGGCTTCTCCATCTGCTCCAGAAACTGGCGCGCATACGCCGATAACGACTCAACGTATCGGCGCTGACCCTCGGCGTAAATCGTGTCGAACGCCAGCGAAGACTTTCCCGACCCGGAGAGTCCAGTGATGACCACCAACTGGTCGCGTGGAAGGTCCACATCGATGTTCTTCAGGTTGTGGACCCGCGCTCCGCGGACGGCGATCCAATCGTGCGCCATGTGGCTCCTGCAGGGGTCCAGAGCGCGAACCCCAAACGACCATTTTACGTCAGCGCCTGCAGGATTTCGTCAGTGTGCTGGCCAACTTTTGGCGCCGGACGCAAGGCGGTTGGGGGAACTCCAAAGGGTGCGCGTACCGCTCGCAGTCCGGAGGCCTGAATGACGGTTCCGCGTGCTGCGATGTGAGGGTCTGAAAACGCCTCGGCCGGACTGTTGACTGGCGAGAGGCAGACGTCGCGGCCCTCGAAAAACGCCAGCCATTCCTCCTGCGTCCGCGTTCGGAATACTTCCCGCACCTCGCGCACGACGGCTGCCTGGTCGACAGGCTCGGTGAGTTGCCTCTCGCGAAGGTCGGTTCGTCCAATTGCGTCGCAGAACGTGTTCCAGAACTTGGGTTCGAGCGCGCCCAGGGCAATCTGCCGGCCATCGCGCGTCTCGTAGACGTTGTAGCAGGCATGGCCGCCGAATGTCGGAAGCTCACCAACAGCGCGCTCGCCGCCATCGATGAGATCCCTCGCGCCAGGCAACATGACCCAGTAGAGCGCGGCCTCGTGCATCGAGAGGTCCAGCGTGGCCCCCTCGCCTGAGCGTTCGCGGCCGAAGAGGGCGGCCAGCACCGCGATGACGGCGCTCATCGCCCCGCCGCCGACGTCTGCGATGAACATTCGCGGCAGGTGCGTGGGCTCTGGCCTGTCGGCCGACAGCACTCCTGAGACCGCGACGTAGTTGAGATCGTGTCCCGGGCGCTCGGCGTAGGGTCCGGTCTGTCCGTACCCCGTCAAGGCGACATGAATGAGCCGGGGGTGACGGGCGCGCAGATGCGGGCCCGACACGCCCAATCGCTGTGCCGTGGCGGGACGGAAGCTTTCCACGACCACATCGACCTTCGACAGCAACGCGTCCAGCACCGGCTGCGACGCCTGGTTGCGAAGATCGAGGACCATGCTCCGCTTGCCGCGATTGAGGAGCAAGTCGTACACACTGCGGCCGTCGATGAACGGGGGCAGCTGTCGAACCGGGTCACCGCCCGCGGGGTCTTCGACCTTGATCACATCTGCGCCGAGTTCGGCGAGCATGAGCGTGGCGAATGCGCCAGGCAGAAGCCTCGATAAATCGAGGACCTGAATACCGGCCAGAGGCGCCGTTGGAATCAGGGCGTGTCCCTGAGCCGGCTGTGGCGGTACCCGTAGCTGAAGTAGAGCACGAGTCCGATCGCCAGCCAGATCCCGAACCGCTCCCAGGCTGCAGCCGGAAGCCCCTTCATCACGAACAGACAGGCCAGCACACCCGCCGGAGCGAGCACCCAGACAAAGGGGACTTTGAACGGTCTCGGCCGGTCGGGTTCCGTCACGCGGAGGATCATGACCCCGCCGCACACCAGGGCAAACGCGAACAGCGTCCCGATGTTCGTGAGGTCATAGGTCTCGGCGGCGTCACCCACCATCGACAACACCGCCACCACGACACCGGTGAACACCGTGGTCATGTAGGGAACCTTCTTCGCATCGAGGCGGGCCATCGCCTTTGGAAGGAGACCATCGCGCGCCATCGCAAAGAAGATTCGCGGCTGGCCGTACTGGAACACCAGAAGGACGGCCGTCATGGACACCGCGGCACCCAGGGCGACGATCCAGCCCACGCGCTGGAATCCGGCAGCGTTCAGCGCGAACGCGAGGGGGTCCGCCACGCCCAACTGCGTATAGGGCACCAGTCCGGTCAGAACCGCTCCGACCACGACATAGATGACCGTGCAGATAGCCAGTCCTCCGAGGATGCCAATCGGGAGATTCCGTTGCGGATTCTTCGTCTCCTCGGCCGCGACCGAAATCGCGTCAAATCCGATGTAGGCGAAGAACACAATCGCCGCACCCTGATGGATGCCGGTAAACCCGTTCGGCGCAAAGGGCACATAGTTGGCCGTGTCGATGTTCATCGCGCCGACCACGATGAACAACGTCAGGGCCGCCAGCTTGATCCACACCATCACGTTGTTGACGCGTGAGGTCTCCTTCACACCGCGCAGGAGCAACCAGGTGACGACCATGACGATGCCGAACGCCGGCAGATTGACGAGGATTGGGATATCAGTCCCGGGAAGTCTCGGTGCCGTTTGCCACAAGGCCTGTACGGCCGGCAGCGAACTCTGCGTCACGGTCCGGTATCCGGTGGTTAACCAGGCGGGCAAATCGAGGCCCACGCCCCGTATCAGCGACATGAAGTAGTCGCTCCAGGAAATCGCGACCGCGATATTGCCCACGGCGTATTCGAGAATCAGATCCCACCCGATGATCCAGGCGACCAGTTCACCGAGCGTCGCGTACGTGTAGGCATACGCGCTGCCCGCCTGGGGAATCATCGCCGCCAGTTCCGCATAGCACAGGGCCGCGAACGCGCAGACACCGCCGAGCAGGAGAAACGACAACACGAGCGCCGGGCCGGCGGCATACCGGATGACTTCTCCGTTGGGCCCGATCTGTCCCGCGGCCGCCGTCCCTATCGCACCAAAGATGCCGGCCCCGATCACCGCACCGATCGCCAGCATGATCAAATCGCCCGCGCCAAGAACACGCTTGAGCGACTGACTCTCACTGGCGCCTTCCAGTGCAACGGCGGCCAGCGGCTTCACACGAAATATCTGCATTCGGCCTCCGAGGTTCAGAGTCCAGAGTCTAGTTCAAAACCGGTTCAAATCCGCCAGATCGTGTCGTGAGACGCGAGCAGCATCCCGCCTCGTGGATCAAATGCAACGCCGACCAGATGGGGTGCGGCAATCACGAGTTCCGGCACTGGCGCAGCCTCGCGGACGTCCACCCGATAGAGTCCTGCTGCGCCCGCCAGCGCGTCGGCGACGAACAGCACGCCCGAGCCGTCAAACGCCAGACCCTGCGGCCGCCCGAATCCGCCGCAGACCACTTGCACCTCGCGCTCCGGCGTGACGCGATACACCACGTCGTGCGACGCCAGCGTTGGTGCGGTCACATACAGAGAACCGTCGGGCCCGATCGCCAGGTGGAACGCCGCCACACTTGCCGGAATGGTCGCATACGTCTCAACGTGTCGAGCCGATTCACCCGACTGGCCTGCGCTGATGCGAAGGATGGTTCCGGTGCGATCGCCGACAAACAGCGTTCCGTCAGACGCACACGCAAGCCCCGTGGCCACACCAAGGTCAGTCGCGAACAGCTCACTCCGGTGGTCCGGCGTCAACCGGTAGACCTGTCCCTCGAAACGGCTCGAAATATAGATGCTGCCATCGGCCCCAAGGGTCATCGACGTCGGGTTCGCGATCTCGACCGCGATTGGTTCGCGAACACCGTCGGGTCCCAGGCGATACAGAGGCACTGGCGCTTTCGTGTCACGGCTCCCGCTGTGCGTGAGATACACAAAGCCGCCAGCGTCGCATACGGGACTGTCCACTTGATGGACTCCGGTGGCAATCACCGTGGCAACATCCAGGAGCAGGGCGTCCTCGGGGATCTCAGCCACCCGCACCTGCAGCGGCCCCCCTCCCACTGCGGGCACGATTACGCCGATGGCTCGGCTTGATGCGGAAACGACTCGAGCGGGCTGGCCCCCGATCGTGATTTGGGGCGGCCCCTCAGGCGGGACCGGAAAACGAGTACCGAGCAGCGTGACCCGGCCTCCAGGGACCGCGCCTCTGGGGCGTATGGTGGACAACACCGGCACGAACTACTCGTCGTCCAGCTCGACGTTCCAGTAGACGTAGTCGCGCCAGCTTTCGGGAGCGTTGCGCAAACCGAACGTGATTCGAATGGCCGGCGCCTTGTCCGGGCGCTTCGGCGCGCGAATCAAATGCAGGTGCGCTTGCGCCGGCGTGCGGCCGCCCTTCTTGCGGTTGCACGTGACGCAACACGTGACGATATTCTCCCAATCCTTCCGGCCGCCTTGCGCGACGGGCACGACATGATCGAACGTCAGCTCACCGGTGGAGAACACGTCGCCGCAATACTGGCACCGATGATCGTCACGCGCGTAGATGTTGGCGCGCGAGAACGGAACGTAGTCGAGTTTGCGACGCACACGAATCCGGCGCAGCAGCCGAATCACCGATGGAAGCTTCATGCTGAATGTGACGGCGCGAATCTCGCGGTCGTACACGGACACTATCTCGACCTTGCCCTGACACCAGAGCGTGATCGCTTTTTGCCAGTGCACCACTCGCAACGGTTCGTACGTAGCGTTCAGCAGCAGCGTCTGTTCCATGGACCTAGTGGGGGCATTGTCGGTCAGGCTCGTGGCCCTGTCAAGAGAACACTCCGTGTAACATCAACGTTTTCAGCAAGTTAGGGTCAGGGCCTGAAGGCATCACCACAGATGGCCGATAGGGCGTCACATGCACCGGGTCCGGAGTGCTTCACAGATGTGCACCACACTGGTGTTGGCGATTGCCGCAGCCGCCTGCGCGGCGCGCTCATCGTCGCCAACAACGGCGCACCCGGCGCCATTCCCGAGCCCGTCCTCTCCCTCTTCGATCAAACCGGCGCTGCCTTCGAGCATGCTCCTGAACGGACCGGCCGCGCTCATGCGCACGGCGCTCACGCTCAAGGGTGTGTCGTACCGCTGGGGCGGGGATCAACCGGGCACCGGCTTTGACTGCAGCGGATTCGTGCAGTACGTGCTCGCCCAGCACCACATCAGCGCACCGCGCACCTCGGCGGATCAGTTTCTTCTCGGCAAGCAGGTGGACCTGAGCCACATTCGCGCCGGTGACCTGGTCTTCTTTTCGACGGTGGCGCCTGGTGCCTCACACGTAGGGCTGGCGCTCAACAATGAGGAGTTCATTCACGCCCCTGCCGCGTCGGGAGTGGTGCGGGTTGAACGAGTGCAGGCGCCGTACTGGCGCGCCCGATACGTGGGCGCACGGCGCATCTTCTAAGAGCCGCCCATCCGCCTCAGGATGATCTGCTGCCGTCGCAGTAATCGCGCATTGGGCCGCGCGGGACTATAGACGCGCGGGTTGATGATGGCGCCGGCGAGCAGGGCGGACTGCGAGGCGTCGAGGTCAGACGCCGCTATCTGGAAATAGGCTCGCGCTGCCGCCTCCGCTCCCCAGATGCCGTCACCCCACTCGATCAAATTCAGATACAGCTCGAAGATCCGGCGCTTCGACAGTACCGCCTCGAGCCGGCGCGCGATGAACAACTCCTGCACCTTGCGATAGGGATTGCGCGAGGGCGAGAGGTACAGATTCTTCGCCAGCTGCTGCGTGATCGTGGAGGCGCCGCGGGAAAACTCACCACTCTCCCAGTTCGCTTCCATCGATGCCTTGATTTCGTCGAAGTCCAGCCCCTCGTGCTGCCAGAACGCCGCATCCTCCGCCACGGTCACGGCCCGTTTCAGGTTGGGGGAAATCTGGTCGTAACTCACCCATCGCTGACGCCTCCGCGCTGTGACGCCTTGCGCGGCTGCCTGCGATTCGCGCAATCGCATGAACGCGGTAGACTCCGGCGGCGTTCGCGCCAGCGGCCGGACATCGGGCAGGGTCGTCCATGTATGGCAGACGAGGGCGAAGCCGATGGCGGCGAGGGCCACGGCGGTGCGAAGAGCACGCCGGACTCGAGGGTAGCTCATCAGCGGACTACCTGGATCGCGCGCGGCCGAGCGCCTCCGCGAGCGCCGCCAGCACCCGCTCTACGTGATCAACGGTCGCGCCTGATCCCATCAGGCCGATGCGCCAGATGCGCCCCGCAAGCGGACCCAATCCCGCTCCGATTTCGATCTGGTGTTTGGTCAGCAGCCGCTCTTTCACTGCGCCCGCATCCACGCCGCTCGGGACGCAAACCGCATTCAGGCTCGTCAGTCGATCCGCCGGTGGCGGCAGCAGCGACAGGTCGAGACGCTGCAAGCCGGCGACAAGGGCTTCATGCACAGCCTGATGGCGCTTCCAGCGCGCCTCCAGGCCTTCTTCCTCCACCTCCGCTAGGGCGGCGTGCAGCGCGTAGATCAGCGGAGCGGAGATCGTGTGATGGTAGGCGCGTCGCACCCAGAAGTCCTCGAGCTTCTGAATATCAAGAGCGAAGACAGGACGAGTGATTCGTTCCTGCCTCGCGCGCGCGGAGAATGTGATCGGCGCAAGTCCTGATGGCGCGCCAATACCCTTTTGCGAGCACGAGTAGCACACATCGGCTCCCCACGCCGCCACGTCCACGGGGACGGCGCCAAGGGAGGTGACGGCATCAACAATGAGGAGGACATCGTGCTTGCGGGCGATCGCGGCAATGTCACCGACTGGGTTCAGCACTCCGGTCGAGGTCTCGCCGTGAACAATGGCCAGCGCATCGAACCGGCCCTCACTCATCACATGCTCGACTTGCGCGGGGTCGATGGCGCGCCCCCACTCTCCTTCGAGGCGCTCCACAAATGCGCCTCGCACCGACAGTACTCGCGACAGCCTGTCGCCAAAGTATCCGTTGACGACGCAGAGCACCGTCATGCCGCGTTCCATCAGGTTGACTGCGGCCGCGTCCATGCCCGTCGTGCCGGTTCCCGACAAGGCCAGGGTAAAGTGGCCGTCCGGCGCATTGAAGAGACGTGTCAGCCGTGCCCGCACATCGTCGAGCAGCAGCACGAATTCAGGATCGAGATGCGACCGAAGCGGAGCGGTCATCGCCTGACGCACGCGATCGGAGATCGGCGAGGGACCGGGGCCCAACAGGAACGTTTCGGTCGTTGGTAGCGCGCGCCGTGTCATAGCGTCCCCTTTGCGGGCAAGGGCTCTCGCCATTGAACCAGCGCCGAGCGTATCTCTGCGGCCACGGCCGCAGTCACAGGAAGCAGAGGCGCGCGCACGGGCCCGCCGTAGGCGCCAATTTCATCGAGCGCACATTTCAGTCCCGCCACTCCATGGACACTCGACACCAACTGCGCGATCGGCGTGATTCGACGCTGCAGCGCCAGGGCCTTCTGGTGGTGTCCGGTCGAGGCCATGTCCCAGAGTTCCACGCACACTTCAGGCAACACGTTCGCCACGGCGATGATCGCGCCACGCGCGCCGGCCACGGCGGCGGTATGCGCCACCGGAGCCCAACCGATGAGTACGTCGAACCCCTGGTCCGCGATACCGGCAAACTGCCCCAGTCGCTCCATGTCACTGCTGGTCTCTTTCATTCCGATCACATTCGGATGCTCGGCCAGCGCGGACACCATGGGCATCGTCAAACTGAATCCCGCCATGCCCGGCACGTTGTAGAGCAACACCGGCACGGGTGAGGCGTCAGCCACGGCGCGGTAGTGAGCCACCAGCGCCGCCGGCGTCATCTGATTCTTGAAGAATGACGGGGCACGCACGAGGACGACATCCGCGCCGTTCGATGCCGCGCGGACAGATGCGGCAATCGTCGCTCGCGTGGATTCCCGTCCGGTACCTACCAGGAGCGTCCGATCGGCCGGGACACCATCACGCGCCGCGGCGACGATGGCTTCGGCTTCGCTCTCTTCGAGAAGGCCGGCCTCTCCATTCGAGCCGAGGACCAGCACCCCGGTGACGGGCGCGCGCAGGAGCCTGCCGATGTTGCGCGACAGTGCCTGAAGATCGATCTCGCCGGTCGCCTCGTCAAACGGCGTCGGGACCGGGGGAAACACGCCCTGGATATTCATCGTCACGACGGAGGCTAACGGCGTGTGCGCTTTGTGTCAACGGCTGGCGCAGCAAAAACTGCGGCCCCCCGGCCACCGTTTGCAGCGCAAGGACCACGAGAAACAATGCCGCAGCCGGCAACAGCAGCCACGGCGCGGAATACATCGCGGTGACGGCCTCGCCTTCCTTCAAGAGGCCACCCCAGCTGGGTATGGCACCCTCGAATCCGAAGCCGACGAATGACAGGCTGGATTCCGCCACGAGCAATGCCGGGATCAACAGCACGAACTCCACA
>JBKJJZ010000540.1:0-6716 GCA_046597705.1 Vicinamibacterales bacterium | reverse complement strand
CCCGGTCCACGTCGGGAATGATGCCGCCGACCACCACCTTCACATGCACATCTGCCCCCAGGTCATGAAGTTGCTCAAGGAGAAGGGCCTCGATCACGCGAAGGTGGTGGTCGGCGGCATCATTCCCGACGTGGACCGGGAGAAACTGACCGCGATGGGCATCGCGGGCATCTTCCTGCCCGGGACGCCGATGCAGAGCATCGTGGACTTCATCAATCTGAATGTGGCGCCTCGTGAAGAGGTGGTCTGAGCGCCATGACCACGCTTTTGCTCGCCGATGACAGCGTGACGATTCAGCGCGTCATCGAGCTGACGTTCGCCGATGAAGGCATCCGCGTGATTGCCGTCGGCGATGGCGAGAGTGCGATTGCGCGCATTGATCAGGACCGTCCAGACATCGTCCTCGCTGATGTCGGCATGCCCGGTGTGGATGGTTACCAGGTCGCCACGCACGTCAAGCGGTCGCCGGCAGCGTCGCGGGTGCCCGTGCTCCTGCTGACCGGCGCCTTTGAACCCATCGATGAGGAACGCGCGCGGGAGACGGGATGCGACGGCGTGCTGGTGAAGCCGTTCGAGCCGCGGCAGTTGATCAAGACGGTGCGCGAGCTTCTGGCGGGCGCGAGACCTGCAGAACTCTGGCCCGCGGACATGCCGCGACTGGAGTCGGGTGCGCCGAGGCCGGCTCCGGCGACTGTGTCAGGACCAGCAGAGCCGCTGGACTTAACGGCGCCTGACGACGCGCACATATTGTCGGTGCCGTACGAGGCGGACACCGATCCCGACCTTGCCGCTGCACTTGCTCGTCTCGAATTCGTCGCCGTTGAACCTGTTGCCGGCCTTGACGAACCGGCGGACCATCACGAGATGGACGTGCCTGTCGCTGCCGCAGCAGCGAAAGCGCCATCGCTGGAGTGGGTCCTGTCGGCGGATCCGGCTGCCCCAGGAGGGGCGAGGCCCGTCAGCGGCACTGCGAACCAGTCGCTCGGCAACGTCTTCTCCGCGCTACTGGCAGCCGAACGCAAGAATCCTGCAGCCCGCGTCTCGATCAGTGCTTCACCGGTGTTATCCGAAGCGGCCGTCGAAGAAGTGGTGCAAAAAGTGGTCAGGCGCATGACCGATGAGCTCGTTCGCAAGATCGTGCTCGAAACCGCCGAACGGCTCATCCGCGAGGAGATCGCCCGGATCAAGGCGTAGGCCGCCCGACGTCGCCGGTATTTGAATGGTTCCCGAAAAGCCCGTCCTGGAAGGACTAGAAGAGAAGTGGCGCGTCCAATGGGACGAGCGCCGTGTGTACGAGTTCGACGCCCGGGCGCCGCGCGACGCCGTGTTTGCGATTGATACGCCGCCGCCGACGGTCAGCGGCTCGCTGCACGTCGGACACGTGTTTTCCTACACGCATACAGACGTCATCGCGCGCTATCAGCGCATGCGAGGCAAGGCGGTGTTCTACCCAATGGGGTGGGACGACAACGGACTGCCCACCGAACGGCGCGTCCAGAACTACTACGGTGTCAGGTGCGATCCGTCGCTGCCGTATGACCCGGCATTCGTGCCCCCGGCCACGCCGGGCAAACAGCCGATCTCCGTTTCACGCCCGAACTTCGTCGAGCTGTGCGCGCGACTGACTGCCGAAGACGAAGTGGTGTTCGAGGGCCTCTGGCGCCAACTTGGTTTGTCAGTGGACTGGTCGATGACCTACGCGACGATCGGCGCCGGTGCCCAGCGCGTGTCGCAGCTGGCGTTCCTCCGGATGGTGCAGCGCGACCAGGCCTATCAGCTCGAGGCGCCGACGTTGTGGGACGTGGACTTCCGGACCGCCGTCGCACAGGCGGAGCTCGAAGATCGCGAAATGCCCGGCGCGTATCATCGCGTGCGATTCGCCCGGCCGGATGGCGGCTTTGTGGAAATCGACACGACGCGCCCGGAGTTGCTGCCCGCCTGCGTCGCCCTCGTCGCACACCCGGATGACCCGCGCTACCAGCCGCTGTTCGGCACCGAGGTCATCACGCCGCTGTTCGGTGTGCCAGTCCCTTTGAAAGCTCATGCGCTGGCCGATCCCGAAAAGGGCAGCGGCGTCGCGATGATCTGCACCTTCGGTGACATCACCGACGTGACGTGGTGGCGAGAGCTGAGCCTGCCTGTGCGCGCGGTGATTCAGCCCAACGGCGCGCTGCGCCAGGTGAACTGGGGCGAGGCCGGCTGGGAAAGCCGCGACGCCGCTCGCGCGCAGGCGCACTACGATCAGCTGGCCGGGCTCTCCGCCGTCAAGGCTCGCACGCGCATCGTCGAACTGTTGCGCGAGAGCGGCGACTTGCTGGGCGAGCCGCGGCCCATCACGCACCATGTGAAGTTTTTCGAAAAGGGCGATCGGCCGCTCGAGATCATCACGTCGAGGCAGTGGTTCGTTCGAACGATGAATGAACGCGAGGCTCTGCTCGAGCGCGGGCGCGACCTGCAGTGGCATCCGGAATACATGCGGGCTCGATTCGAGAACTGGGTCAACGGGCTCAATGGCGATTGGTGCGTCAGCCGGCAACGGTTCTTTGGTGTGCCCTTCCCCGTCTGGTATCGCCTGCGTTCGGACGGCAGCACGGACTTTGACGCCCGCCTGCTGCCGGCAGAAGCTGATCTTCCGATGGACCCATCGACGGATGTGCCGGCCGGCTTCACTGCCGATCAGCGCGGCGTCCCTGGCGGATTCACAGGCGACCCAGACGTCATGGACACGTGGGCGACGTCATCGCTCTCGCCGTTCATCGTGTGCGGTTGGGAGCGCGACCCGGAGTTGTTCGCGCGAACGTTCCCGATGCACCTGCGACCCCAGGCGCACGACATCATTCGCACGTGGCTGTTCTCAACGGTGGTGCGCTCGCATCTCGAGCTGGATGCGCTGCCGTGGGCGCATGCCGCGATCTCGGGATGGGTGCTCGACCCCGATCGCAAGAAGATGTCGAAGTCGAAGGGCAATGTCGTCACACCGATGGCCTTGCTCGAGGAACACGGCTCCGACGCGGTGCGCTACTGGGCGGCCAAGGGCGGGCCGGGCGTCGATACGGCGTTCGAGCCGGGGCAGATGAAAGTCGGGCGACGACTGGCGATCAAACTCCTCAACGCGTCGAAGTTCGTCCTGGCGCGAACCGGACCGGACGCGACGGTGACTGAGGCGATCGATCGCGGCATGCTGGCGGATCTCGATGCTCTCGTGCGCAAGGCCACCGCCGCTTTGGACGAGTATGACTACGCGACGGCACTCCGAGACGTCGAAGCCTTCTTCTGGTCCTTCTGCGACTATTACATCGAGCTCGTGAAGCGTCGCCGGCAGGGCGACGACGCGGCCGCGCAGTCCGCGGTCAGTGCTTCGCAAATTGCGTTGTCCACTCTGCTCAGGTTGTTCGCGCCGTTCATGCCTTTCGTCACCGAGGAAGTCTGGTCCTGGTGGCAGGAGGGCTCTGTTCACCGGGCGCCGTGGCCTGGAGCTTCCGAACTGTCGGGCAAGGCCGGGCAGGCTGACGACCAGAGCGCGCTCGCGTATGCGACCGACATCACCACCCGGGTTCGCGAACAGCGCTCCGCGCTGAAACTTGGGTTCGGCGTGCCGGTTCGCGCAGCGATGCGTCTGCATGCCAGAGACGAGGCGCTGTGGGCCTTGACCAGAGGCGACGTGTGCGGCGGCAATAATGTGGGCGATGCGGACGTGACGTTCGACCTGCCGGATGATGAGGCCATCGTCGTTCAGCTGACGCCGCTGACCACCACGGAAGGCTGACGTGCCGTCAGACTCCGTCCTGAGTGAGTTGGCGGCCGCCGTCGCGAGGGCAGGCCTGCCGCCAGTGGCCTTCTTTCCCGAAGTTGGATCCACGAACGATGAGGCCATGTTGCTCGCCAACGCCGGCGCCATGGATTTCACGGCCGTGCTGGCTGATGAACAGCGCGCGGGCCGAGGCCGGCGTGGACGGTCCTGGGCATCGCCGCCGGGCGCGGGGATGTATCTGTCAATCATCGTGAGAGACGAGGGTCTTGGCGTGCAGGTGCCGCTGGTGACTCTGGCGGCCGGAGTCGCGGTGGCCGAGGCAGTGGGCGATGTCAGTGGGCTTCCGGTTGAGCTGAAATGGCCCAACGACGTCGTCATCGGCCGGCCCTGGAGAAAGCTCGCGGGCATTTTGTGCGAAGCGTCGGCGCTGGGGACATCGCAAGGTGTCATGGTGGTAGGCATTGGTGTGAATCTGCAGAGGGCGGCATATCCGCCGGAGGTGGCCGGCCGCGCCACGTCGCTCGATGCGGAGTGTGACCGCCCAGTGGCACTGGTGGACCTGGTGGTGGCGACGCTGATTCGTGTTCGCCAATACGTGAGCCACCTTCGCGGAGGCCGGCGCGCAGTTGTGCTCGAGCGATGGCGCCAGTTCGGCCGAGAAGCTCTCGACAACCAGCCGGTCGCGTGGCAGGACGCTCACGGAGCGCGCCGGGGGGTGGCGTGTGGCGTCAGTGACGCGGGTGCGTTGCAGGTGCGCGCGACAGATCCCGTGACTGGCCGTCAGGGCATCGAGGCATTGATTGCCGGAGACGTGCAATGGGAGATGCTTTCTCGTGGCTGATGTCGCTGACTACTGCCGGCAAGTGGAGGCGCACCTGACGCGTACTAATGGCGGTCACCTTGTGCGCGTCGTGGGTCCGGGTTTCGCGCTTGTCAAACAATGGGCCGACGAGGGCGTGCCGCTGTCAGTGGTGTTCCGGGGAATCGAACACAAGGCCGAGCGGCATGCGGCAGGCGCGTCGAAGCGGCCCCTTCGCATCGAGTTCTGCGAGACGGATGTACGGGTGCTCTATGAGGACTGGCGTCGCGCCATCGGCGTGACCGTCACAACCGAAGCGCCCGAAGCTGAAGGAGCCGCGGCGACCTCGTCATCCGACCGGGCACAGAGTTCCAAGCGGCGGTCGGCGCCGCGCACCATCGACAGAGCGATCGATCGTCTCGGCCGATTGGCAGGCCGGCTGGAACTGCCGGAGGACTTCCGGGATGCGATGAGCAGGTTGATCGGCGAATTATCGACCCTGCGTGAGGCACTGGCTCACGCGCGGGGCGACGCGCGTGATCGGCTGCTGGAACGGCTCGTGCCGCTGGAGCGTGATCTCATCGAGCACGCGCGCACGGTGGTTGCCGCGGACGTCCTGCGCGACATTACCGCCCGGGCAGAGCAGGACCTGGCGCCTTACAAGGAGCGGCTCGTGCCGGAGGCGTGGGCAAGAGCCGTGTCGGTCACTGTCGATCGCGGTGTGCGCGAACATCTTGAACTGCCTTCCCTGGATTTTCTATGAACGAGTTATCGCTGGTAGAACTGACCATTGAACGGCCCGTCGCCGGCGGCCGGATGATGGCCAGGCTCGATGGTCGCGTCGTGTTCGTGGCTGGAGCGCTGCCAGGGGAACGTGTGCGGGCGCTCATCACCCGCCGCAGCGGCAAGGTGGCCTGGGCTGATACTCGTGAGGTCATCGAGCCGAGCGCTGACAGGCGCGAAGCCTTTACGGATCCACGTTGCGGAGGCGCGCTCTACGCGCACATTCAGTACGCCCGGCAGTTGCAGTTGAAGGCCGAGGTCATCACGGACACGTTCCGCCGTATTGCAAAACACACGCTCAGCAGTGCTGTGGAGGTCGTTCCGTCGAAGGAAGAAGGCTATCGGCTGCGCGCCCGGCTGCAAGTGCAAGGCACGCGAATGGGATTCCTGCTCGAGGGCTCACACGTGCTCTGTGACGCGGAAGCGACGCGGCAGTTGGCGCCCGGCGCGATCGAGGCGCTGAGCCGGCTGCGTGAGGCCCTTGGCCCCACGCTTGCGGCCTGTGCCTCGGTGATGCTCTCCGAAGGCGTGGCCGGACGGGAGCGCGTGGCTCTTTGTGAGCTGCGCCCGGACGCAGATCCGGGCCGCTTCGCGGGGTTGCCCCTGACCGACGGGCTGACGGGTGTGGCTGTGCTCGCGCGTCGCGGGATGTTCACTTGCGCCGGCGAGGATCGCATCGTTGATGATGCGCGTGAGGTGCTGGGCGTTGACGCCGAGCTCCGCTGGTCGCGCCAGGCGGGTTCGTTCTTCCAGGGCAATCGGTTCCTGGTGGGCACGCTGACGCAACGCGTCATCGACTTGGCCGTTGGCGACCATTTCGTCGATCTGTATGCGGGTGTGGGACTCTTCGCCGTTGCGCTTGCACATCGGGGCGCGCGTGGGATTGCGGTCGAGGGCGACGCGGCCAGCGGTCAGGATTTGACGACCAATGCGGAGCAGTCGAATGGTCGCCTGGTTGTGCGGCTGGGGCCCGTAGAAGCAATCGTGGCGGCAAAGTCCGGACCTCAGGCCGATGTGGTGGTTGTCGATCCTCCGCGAACCGGGCTGTCGCCCGAGGTGGTTCACGGACTGCTTCGATGGCAGGCTCCGAGAATCGTCTATGTGTCCTGCGACGTGCCCACGCTCGCGCGTGATGCCGCACTCTTGATCGCAGGCGGTTACCGGCTGGCGTCGCTCGAGGCGCTCGACATGTTTCCCAACACCCCGCACGTTGAGTGCATCACCGTGTTTGATCGGTAGGGCGATACGCAGTTTCGCCCTGCTTGCGTCTGGCCGCGCTGACGAAACTCTCGAACAGTAACGCCGTTTCGCCAGTGCGCCAGAAGTTTTCGGGATGCCATTGCACGCCGACGCAGAAGCCCAGCTGTGCCCCGGCTTCGATGG
>JBKJJZ010000339.1:0-5873 GCA_046597705.1 Vicinamibacterales bacterium | reverse complement strand
CGCCTGATTGTTGGCGGCCGCGAAGCCCAGGTTGCGGTCGTTGTAGACGACGGTCACGTGATCGTGCAGCAGTTCGAGGTCGCGCAGATATGCGACGGTGCCATCGGTAGACCGGTTGTCCACGATGATCACTTCATATGGCGTGGGACCGGTGTTCGCCAGCACACTGGCCAGGCAGATCTTCGTGAAGACCAGGCTGTTGAACGTGAGCAGGACAATGCTGGCGTGAGGGGGTTCGTGGGGTACCGTGGTCGGCGCGACCGGTGGAATCGGGCTGGCCATCACGATCTCGACAGTCGCGGCCTCGAGCATTGTGGGCCAGCGCGAAGCCGGCTTAATCACGAGATCAGCCGAGAGCACCGACCCAGCCGCTCGCGACTGGCGCATGGGCTGGCTCAGGCCGAGATCGCTCAACAACCGACCCAGGACGACGTCATGCGCAAAGTACTCGCGCGCGATCGCCACGGCGGAGCGTGAGTGCCTCTGGTAGTCCCCCTCGATGCGCGCAACGGCGTGCACAATCTCTTTGGTGGTCAGGAACGCAAACAGGCCCTCGCCGGTCGGCAGCACCTGATCGAAAGCCGTACTCTGGGTGATCACCGGCCTGCCCGCCGCCAGATACGTCGCGCTGCGATCGCTGAACCATCCGGTCTGCAGGCGGACGTTCTGATCCTTGGCGACCGTAAACTCACCGCGCGAGCCGGTGATGTAGTCGCGATACCGATCCAGGTCGTAGCTGATGGCCAGGGCGTCCGTCACGCGCCATCCACGTTGCGTCACACGCTCGAGGTCAGTGTCGTCGATGCTGCTCATGCTCAGCGCGAGTTCGAACTTCTCGCCGGCTTTGCGCGGCAGGTTGAGATGCTTCCGAAATTCGCGATGTTTGCTCCAGTAGTATGTCTCGCCGTTCAGCGTCAGATCGCGGCCGAGTTGCTTCCAGTTCGCGATTGTCGTGAAAGTGTCGCCCGCCGGGGACTGATGCTTCCAGAAATCCATGACCACCGGTTGTCGGGTGGGTCGGAAGTGGAATTTGTCGGACAGCGGCAGGCTACAGCCTGGACGTCCATAGTTCTCTCCGAACGTAAAGAACGCGCAGTGCGGCTCGAGATACGCGGCTGTTTCGGCGTCGCCTTGGTGGAGCTGCACCTGAACGGCGACCGGGTCGGTCTCAAGGTACACGAGTCGTCCGGTCGCGCTGTGCTCGGGCAGCGTGACCGTACTTCCGTGCAGGTTAATGATGACCGCAGCCTCGCGATACAACGCCAGGAGCTCGGACTCGGTCATTCCGAAATAGCGATTGCCTGCGTGCGGCGCATGATACGCCCACCGATCGCCAAGGTCGAATCGCCCCAGCGTCGCCGCGATGAATGCCGCGGCGCGCACCACGCCATCGTCATCGGCGTTCTGCATGAGCTTGGTCGGCGTGGAACCATGCGCTTCGACGTAGTACGGGTCATAGCCGAGCCGCTGGAATCCGATCAGGTAGTGAATGGTCTGCCAGACGACGCCCGCGAACGGCAGGTGCGACATCATGCCGAGCAGTACGACCTTCGGCCGTGTTCCGACGGTCACGTCAGATCCTCGACTGTGCCAGGCATCGGATTCACCTGGCGCCGCGACCGACGGACGCCCTTGCGACTCTGTACCTCGGAAAGCTGCCAGTACAGGCCCTGCAGCGCCAGGAGGTCGTCCGGCGTGCCCTGCTCAACAATTTCGCCTTGATTGAGCACGACCGTCCAATCCGCGTGCCGGACAGTGGAGAGTCGATGCGCGATCATCAGTGTCGTGCGGCCGACCATCAAGCGATCGAGAGCGTCAAGGATAACCGCCTCGGTTTTGGAATCGATCGAGGAAGTGGGCTCGTCCAGAATAAGGATGGGCGCGTCCTTCAAGAAGGCGCGCGCAATCGTGATGCGCTGGCGTTCGCCCACCGAGACGCGCGATCCCCGCTCCCCAAGCTTCGTCTCGTACTTGTCGGGCAACCGCATGATGAAGTCGTGCGAATTCGCGGCCCGGGCGGCCTCTTGCACCTCCTCATCGGTGGCATCGAGTCGCCCGTACCGAATATTTTCGCCAATAGAGGTTGAAAACAGCAGGGGCTCCTGAAGGACGATGCTGATTTGCCGGCGCAGGCTCTCGAGCGTCAGTTCCCGGATGTCAATGCCGTCAAGCAGCACGCGGCCCTCGGCCGGATCATAAAAGCGCGGGATCAAACTAATGAGCGTGGACTTGCCAGCCCCGGTCGGTCCGACGACCGCCAGGACCTGACCGGCTGAAGCCTCAAAACTGATGCCCTTCAGTGTGTCTTGCCGCTTATCGTAGGCGAATGTGACGTTCTCGAAGACGATCTGGCCCCTGGACCGTACCATCGCGGTCGCGTTCGGTTTTTCGATGATGCCGGGTTCTTCATCAAGCAGTTCCATCGCCATCTTGAGATGAACGGTCTGTTGCTGGAGCGAACCCATCGTGCTCGTGATCGCTTCGAGCGGTTGGTACACCGCGGCGATGTAGGTCATGATGACCAGCAACTGGCCCACCGTCAGCGTGCCATCCAGCACGTGACTGGCGCCAACACCCAGTACCAGCGCGGTGCCCAATGCCGTCGTCGTATGAACCGCGAGCGTGAACAAGGTCTGCTGGGTCGTGAGCGTGACGCGGGCGGCCACCGCCGTTTCGCCCTGCTTGCGGAACCGATCCTGTTCGTAGCTTTCCCGGCCGAAGGTGAGAATGATGCGCAGCATCGATACGGCTTCGTGGACGATCTGGAGAGATTCGGCCTCCAGCATCTTCACTGCGCGCACCCGCGTTCCAATATTCCGCAGGTAGTAACTCACCGAGTAATAGAGGAAGGGCATCACCGACAGCGAGAGCAAGGCCAGCGTGCGATCCATCCGGTACGCGATCCAGAACATGCCGAGGAGCGTGATGGCGCTCTGGGCCAGCGTCGGCACGATCATGGTGACCTCGCCCAGCGAACCGGACGACATGTTGATCCGCATCATGAACCCGCCGGTCCGGCGCTTGTCGTGGAACGCCATCGACAGCTTCTGCACGTGCTGGAACAGGTCGCTGCGGAAGTCGAGGATCATCCGCTGTTCGAGCCGCGTATTGACGTAGTTCGTGAGCACGTGGAACGACTTGTCCACGATCGCAATCAATAACCCCGCCAGCACCGCATACGGCAGAAGGGACCTTCCCGTGCCGAACGCGCCGAAGATGGCCTCCGCCCAGCCGGTCAGGGGATGTCCCTGCAGCACGTTGTCAATGAGGATCTTGAGTGGCCATGGCGCGGCCAAGCCGACGATTGCCGCCAGAACAATGAGGCTGGTGGACGCTACGGCAAGCGGCCGGTAGGGACGGAGATACTTGAGGATAGCGCTGGTTAATTTCAAGACTCGTGCGACCTGCCCTCGTTACCTGTCAATCCACTCCCGGAGCCGGTGATTGCGGGGAGCGGTAGTTTAGCGCAAAAAAGCAGTGAAGGGCATAGCACTGCGACGGAGTGAGAAGCGACTGTGAGGGGCGACGCCGCCTCCTGAATTTGCGCGGTGACGTCTGCTGACGAAAGCGTCATCAGCCACGGCCCGTTCTGCTGTGCCGGCAGCAGGAAATCCACGGCCACCGAGCCGGGATTGAGCAACACGAGCAATGATTGAGCGTCGGCGACGGAACCTCGAAGCCACATACCGAACGCCCTGACATCCGGGTCGTGCCAGTCGACGTCGGCCAGTTCTTCGCCCGACGGGTTCAGCCAGGCGACATCCGCACGTTCGGCATCCCCGCCCTCGAGGTAAGAGAGCCGCCGCAGTTGCGGATGTGCGCGCCGCAGGGCCAGCGCGCGTTTGGTGAACGCCAGCAGGTCCTGGTCGCCGGGCCACGCCGTCCAGCTGAGCGCGCTGTCATGGCAGTACGGGTTGTTGTTACCCAGCTGCGAGCGGCCCAGTTCATCACCACCGCCCAGCATCGGTATTCCCTGCGACACACACAGTGTCAGCAGCATGCTGCGCGCGACCCGCGCGCGGCGTTCGAGTACCTCTGCGTCCGCCGTTGCCCCTTCGACACCCCAGTTGGCGCTGTTATTGTGCGACTCGCCGTCGCGATTCCCTTCACCGTTGGCCTCGTTGTGTTTGCGTTCATGGGAAACCAGGTCGGCGAGTGTGAAACCGTCGTGCGCCGTGACGAAGTTGATGCTCGCCTGCGGCGACCGGCCGGTGGCGGCATAGAGGTCACTGCTGCCGGCGAGCCGCGTGGCCAGCTCCCCGCGTTGCCCGCCATCGCCCCGCCAGGCGCGACGCACCGTGTCGCGATACAGGCCGTTCCACTCAGACCAGCCGGCAGGGAAGCGGCCCACCAGATAGCCGTCCGCGTGGGCGTCCCATGGTTCGGCAATCAGCTTGACCTTCGAGAGCACCGTGTGCTGTTTGATGCTCTCCAGAAGAGGTGAGGGCAGTTCTATGCTGGAGTCCGCTCGAACCAGAGCCGAGGCAAGGTCGAACCGGAAGCCATCGACGTGCATCTGGTCGACCCAATACCTGAGGCTGTCGAGAATCAGCTGCCCGACGACTGGCGACCGCGTATCAAGGGTGTTTCCGCACCCGGTGAAGTCCTGGTAGCGCGACAGGTCGTCAGGCTGCAGGCGGTAGTAGCTCGCGTTGTCGATACCACGCAGCGAGAGTGTGGGGCCCAGATGATCGCCCTCGGCCGTGTGGTTGTAGACGACATCGAGGATGACCTCGATGCCCGCATCGTGAAGCGCTTTGACCATCGTCTTGAATTCACGAACGGCGTCCAGGGGATCGCCTGTAGCCGCCAGCCGAGGGTCCGGGGCAAAGAATGCGAGCGTGTTGTAGCCCCAGTAGTTCGTCAGACCCTGCAGGTGCAGCGCCCATTCGTCCACTCGCGCATGAATGGGCATCAACTCCACAGCGGTGACACCGAGTTGGCGCAGATGCTCGATGGCGGGTTGACTGGCCAGACCCCGGAACGTGCCTCGATCCTCAGGCGAAACTCCGGGGTGGAGTGCCGTGAAACCCTTCACGTGCAGTTCGTAGATGACGGAATCAGCCAGAGCAGTTCCGGGTGGCTGATCGAGTTCCCAGTCGAACGCGTCGTTGGTGACGGCAGCGAGTGGCGCACGGGAAGGATTCCAACTGTGCGGCCGCCCAACGGCTCGCGCGTACGGATCAAAAAGAAGTTCGGCGGCGTTGCAGCGATGCCCCTGATCGGGTTGCCACGGACCATGCACGCGATAGCCGTACAACTGGCCGGGCCGCAGATCGGCGACATACCCATGGCAGACGTGACCCGTACGGCCGGTCAGGAATGCGCGCGTCGATTCCACCTGAGCGTTCGGGTCATCGAACAGGCACAACTCAATTTGCGCGGCGCACGAGGACCACAGGGCGAAGTTCACGCCGCCGCCATCCCACGTGGCGCCAAGCGGGAAGGGGTGGCCGGGGTCGATTCGCACCGCGAGAGTGTACGTCGGGCTGATATGCCACGATACGGCGTGCGCGTCAGCGACTTCGATTTCGATCTGCCCGATCACCTCATCGCGCAGCAGCCGCGCGAGCGGGGCCAGTCGCGCTTGCTGGTCGTCGATCGCAAGGCCGGGCGATGGGAAGAGTCTCGGGTGGCGGATCTTCCGACGTGGTTGAAGGCCGGCGATCTGCTGGTCGCCAACGACTCGCGCGTGTTCCCCGCACGCCTGCTCGGCCGTCGTCAGCCCGGCGGCGGTCACTCGGAGGTGCTGCTGGTGGAAGAAGATGAGCGCACTACCTCCTCCTGGTGGGGCCTCGTGAACCCGGGACCGAAGCTCCAGCCGGCAGTCCGAATCGATTTCTCCGACCAGGCTCGTGCGCCGGGAATCGCCC
>JBKJJZ010000207.1:0-10114 GCA_046597705.1 Vicinamibacterales bacterium | reverse complement strand
GTTTCCACATCCACCACTTCCTCTTCGAACGAGCGGATGAGCACTTCCGCGCCGAAGTCGCGCGCCACGAGCTGCGCCGTCTCGGCATCCAGGGTCGAATTGATGGTCATGATCATGCGACGGTCCATCAACTTCTTCATCACGTCCTTGGCCTTGACCTCGAGCTTGTCGGCCAGGTCCTTGACCGACATGCCTTCGGCCAGCGTGATCAGTTTGGTGATCGGTGGCGGCGCCTCCTGCATCATCGGCATGCTGGGGCGGTCGTCGCGACGAGGTCCCTTGGTACGCGGACCCGAGTACGACGGGCGGTAACCGGTCTGACCAGGGCGGTATTGGCCGAGGGGCGGCCGCTGTCCGGGTGCACCGCCTGGACTGCCGGGCTGTCCGGGGCGAACGGGCTGCGAGGGTAGTGGGCGCGGGCCGCCCAGCGGAGGCCGGGGGCCAGTGGGAATCGGCCGGCTCTGCGGCGAGGTCGGGCGAAGTTGCATGCCGGGCGCGGCTGGACGAGTAGGAGCGGCCGGCGACTGCGTCGGGCGCACTACAGGACGCTGCGGAATCGGTCGCGCAGCAGGCGCTTCGCCGGTCAACGGGTCTTCGATACGCAGACGCCGCGTTGGCGGCACCACACGGCCCATCGGACGCGGGACGACAACAGGGGTCACGGGCGCCATCGGTCTGGCGACCGGCGCGGGCACTTCGGGTTTGGCGGCGATCGGAGCCGACGGCATTTCGACGACGATGCGTGGCGGCGCTGGCGGAGGCGGCGGTTCAACCACTGGCGGCGGCGTCGGCTCGGGTTCGACCGCAGGTGGAGGCGGAACGGCCGGGGTCGGCTCCTCGACGGGGGCCGGCGGCTCTTGAACCGGCTCCTGAACGGGCTCTACCGGTTCGACGACGGGTGCCTCGGCCGGATGTTCATCGACGGCGCTGGCGGCCGCGGGTCTGATGGTCTTGACCAGGCGCGGCCGCAGCAGGGGCGCGACCGGCTTCACCGGTTCCGGCGCCTTCCCGCCCTTCGCCGGAGTCTTCTTCACAGGAGCCGCTGGCGTGTCAGCAAACAGCGCGCCGTGGGGCAGGGTGATGTTCCGCGCCCTCGCCTGCCGTTCGACGAATTGGCGCGCCACAATTTCCTCGATCGAGCTCGACGCGCTCTTGACCTCGATGCCCGTTTCTTTCTTGAGCAGAGCCATGGCGTCCGGGCTCGACAAGCCCAACAGTTCAGCGACCTTATAAATCCGGACAGTTGCCATAGGAATCTACAAACTGGAATCTGAAATCTGCAATCGATCGCGCAATCTCACATCGCGCAATCTCGCATCGTGCAATCGGTAAACGAAACCCTTACTCGGCCGGCGGTTCCTCCGCCGGTGGAGCGGCTGGTGCTTCCTGCGCGCCGTCGCCGGCCGCCGCCAGCACGGCCGCTACGGTCTCTGCGTCA
Organism: Vicinamibacterales bacterium; assembly: GCA_046597705.1. GTDB lineage: Bacteria > Acidobacteriota > Vicinamibacteria > Vicinamibacterales > SCN-69-37 > SYFT01. The sequence continues at coordinate 8,676 of JBKJJZ010000207.1, read as the reverse complement.
AAGCCCGGCAGGGCACTCAGCGTTTCGGCGCCGGCCGCCCGCACGTCCGCGGCCGTCTTGTAACCGGCCGTGCGAAGCGCGTTGATGACCTCGACGTGAATGTCCGGCAGTTCCAGCGGCGCCTCGGCTTCCGCCGTGCCGCCGAATTCCAAGCCGGCCAATGTCAGCTCAACTTCCTTCTTCTTGTCTTCGTCGCTCTTGATGTCGATCTTCCAGCCGGTCAGCTTCGCCGCCAATCGTACGTTCTGGCCCTTCTTGCCGATGGCGAGCGACAACTGCCGATCCTCGACCAGCACTTCCATGACACGCGCTTCGTCATCGATGATCGTCACGCGCTGCACCCGAGCCGGGCTGAGCGCCTTCGTGACGAAGTCCACCGGATCTTCCGACCACTCGACGATGTCGATCTTTTCGCCGCGCAGCTCGCGGATGATCGCCTGCACTCGCGTGCCGCGCATACCGACGCACGCGCCCACCGGATCCACGTCACGTTCGCGCGAGAAGACCGCGACCTTCGCCCGGTCACCGGCCTCGCGCACACAGCCGCGAATCATGACCGTGCCGTCGTAAATCTCCGGCACTTCCTGCTCGAAGAGCTTGATGAGCAGTGCCGGATCGGTGCGCGACAGCACCACCTGCGGTCCCTTCGCATTGAGCGTCACGGCCTTGATGACCGCGCGCACGCGGTCGCCGATGGCGTAGTTCTCGGCGCGCGACTGTTCGCGGCGCGGAATCTGCGCCTCGATGCGGCCCACTTCCACGATAAGGTCGCCGCTCTCGAAGCGCTTGACCATCGCGTTCACCACTTCGCCCACGCGCTGGCTGAACTCGTTGTGAATCTTCTCGCGCTCGGCTTCGCGCACCCGCTGGGCGATGACCTGCTTGGCTGTCTGCGCCGCGATGCGTCCGAGCTTCTCGGTTTCCTTCGGGAACTCGATTTCCATCCCGGTCTCGGCTTCCTCGCCGTAGATTTCCTGCGCTTCGCTGAGCAGGATTTCCTTCGCCGGGTCCGTCACCGCATCCACGATCTGCTTGACCGCGTAGAGTTCCACCTGCCCGGTCTCCATGTTGAACCGCGACCGGAGGTCGTCGGTCTCCTTGAAGATCTTGCGGGCCGCCGCCAGATAGGCGTCCTCAATCGCACTCACGACGATGGTCGGGTCGATGCCCTTGTCCTTCGCCACCATGTCAATCATTTGCTGCAGCTCAGTTGCCATAATCAGAACTCAACTTCCAAGCGCGCCCGGCGAACCTTGCCGAGCGGCACCCGATGAACGCGCTTACCTTCGGTCAGGAGGATGTCTCCCTCTTCAAAACCCGAAAGCCTTCCCGCGAAACTTGTCTGTCCTTCCACGCTTTCCAACGTCACGATCTTGGCGAGGCGGCCAGTGAACCGGCGATAGTCGGCTTCGTGGCGCAACGGCCGATCCAGACCCGGCGACGAGACTTCCAGGGTGTACGCATGTTCGAGCGCCGCACCCAAATCGTCCTCGACATCGAGCAACGTCCCCAGGTCGTGGCTCATGCGCTGGCAGTCTTCGATGCCAATCACCTGATCCAGCCGATCGACCACCACTCGCAGCACCCAACCGATGGATTCGCGCCGGAACTGCAGGTCAAACAGCTCCAGGCCATGACTCTCCGCCACGCGAATGGCGGCCTGGCGAACGCGTTCAACGGCGGTGTCGCGGGAAATACTCACAACTGGTCACGACCGGCCGGCGGGAAAAACAGGCCCTGAAAACACGAAAAGTGGGCACGGGCCCACTTACAACTGCATTCCCGCTACGACCTTCAAGAGTATAGCATCTAAAACACGGTTCGAGGTTCGAGGTTCTCCTACGACATGAACGAGCAGGTCGTCGGCGGGGTCACCGGAGCCGTGACCAGCGCGGCCGACACGAGGTCCGCCAGCGCCCGGTAGCCATTGTCATTGGGGTGGAATCCATCGCTTGAGTAAAGCGACGCCTGGTAGATGGGCGCGTGGCACATCAGGTCGATCACCAGAACGCGGCTGGAACGCGTCGCGTTCATCGCTGCCGTGAATCCGGTCGATAGTGTGCGAAGCCAGAGGCGCTCGTCTTCGGTGTAACCCGCGGAGTACGGCAGGCGGGCCAGGTTCGGCAGGTTGATGACGATGAGCTTCGCAGAGGGTGCACGGTCGCTGACGCCAGTGACTAAGCTGCCGAAGTCACGGGAAAAATTCTGAATCTGTGTCTGCGCAAAGCCGGCCCGCTCCGCAGACGCCATCGTCCGAAGCGCCGCGCCGACGGCGTTCACACCATTCGCATCCGCAAAAACCGTCACGATGGTTGAGTCGCGCGGGATGAACGGCAGCTCGCCATCAATGAAATTGGCGACGATCCCCCGGCCGACGCTGTTGCCAATCTGCATGATTTCGCGGCTCAGGACCGCCCCGGGAACTCCCAGGTTGAGGAACGACATGCCCGGGGTAGCCTCGCGCAGGCGGCGGGCGACGATCTGGACGTAACCGGCGCCGTCCGGGCATGCGGTAAACGGGACGCACGGCGCGCTGCTGCCGTAGCCAATCGCGTCGCTCGCTCCCAGCGCCGTGTAGCTCACCGTACCCGTAGTCGGGGGGATGGGTTCGGTCGGATTCTTGAGGTAATCGCAACCGGCCAGGGCAACAAGGCCTGAGAGCAGGACGATCGAACGGAGCGCACGCCCATGAAACATACCGGTGATATCGGCTGATCGCGCCTGCGCCGTTATATAGTGCTAATCCATACATGGGTAATCGCGTTATCTCCAAGGAGTTGCGCAAGGGCAGCGCAGATCTGCTGATTCTGGCGTTGCTCGAACATCAGCCCCGGCATGGTTACGAGATCGCCCGCCTCATCGAGGAACGGTCCGACGGCGCCCTGAGCTATCACGTGGCGTCGCTGTATCCCACGCTCTATCGACTCGACAACCAGGGCCTGGTCGAGGGCCGCTGGGTGGAAAAGGCCGGCCAGCGCCGCCGGCGCTATTACAAACTCACGCCGGCAGGCCGGCGCATGCTGGCGCAGGAACGCTCGGTTTGGAACGGCTTTTTCCTTGCGCTCGATCGAGTGGCGAGCCTGCAGCCGCGGTGAGAATGAGGCAATTGGGCAATTGGGCAATGAGGCAATGGAATGGGGCAATGAGGCAATGAGGCAATGACACGAGAAGACTGGAACGCCGAAATCCTCGCCACACTGAAGCGGCGCCCCGCCGGTGTGCCGCTCGCAGTGGTGGACATGCTGGACGTGGCTGAAGAATGGACGCAACACGCGGAGGCCGCCTGGGCGAGGGCTCGGGCCGACGGTCTGAGCGAATCCGAAGCCGACGCCCGCGTGCGAACGCAAATCGACGCGTGGTGCTTGAACCTGGCTGCCGCGCCACGGCGCCGACGCATGGCGGCATCTGTCGAGCCGCCCGCCGCTTCGGCGCGCGGATTGACGGGGTTGTGGCAGGACGTGCAATACGGGTGGCGCATGCTGCTCAAGCAACCGGGGTTTGCCCTGGTGGGGATTGCCACAACCGCCCTCGCGATCGGCGCCACCACGACGCTGTTCACCGTGGCTGACGGCGTACTGACGCGGCCGTTGCCGTTTCCCGGCGCCGATCGGCTGATCCGCCTCAGCGAGACCAGGGAAGGCGCCACACGTCAGCTGCCATCGCTCATCACGCACGTGACGTATCAGACCTGGCGCGAGAAGCCGGCCACGATAGAGAACGTTGCGGGCTTCAGCAGCAATACCGTCACCATCGCAAACGATGAAGGTGCGCAGCGTGTCCTCGGATTTCGAGTCACAGGCTCGTTCTTCGCCGTTCTGGGAGTCCAGCCCGAGCATGGCGTGGTATTCCGGGAGTCCGACGAAGAGCCGGCGCGACCTCGCGTGGTCGTGCTGTCGCACGTGTTCTGGCGCGATCGCTTCGGCGGGAACGCGACCGCGATTGGGCAGACTATCGATCTCGATGGAGTCAGCCACCAGATCATCGGTGTGATGCCCGCGGGTTTTTCGTTTCCCACTCCGGAGGCGCGTTTCTGGACGCCCTTGTCCGTGCCACCAGCCGCCCCGCCCGCGGATGGTTCGTCGCGAATTTCTCTCTTTGGCGGCATTGCGCGCCTGCGCCCTGGTGCCACCGTCGCGCAGGCCGCGGCAGAGGCCACGTCGCGCGCGCAGGCTGGACCACCGCCCGCCATGGTTGACACGGCAGTCTTTGGTTCCCGGGGTTCGCGCCTGGTGACCGCGGTGTCACTCATCGATTTCCTCACGAGCGAAGTCAGGCCGGCCATTCTGGTATTCCTCGCTGCGGTCGGCTTGCTGTTTTTCACCGCGGTCGCGAATATCTCGAGCCTGCAGCTGGCGCGCTTCACCAGCCGGAAGCGTGAGCTGGCGATTCGTGCGGCCCTGGGTGCCGGCACCCGACGACTCGCCCGGCAACTGTTAATCGAATCGGGACTGCTGGGGCTGGCCGGGGGAGCCGCTGGTCTCATGCTGGCCATGGCGCTGCATCGTGCGCTGCCGACACTCCTGCCGTCGGACTTTCCTCGAGCGACCGATGTCGTCATCAACCTCCGGGCGATCCTGTTCGCTGCGGCGGTGTCCGCGACAGCCGGGCTGTTTTTTGGATTGCTTCCGGTCTGGCAGGTGTGGCGCGTGCGCCTGGTCGACGCGCTCTCGGAAGACAGTCAAGCGCCTGTGGGGCTGAGCATCCGCACCTCGGTCGGCCGCCTGCGCATGGGCATCATCGTCGGGCAGGTTGCCACGGCATCGGTGCTGCTGGTGGGTGCCCTCCTGCTGGGGCGCAGCTTCTCCGCGCTTTGGAACGCCGACCGCGGCTACGACCCATCCAACCTGCTTACGGCGAAAGTTGCGATGCCCGATCGAGCGTTTACATCACAGGCTCGGGCTGACGTCATGCGACAACTGATGGAGCGTGGCCGTTCGCTGCCCGGCGTGACGGCCATTGGATTCTCGAACATCATCCCGATGAGCACGAGCGATGCGTTGATGGGTTTCACACTGCCGCCCCGCGCCGGCAGTGCGGACCCGATTAATGCGCAGACGGCGGTGCGTAATGTGAGTGCCGGCTACTTTCGCGCGCTCGGAGTTGAGTTGGCCGCGGGCCGAACCTTCACCGAGGCCGATACCGTCGCCGGCCCACCCCTCGTGATTGTGAACGAGACATTCGCTCACACCTACCTGGATGGTCAGGGTGTTGGCGCGCGATTGCCCCTGGGCGGCGGCCCGGACCGGCCCGAACACGAAGTGATCGGGATCATTCGCGACATCCAGCCTTCCACGCGCGGGGAGGCACCTCGACCCGAGGTGTATTTCAATGCCGACGCCAATTCTGAAGGGCTGCGGTTTCCTGAACCGGTGCTGCTGCTTCGCACCCAGAGCGATCCGATGGCGCTTGCGCCGTCGGTGAGGCACCTGGCCCAGCAAATCGATCCAAGGATCGCGCTGGATTCGCTGATGACGATGGAAGGGAGATTGGCGGCGGGACTGTCGAGGCCGCGGCTCTATGCGGTGCTGCTGTCGGCGCTGTCGTTTCTTGCGCTGGTGATCGCCGGCGTAGGCGTGTTCGGCGTATTGTCCAATAACGTCGCTCAGCGACGTCGCGAGATCGGTGTGCGCGCGGCCCTTGGAGCGCGGCCCATGGACATCGTCAGACTCACCGTCGGACAGGGCGTGCTGATGGCCAGCGCCGGACTGGTGTTGGGGCTGTCATCCGCGTTGTGGCTCGTGCGGTATCTCGAGGGGCTGCTGTGGGGCGTGAAAGCCCGCGACCCGCTTAGCTACGCAGCGGTCCCGGTTGTGCTGTTGCTTGCGACGGTCGTCGCGTGCTGGGTGCCTGCGCGCAGGGCTGCGCGCATCGATCCGCTGATTGCGCTACGGCAGCGCTGAGGCTCAGCTGGCTGGCCTGCGGACAGGCCTGTTACGAATTGATCATGAACGTCGCGGCTTCGTCGAAGAACGACCGGAGAACGTTCGTGGCGCGATCGGGAAGTGCGGCTTCGTCCAGCGCGGTGTTCATGAGCGACACCCAGCGATCGCGCGCACGCACGTCTACCACAAACGGCGCATGGCGCTGCCGCAGCCGGGGGTGTCCTCGCTGCTGGATGTAGCGATCTGGTCCGCCGAACCGGCCGACCAGAAAGTCACGCAGACGCTGCTCTGCACCAGCGAGATCACTCGCCGGATACATCGCGCCCAGAAGGTCGTCGCCGGGTATCTGCGCGTAGAACGCGCTCACGAGACGGGTAAATCCGTCTTCACCGATCGCCGCAAAAACGTCTTGGTCGTCTGTGGTCATGTGCTGGTGTGCATCGGTCGGAGCAAATTGGCGCCCCTGAAGGGACGCCCTACGTACAGCCGCGCGTCAGCGCGGTACGACAACCAAATCGTAGCCGCGCGCGCTCGAGATCGTGGCGTCCACCATCGTGCCGCGCACCAGCGCTGAAGGGTCGCACTGGTCGAAGTAGACGATGGCGTCGATGTCGGGCGCCTGGCCTTCGATTCGCCCCAGCACCACCAGCTCGGACTCGGGCGACGGACCATCCACCATCACGCGCACGTGGTCGCCCTTGCGCGCTTTCAGTCGCTTCGCGACGATCTGCTTCTGCAGTTTCATGACGGCGTCGCGGCGGGCGCTCTTCACCCTGGCCGGCACGTCATCCACGAACGCATGCGCGCGTGTGCCTTCTTCGTGCGAATACGTAAACACTCCGACGTGATCGAACTGGGTGTCGCGCACGAAGTCCATCATCTGCTGGAAGTCAGCGTCCGTTTCGCCGGGGAAACCGACGATGAAGGTTGTTCGAAGGGTGACGTCAGGCACCGTGCGGCGGATGCGCGCCAGGAGCTTGTCGTACATCTCCCGATTTCCCGGACGTCGCATGCGGCGAAGCACGTCGGCAGAGGCGTGCTGCAGCGGCAGGTCGATGTAGTTGCACACCTTCGGGCACTCCGCCATCGCCTGCAGCACGTCGTCGGTAATCGTCGTGGGGTAGAGGTAGAGCAGGCGAATCCATTCAAGGCCCGCGACGTCGTTCAATCGGCGGAGCAGGATCGCCAGGGCGCCACGCTCTCCGCGGTCAATGCCGAAGAACGTGGTGTCCTGCGAGATGAGCAGCAGTTCCCTCACACCCTGCGCGGCGAGTTGTTCGGCCTCGCGCACCACGGCGTCCACTTCACGACTGCGGTATCTGCCTCGCAGGGTCGGGATGATGCAGAAGGCGCACGTGTAATCGCAGCCTTCGGCGATTTTCACGTACGCGAAATGGGACGGCGTCGTGAGGACACGCGGCGTGTCGGCGCCGTAGAGGTAGGTGATATGAGCTCCTGGGTGCTCACGTGCTCCGGTGCTCTCGTGCTGAGGCGGTGCCTGCCCTGAGCGAGTCGAAGGGCCAAGCAGCGCGGCTCGCGACCGGAAGAAGGGGATTGTGGTCGGCTGGCCTGCGATGGCGGGGACGATGTCCGGCACTTCGCCCGTGCCGAGGCACACATCGATTTCGGGAATCTCTGCCTTTAACTCATCGCGATACCGCTCGGCAAGGCAGCCCGTGACGATGAGCTTCTTGCATGAACCGTCGCGCTTGAACTGCGCCATCTCGAGGATGGCGTTGACCGACTCTTCCTTTGCGTTGTCGATGAAGGCGCACGTGTTGACCACGATGACCTCCGCGGTAGAGGCATCGGCCGTCAGTTCGTGCCCGGCGCCCTTCGCGAGGCCCAGCATCACCTCGCCGTCAACAAGGTTCTTGGGGCAGCCGAGTGAAACGAAACCGATGCGCATTAAGGCGTGATCCTGTAAAGCATTCGCGGGTAGGGAATCGCTTCCCGAAGATGGTCGAGGCCGCAGACCCAGGAGACCACGCGCTCGATGCCCATGCCGAAGCCGCCGTGGGGCACGCTGCCGAAACGGCGCAGGTCGAGATACCACTCAAAGGCTTCCTGGGGCAGCTTGTGCTCCTGGATGCGCTGCTGGAGCAGATCGAGATCTTCTAGGCGCTGCCCGCCTCCGATGATCTCGCCGTAGCCTTCGGGCGCGAGCACGTCCACTGACATCGAGACCTCCGGGCGGCCTTCCATCGGCTTGAAGTAGAACGCCTTGATTTCGCTCGGGTAGCCGGTCACCGCCACGGGGCCATCGAAGTGCTCGGACAGTGCGGTCTCGTCAGGGCTCCCGAAGTCGCCACCCCACACAAACGGCAGGCCCTTGCTCTGCAGCACTCCCACCGCTTCGTCATAGGTGATGCGTTTGAACGGCGTGGTGATGCGCGAGAGTTTCGTGGTGTCACGCTCCAGCACCTTCAACTCGCGCTGCCGTCGATCGAGCACGCGGCCAATCACGTGCGCCACCAGTCCCTCGGCCAGGCTGATGACGTCGTTGAGATCGGCATACGCCACTTCGGGCTCCACCATCCAGAACTCCGTCAGGTGGCGGCGCGTCTTCGACTTCTCCGCGCGGAATGTCGGGCCGAAGCAGTACGTGCGGCCCAGCGCCATGGCGTTCGCTTCGTTGTAGAGCTGCCCGCTCTGTGTGAGATACGCCGTCGTGTCTTCGAAGTACTGCACGGGGAACAGGGTGGTCGTGCCCTCGCACGCGGAGGGCGTGAAGATGGGGCCGTCCGCCAGGATGAATCCGCGGCTGTTGAAGTAGTCGCGCACCGCATCGATC
>JBKJJZ010000522.1:0-5430 GCA_046597705.1 Vicinamibacterales bacterium | reverse complement strand
GAGCCGTGGACCAAGCCGCACTATCGGGGGTGCCTGGTCGATCTCAAGAGGTCCGCGAAGCACTCGAAGGTGCGGCTCGACGTGCCGTGGCGGGACCTGACCGACGAAGAACGCCGGTTCATCGTGGAAGGGTCAGGGCAGGAAGCCGACCTGGACGCCGAAGAGAAGGGCTCCTACGCAGGCATCCGCGGGTTCTTCCGTTGGCTCGAGCGAAAGAAATACAAGGTTCACGTTCGCGTGTTCCTCAGCAGGTATCGGGGCTATCAGACCTGCCAGGCGTGCGCGGGCACGCGGCTGCGACAGGAAGCGCGCGACGTTCGCGTCGGCGGCGAGACGATTGATACGGTCTGCGCGCGAACCGTCAAGGCCGCTGTGACGTTCTTCGAGACCCTGCCACTGAGCGGGAAGGAAGCCGTGGTGGCCGACAAGATCCTGCGCGAAGTGCGCCGGCGGCTCGGCTTCCTGACCGACGTAGGTCTTGACTATCTCGCCCTCGATCGATTGTCGTCCACGCTGTCCGGCGGCGAGTCACAGCGCATCAACCTGGCCACTTCGCTGGGGTCCGCCCTCGTGGGCACGCTCTATGTGCTGGATGAGCCGTCGATCGGCCTGCACTCGCGCGACAACGAGCGACTGATCTCGATCCTTCGCCAGTTGCGTGACCAGGGCAACACCGTGCTCGTGGTGGAGCATGACGAAGACATGATTCGTGTCGCCGATACGGTCGTCGATCTCGGACTCGGCGCCGGCGAGCAGGGCGGGCGCGTGTTGTACTGCGGGCCGCTCGAAGGCCTGCTCCAGGACCCCCGTTCGCTCACCGGCAAGTACTTGCGCCGTGATTTGGCGATCCCCCTGCCGGTGTCCCGGCGCAAGCCCACTGCGCAGCGCATCAAGATTCGCGGCGTGACGGAGCACAACCTCAAGGGCATCGACGTCGAGATTCCGCTCAGCCTGCTGACGGTGGTCACCGGCGTGAGCGGCTCCGGCAAATCCACGCTCGTGCACGATGTGATCTACGCGGCGGCCAAACGTGCGAAGGGTGACTGGGACCGGCGTGTGGGCGCGTACGAGCAGCTGGAAGGCATGGAGTACGTGACGGACACCATTCTGGTGGACCAGCAGCCGATTGGCCGCACGCCGCGATCGAACCCCGTCACGTACCTGAAGGCGTTCGATCCCATTCGTGAATTGTTTGCGGCCACCAAGGACGCGAAATCTTTTGGGTTCACGTCAAGCCACTTCTCCTTCAACGTGCCCGGCGGACGCTGCGAAACCTGCGAGGGCGCCGGCGTGGTTCGCGTCGAAATGCAGTTTCTGGCCGACGTGTTCGTTCCGTGCGACGCCTGCGATGGCAAGCGATTCAAGCCTCAGGTGCTGGAAGTGCACTACAAGGGCCGGAACATCGACCAGGTGTTGGACCTGACCGTGCGTGAAGCCCTCAACTTCTTCGGCAACACGCCGAAGGTGCTGCGTCGCCTGCGTGTGCTCGAAGAGATCGGCCTTGGGTATCTGAGGCTGGGCCAGCCCGCCACGACGCTCTCGGGCGGGGAAGCGCAGCGCATCAAGATCGCATCGCACCTGAGTTCGCAGGGCGGCGAGCGAATGCTCTACATCCTGGACGAACCCACCACGGGCCTGCACTTCGATGACATCGCCAAGTTGCTTGCGGCGTTCCGCAAGTTGCTGGCCGCCGGGCACACGCTGCTGGTCATTGAGCACAACCTTGATGTGATTAAGACCGCCGACTGGATCATCGATCTCGGTCCCGAAGGTGGCGATGCCGGCGGAGAGGTGGTGGCGGTGGGCACGCCCGAGCACATCGCGGCATCACCGCAGTCCCATACGGGGCGGTATCTCAAGCCTGTCCTCGAAGCCGGCCGTGACGACGAAGCGAGTGAACCCGAGCGGAAGTAGGGCGTGGACGTCCTGGCATCACGCCCCGACTCTGGATGTCCTGCGTGAGGTGCTCGGGAAGGTGCTGGTGCACGAGCGCCGCGGCCGGCGCGTCAGCGGCATCGTGATTGAAGCCGAAGCCTACATTGGCGAAAGTGATCCCGCCTGCCATGCCGCCGTGGGCCGGACGAAGCGGAACGCTCCTCTCTACGGCCCTGCCGGGCGCGTGTATGTCTATCTGAATTACGGCCTGCACTATCTGGTCAATGCCGTGACAGAGGCCGAGGGCGATCCCGCCGCTGTACTGGTTCGGGCGCTGGTGCCGTTCGAGGGACTGGACTTGATGCGCCGGCGCCGGCCGGGCATCCCTGACCACAAGCTGTGCGCGGGCCCCGGCAACCTGACGAAAGCGCTGGGGATCGATCTGCGGCACAACCTCGGCGACCTGGCGACCGGCCCGGTGCGTCTCGAGGACCACGGCTTCAAGGTTCGCGGAGTGCGCTATTCCCCGCGGATTGGCATCAGAGTGGGCACGGACAGACTCTGGCGAGCCACGGCGGAGGTTGTATAGTGCGTCGAGTCTTCGGAGGCCGGGTCTTCAGACCCGGCGAGCACGCCGGACCTGAAGGTCCGGCCTCCGTACGGACCCCCTGGACCCTGGACGCCTCAACGTCGCGACGGCATCTGTTGGATCGGCACGTCGAACGTCATGCGCCGGTTGGCGCGCACGACGTCTATTTTGGCGGTGCTGCCGACGGGCTCGGCGGCGACAAGGCGGGAAAAGCTCGCCATGTCGGTGACGTCTTTGCCGTTGACTGCGACGATCAGATCGCCGGGCCGCAACCCTGCGGTGAGCGCCGGCGAGTTCCTGAACATGTTGGTGATGTACACGCCGGGGATCGTGGCGATGCCGGTGGATCTTGCTTCGTCTGCGGTAAGCGGACGCAAGTCCGCGAGCCCAATAATGGAGCCGCGTTTGACTTCGCCAAACTTGATGAACGCAGCCATGACATCGCGGGCCGTGTTTGAGGGAATCGCAAAGCCAATGCCCTCGTACCCACCCGACTGCGAGAAGATCTGGGTGTTGATGCCCACCAGTTCACCCCGCGCGTTAATGAGCGCCCCACCCGAGTTACCGGGGTTGATCGCGGCATCGGTCTGGATGAAGTCGACGAATTGATCGGGGCGTACGAGTGCAGAGACGATGCCGAGCGACACCGACTGGTTGAACTGATAAGGGTTGCCAATCGCCAGCACCCACTCGGCGATGCGCAGCTTGCTGGAGTCGCCCCACGGCATCGGCGTCAAGCCAGTCGCGTTGACTTTCAATAACGCCAGATCCGTCGCCGGATCGGCGCCAATGATCTTGCCGTCCAACTCGCGCCCGTCCGGCAGAGTGACCTTGACGGACTCCACTGTCTGGCCTTGATCGCCGCCGATGACATGGTTGTTGGTCAGCACGTATCCGTCGGCCGAGACGATGACGCCGGAGCCCAGACTCTGCGACTCCTGAATCATGTCGCCGCGCCGCCCGAACATCATTTCCTCGATGGGATTCGCGCGAATCAGCCGCTTCTGGGTGGACGAAATGTTGGCCGAACCCAGGACTGCGCGCTCGGCGACCGATGACAGGTCGGGCAGTGGTCCAGTGGCGGTTCGCACCGCGCCCGGCATGGTCTGCGGCGCCACCGGCGTGGCATCGGAGGGGGTTGTGAGCGAGAGCCGGCCGGCCAGCACCAGACCGGCCATGACGCCCACTCCCAGCATGGCCACCAGAACAACTGCCCGTTTCAAATGCAGCACCTGTAGAACTCCTGAATTATTCGATGTCAATGCGCCGGACCGCCGGCCCCGCGGCCTTGGGCACCACCACCGTCAGGACGCCGTCAGTCAGTTCCGCCGAAATCTGGTCGTGTTCCACGGCCACGGCGAACTGGAAATGCCTGGAGAACCGGCCCTGCGGCCGCTCGAACTGTTGATAGCGCTCACAGGTCGCCTCAGCGGGTCGCTGGCCGCTGATCGTCAGCGTATTGCCGGCAAACGCGATTTCGACGTCGGACCTGCACAGGCCAGGCAGCTCAATTGTGAGAATGAACCGGTCCAGCGTTTCGAAGAGGTCAGCGGCCGGCACCCAGCCGGGCGAAGATCGCCCGAACAGGTTCTCGAGCCGCTCTTGCATGGTCAACAGATCCCGGGCCGGATCCAAGGGCATAGAAACGATGCTAGCAGAACTGGTAGAATTTCGAGTTTTCTCAATTCCGGAAACGAGTACACCTATGAGTTCTCTCCAAGCCTCGCGCCTCAAGAAGGGCATGTTGATCAAATTTGACGGCGCCCTCGTCAGGGTGCTGGAGATCCAGCACATCACGCCCGGAAATTTGCGCGCCCACGTCCGGTCGAAAATGCGCGATATCCGCAACGATCGCCTGGTGGACCACAAGTTCCGCGCGGACGACAACGTGGACCGCGCGATCCTCGACGAGCGGCAGATGCAGTACCTCTACCGCGAAGCCGACATGTTTGTGTTCATGGACACCGAAAACTACGAGCAGGTGCATCTGTCGCTCGAGGTGCTCGGCGAGGCGGCGCAATATCTCATCGCCGAGGCCCTCATCAACGTCGAGTTCTACGGCGACTCTCCGGTGGGCATCCACCTGGCACCCACGGTGGATCTCAAAGTGGTGGACACCGCGCCCGGCATCAAGGGAGCCACGGCGTCGGCCCAGGTCAAGCCCGCTGAGTTGGAGACGGGCCTGGTGGTCACGGTGCCGTCCTTCATCAACACTGGTGACGCCATTCGCGTCAACACCGAGACCGGTGAATACCTGTCGCGGGTCTAGGAGTCCGTTTTCATGGAACAACGTGGTCCTGCCAGGCCGGGGTGGCTCGAAGTGGTCACCGGCAGCATGTTCAGCGGTAAGAGCGAAGAGCTGATTCGGCGTTTGCGAAGGGCACAGATTGCCCGCCAGAAGGTGCAGGTCTTCAAGCCGGTCATCGATAACCGGTTCGAAGAAGGGCACATCACGTCGCATAGCGCGATGCGGATCCCGTCTGACAACGTGAAGTCGTCGCGCGAGCTGCTGGAACTCGTCGAGCCTGACACGGAAGTCGTGGGGATCGACGAAGGGCAGTTTTTCGACGTGGAGCTGCCTGCGGTGTGTAACACGCTGGCTGATCGCGGCATGCGCGTGATCGTCGCCGGCCTGGACCAGGACTACCTGGGCAAGCCGTTTGAACCGATGCCCCAGCTGCTGGCCATCGCCGAATACATCACCAAGACGCTCGCGATTTGCATGGTGTGCGGCGGCCCCGCCAATCACACCCAGCGTCTCGTGGCGTCACGAGAGCGTGTGCTCGTAGGCGCCGGCGACAGCTATGAAGCGCGGTGCCGGCACTGCTTCGACCCGACACTGGGACAGTGAGAATGGGGAACTGACGGAACTGACGGAACTGGCGGAACTGAAAACCTTCCGACATCCCGTCAGTTCCCCAGTTCCCCAGTTCCCCAGTTCCCCAGTTCCCCAGTTCCCCAGTTCC
>JBKJJZ010000554.1:0-12195 GCA_046597705.1 Vicinamibacterales bacterium | reverse complement strand
CTGAGTTGTACATTCCCGGCCGGCAGATCCCGAACGACAAAGCGCCCATCTGCTCCCGTCAGCAGTCGCGCGTTTGCGGGGGCCGCGCCCGGCGTGAACGGGGGCGTCAGACCAGCTGCCCCGGACGGCGGCGCCGCGGCTCGCATCGAGACCGTGACCTCCGCCTCGGCCACCGGCTGCCCCGTGCCGGCATCGACGACGCGGCCGACGATGAGGCCGATGGCGGGCGCTGGTACCCCGCCGGCCGGCCCCGACCCCGCGCCCCTTTGGGCCGAGACTACTGCGGTCAGTCCCGCGACCAGAACCGCCGCCGCCACCATGCTCCTGTGCCGCATTCAGTCACTCCTGCCAGAGACTATACGGCTCGGAGACGACTTCAGGCCGGGCCCCGCGTCAGTTTGATGTACACGTGGCTAACAATCTCTTTACAGAAAATCACCACACGCGCCGCACTCCCGAGCGTCTAAGCTCGACATATGACACGACGAAAGGGTTTTGCACTCCTGCTGACGTTGGCCATCGGCGGCGGTCAAGCGGCCGGCTGGGCTCAGTCCGGCCAAGTCATGGTCTCGAGTCAGACGATGGACGTCAGGGGTGACATGTCCATCCTGGGCGGAGGAGGCAAGCCGATGGAGATCGGCACCGGTGTCATCGTCGGCCGGGTGGTTGAAGGGGACGGAACGAGTACCGTGGCCGGAACGATCGTGACACTGTCGCAAGCGGGCTTCGCGCCGCTGCGAGCTCTTTCGGACGGCCAGGGACGCTTTGCCTTCCGCGCGCTGCCAAAGGGATTGTTCTCACTGACCGCAACGCGAGCGGGATTTGTCGATGGCGCGTACGGACGCATGCGACCGGGTGGCGCTCCGCTGCCGCTCGAACTCACCGACAACCTGCGCACTGGCGATGCCGACGTCATGATTTGGCGCTATGCGGCAATCGCCGGCACGGTGCTCGACGAACACAACGAACCGCTGGTCGGTTCACCCGTGCGCGTGCTGCGACGAGACTACGTCTCGGGCCGGCGCCGCCTTACCGACAGCGGCGGTGATTCGACGGACGACCGCGGGCAATTCCGCGTGGGTTCGCTCGAGCCTGGCGAGTACATCGTCGTGGTGCCGATGACGCAGCGTCCGTCGCTCGATTCACTGATGCGTGGCATGGAACGGCGTGCGGGGGCAGATGGTGGTGGCGGCGGCATGGGCGCCGCGTTTGAGGTTCGAATGACGGCCTCGGCCGCTGCCGGCTCGCCCATGACGATCACCACATCGACAGGTGGGAGCAGCGTGCCGCCGGCCGGGACCTCGGAAGACGGCTACCCGCTGACATATCAAACGGAGTTCTACACCGGTGCGCTTTCGGCCTCGCGCGCCACGGCGGTCACGCTGACTGCGGGTGAAGAGTTCACGACGGCGGACTTCCGCCTGACACCGGTTCGCGCGCTGAGCCTGGGTGGCGTGGTCAACGGCCCGAATGGTCCGGTCGCCAACACTCAGCTGCAGTTGATTCCGGCGGATGCCGCAGACCTGGTCTCACCCATTGAAGCGGCCACGACCAGCACCGACACCAACGGACAGTTCGAATTCACTGGTGTGCCGGCGGGACAATACGTGCTTCGCGCGCAGCGCTCCGCCCTTTATGGTGGCGCAGGCGAGGTGGTGTCCTACCGGATGACTGGCGGCGGCGACAACATGCAGTTCGTGACGACGCGCGCCGTGGCGGGCGCACGCTTGGGAGGTCCGCCTCCCCCGTTGCCTGCTGATCCAACCCTGTGGGCGGAAGTGCCGGTCAGCCTCGGAACGCGCGCCCTCGCGGCGCTGTCGATTCCCCTGCGCGAGGGGCTCAAAGTCAGCGGCACCGTGACGTTCCAGGGATCGGCCACCCAGCCGACCCCAGAAGCGCGCAGCAGCATCGCGATCTCACTCGAACCGGCCGATGGGCGTTCCGCGGATCTCGCGTCGATCGCGCGCGGCCGCGTGGATCCCAACGGCACCTTTGCGACGATTGGCGTGCCAGCCGGCAAGTACATCTTTCGCGTGACTGGAGCACCGCAGGGCTGGACGCTCCGGTCAGCCACGTTCGGCGGACGCGACATTACGGAAACCGCGATCGAACTCAAGGATGAGTCAGCGGCCGGCGTCGTACTCGCATTCACGGATCGCCCGTCTGAGATGAAGGGCACGGTCCGCACTGGCTCCGGCAACCCGGACGCGACGGCATCGGTCATCGTGTTTCCAGTGGATCCTGCAAGCTGGGTCGACACGGGATCGCAACCGCGCCGGATCAAGACCTCTCGTACCGGCAAGGATGGCAGCTTCACGATCGGCCCCTTGCCACCCGGGGAATACCACGTCGTGGCGATTGAGAATTCGGCGCCGCGCACGTGGCAGGACCCGGCGTATCTGGAGGCGATCGCACGCAGCGCAACGCAGATTCGCGTGGGCGAAGGCGACTCCCGTGCCGTGACCCTGACTTCAACCAGGGGACCGGCATGATGCGGCGCTTCTTTCCAGTCATCGCACTGACGATCGCAGCAGGTACTGCCGCCTGGGCGCAGGGCAGCGCCGCCCGGGCACTGCCCCAACGCGACACACGAGTGACGACCGTTGGCATGGGCGAAATTTCAGGCCTTGTCGTAACCGACGAGGAAACAGTCCAGCCTGTGAAACGTGCGGAAGTTCGCGCCATCGTCGCCGGGGGCGAACCGCGGACGACCTACACCGACGCGTCAGGCGCGTTTGCCTTCACAAACCTTCCGACGGGTCGCTTCACGATCGAGGCCTCGAAACCCGGGTACGTGAGGACGGCCTACGGTGCGCGGCGGCATGATCGGCCCGGCACCCCGGTGACGCTGACTGACACACAGAAGAAGCAGGTCCTGCAGTTGCGCATGGCGCGCGGCAGCGTGATCACCGGCCGCGTCGTGGACGAGTTCGGCCAACCGGCACAAGGCGCGAGAGTGCGCGCGCAAATGGCGCGCACGGTGAATGGTGAACGCACGCTGGTGGAGGTGCCAATCGTCGGCGCCATGTTCGGCGAAGCGGCGGACGACCGCGGCGTGTATCGACTGTACGGTCTGCCGGCGGGCGATTACGTGATTTCCGCCACACCGCGCAACTCCGGGTTCGGAGACATTCGCCGGATGAGTGAAATGGAGATTCGGTCGGCCGAGCAGGCGATCAAGCAGCCACAGTCTCCCCTGGAGCCCGACGCGCCGCCCGTGATGGTGGGCTACACCGCGATCTTCTTCCCTGGCGTCCTCAACGCATCGCAAGCCTCGGCGATCACGGTTCGAGCTGGTGAAGAACGCCAGGGCGTGGACTTCGGCATTCAACTCGTCCGAACCGCGACCGTCGAGGGCACGGTCGTCGCACCGGGCACCGTTCGTCCAGAGTCTGTTGAGCTGCTGATGCTGCCAAGGCAGTCCGGCGGCCTGGGACTGGGCGGCACGGCCGTGTTTATCTCCGGGTCGAGCCGGCGAGTGGGGCCGGACGGAAAATTCTCATTCACCGGCGTCACACCAGGGCCGTATACGCTCAGCGCACGAATGAACGCCCAGGAAGGCACGCCTCTGTGGGCCAACGCGGATATCGACGTGGACGGGCAACCGATCTCCGGTGTCACGCTCGCGTTGCAGGAAGGCCTGACGGTGGCGGGCCGCCTCGCGTTCGAGATGGACGGTGTGGACCCGCCAACTCTGATGACGCGCGCGCGCCTGAACCTTATCCCCACTGACACCAGCGGAATCGTCCTGGGTCCGGCTGCCACGATGGTGAATGCGTCGGGGGCCTTCAGCATCACCGGCGTCATCCCGGGACGCTATCGAGTGAACGCCAGTTTCAATACACCCGAAGTGAACTGGATCCTGAAATCGGCGGTCATCAAGGGGAAGGATGCGCTTGATGTGCCTTTCGACCTGGCGGCCGGCGACGTCATCACGGACGCCGTCTTCACGTTCACCAACCGGACACAGGAGCTGTCAGGTACGTTGCAGGACGCTTCGAAACGCCCAGCGCCGGACTTCACCGTGGTCGTGTTCCCGGTCGACAAGGCCTTGTGGGGTTCCACCCGGCGGGTGCGGACGATTCGCCCGGATACCAACGGGAAGTTCACGTTCAACGGCCTGCCATCAGGCGCGTACCGCATCGCAGCGGTGCTCGACATCGGCACTGAGGAGTTGCGCGACAAGACGCTCCTCGATGAGCTGGCAGCCGCGTCGCTGGCAGTGACCATCGCCGACGGAGAGAAGAAGGTCCAGGACCTTCGACTCTCGTCGGGAGGGTGAAGTGGCTTACTTCACGTCGAGCTTGCGCCCGGCGTTGAGGTTGTCGAAGTTGATGATCGCGTTGAGCACCAGCGCGTAGCTGCCCACGGTGGAACCTCGATACAGCGGGTTGTTCGCGAACAGCACGACGTGACCCTGCTCCACCGGCACATCGACCACCACGGCCCGCTGAGCGATGTCACCGCCACCCTGCAACAGTCCGGAAACCAGCAGCTGGTTCTGCTCGGCAAACCGCAGCGCCACACGCGGTCGATACTGCGGCGGGATGATGTTGAGCGGCGTCCGCAGCTGCTCATCGGTCGGTAACGCGTACGCCCAGGGATCGATACGCGGCGCGGGCGTCGCCTCGAACCGCGGATCGAGCGCGGGACGCCCCTGCACCGAATCCGTCTCGTCGGGAAGACCTCGGCCCGTGGCTCTGGGTCCGGCCCCACCGCCTCGTCCGGCTCCGGCTGCCCCGCCCCCACCGCCGCGGCCGCCTCCAGCCGTGGCGCTCACGCTCAGGCTGTCGCCGCTGTCGCTGTACACCGCCAGGCGATCCTGCACGCCATACACAATCGGACTGGTGTCGTCCACAACTTGCGTACGCAACAAACTGCCGACCACGCGCGAGCCCGTGCCCGGCGTGTTGAGGCCGACACCAGTGGTCAGCCCGTTGTCGATGGCAAACGCCGCGCTGCTGTCCGCACCGATATACACCCCGCCCTGCTTCACGAAATTCTGCAGGTTCATCAGCCCCTGCAAGCCCAGGCCCGGCCGCATGTCATCGGTCTGCGCGTAGGTGCCGATGTTGGGCGTATCAGGCGAGTTCTTCCAGGGAATCGGGCCGCGAAACATCGGCATGCCGTTGATGATCGATTGGCTGCTGCCGCCGCCCGGACCGAACAGGATGACGTCGTACTTGGCGCGCAGGTTCGCATCCCGCGCCACATCCTGCGTGCTGATGTACGAGTAGGGAATGCCGACGCTGTCGAGCGCGATGCGCCACCATCCTTCCGTCTGCGTGCTGGTCCAGGTGTGCATCAATGCCACCCGGGCCGCGCGCGCGGGATGCGTCTTCACCGTGGGGGCTGAAGCCAGCGGATACGCCTTCAGTCCAAGCGCGGTGGTTTCACGATTCAGGTCAGCCGGCGGAACGTTCTTCAGGATGAACGAACCTCGACGGAACTTGAGCCCGCCACTTTCAAACGGTTCTTCAGCCACGGTAATGTCCGCGGAAGGCATCTTGTAGCGCAACGCGAAGATCGCGTTGTCGGCATTGTGGTTGATCGCGAACATTGTCGCCGTGCTCGTGGCCGCTGCCGGCGCCGCTGCACCCGTGGCACCGCCGCCTCCGGGCGCCGACATGCCTTCGACACCGCCTGCCGCTGTCACCGCGCCCGTGATCTTCTCGACAGGGATTTCGAGCACCTGCGTGTCCATCACCCGAATGGCCTGGACGTTGAATCCTTCAGGAAACGTCCACCCGGTGTCGTCGTACGGCGTGCTCTGCGCATCGTTGGGCGACCAGTACTGATAGTCGAAGAGTGCGTCGGCGATGCGCGAGTACGGCTGGTCCATCCGGACGATGTAGGAGCCTGCCGGAAAGTCGCGCTTTTCGGTTCGGCGAGCGTTGCCGCGGCCGGCACCACCCTCGCGAGCCGCACCGGCGTCACCAGCAGCCGCGTTGTCGTCGCCTTCGCCGGCGCCGCGGCCTCCACGTCCACCGGGTGCGGGACGAACGGGCACCTCCACCGAGAACGGGCCGATGGCGCGCGAGACTTCGACGCGCTGCTTCTGCAGCATGCGCAGCAGTTCGGCCTGTGTGCCCAGGCGCGGATCGTTCGCGGGAAGCACATACGCCGCCGGCCCCTCGGTGGTGGCCTTGAGAATGGAGCGCTTGCTCTTCTCGTAGAAGTTCCAGAGGAACTGCCGGCGATTGTTCGCGAAGTAACCGAGCGAGACCAGCACACCCGTCTGTTCGTAGTTGTTGTTGTTCCTGAGCGACCAGTTCACCTTCGGCAGTGGCGGATTCTGCCGATACCACGTGCGCGACGTCTGCGTGGGAGGCAGCGTTCGCTCTCGCGTGTCGGCGTTTCCGCCATTGCCGAATGTCTCATAGAGGCGGCTGATGCCGTTGTGCGTGGCAGCGATGAACATCAGGTATCCTGGCGACCACGTGTCGAACGTGCCGAACGCAAACACGCCAGGCATTCCCAGGCGCGTCATCTCATTCACGTTGTGCCAACCCACCATCTGCCACTCGTTGGTCAGGATCGGATCGATCCAGGCGTTGTAGGGACCGTCGCCAATCGTGTTGTCATAGAGATACGCAACCGACTCGTGCAGATCGTGCAGTACCTGGGCCTTCTGATCGATGTAAGTGCCAAGCACGTTCTCGGTGAGCTTCAGGGTCATGCCCATCGCGTCGCGGTTGTTGTCGTGCGCCACGTACTTGCCCCAATACAGCAGGTTCGGTACCTGGCGATCCGGATACTTCTTGCCGTATTCGTACAGGTCCACCATGCGATCGCGACCATCGGTCTCCACTACCGGCGTAATCAGCGTGATGAGATGGTCGCGAATGTTCCTGATGTAGGCGCTGTCGTCAACGGCCAACCGGTAAGCCAGTTCCATCAGCGCGGTTGGCGCCCCCGCCTCGGGCGAGTGAATTGTTCCGGTGATGTAGTAGACGGGCGTCGTTTCAGCCGCGAGGCGCAGAGCCTCCGTGTCGTTCATCTTGATCAGGCGCGGGTCGGCCAGTTTCTCGAGGTTGGCCTTATTCGCATCGTACCGGGCCAGCACAGCTTCGGACGCCACGGCCACGGCAATCATCTCGCGGCCTTCCTCAGACATGCCAATCGACATGACGCGCACGCGCGGCGTGGACTTCGCCAGCAGGCGCATGTAGTCGTGCACTTCCTTCGTGTACGGCAACTTGCCCGGGGCACCCGCGATGTTGCCAAGCACCGCCATCGGCGTCGGGACGGTCTTTGACGCCGGCAGGTAATCGACGAAGGGCGACAGGAAGAACGACTCGGTCGTGTACTCCTTGATTTTCTTCGTGTACTCCTCGTCGATCGGCTGCTTGGGATCCCGCTCGAACTTCGCATTCACCAGGTCGGGCGACATCGGCGCGGTTGGCGCCGGCGGACCGGGGCGAGACTGCTGTGCGATGACGAATACCGGGACGGCGGCCAGAAGGCAGACGAGAATGAGAAGACGCGCACGTACGGAAACCACGGACATGAAAAAATACCTCGGGGTGAATTATCACACGAGGTATCAAGGTGCTGAAGGAACTTCAAGTTCCGCCAGTTCCGCCAGTTCCTAATGGTAGTGCCCGTGCTCTGGAGACCAGACGCCGCTGGACTTTGGCGTGTGGGCGACGTCGGTGGTGAAGTTCGAGACGACCGCCAGGATCCCGCCGGCCAGAATCACACAGACAAGCACCGCCATCATTGTCGCGCCGCGACTCCGGCCCTGCTTCGCCTCGCAGCACTTCTTGAATTTTTTGCCGCTTCCACAGGAGCAG
The DNA here is from genome assembly GCA_046597705.1 of Vicinamibacterales bacterium. Lineage (GTDB taxonomy): Bacteria > Acidobacteriota > Vicinamibacteria > Vicinamibacterales > SCN-69-37 > SYFT01. Next base: position 4,399 of record JBKJJZ010000554.1, on the reverse strand, counting down.
GCATCGTTACGGCCGACTTTCGCGACTCTAGCCATAGGGGTTCCTCGTGCGCATAACCGTGATCGTTACCCTGGAGTTCGTTGCCAGGTTTGGGAGCGTCCCAAGAGTGAGATTCCAATGTAACCGCGGACGATGAGTCGCGTGCCGCCTGTCGCAAGCCTGAACTTGCAGCGGTAGACCTTGCCCGTGTCCGGGTCGAGGATGTCGCCTCCGGAATATTCGTCACCCTTCTGCTGCATGTTTCGAATGACCAGGAGTCCGAGGTACGGCTGGTTCTTGCGATCATCCTTGCAGACTTTACAACGCGTTGCAGGGTCTTCTCCCTGGAGCGCAGCGTCGATGCGCGCGAAGTATCGCCCTGCCTCTTCGTAGATACGCACCCGGCCTCGCACTTTGCCGGTCTTGTCGTCGGTGGTGATCCAGAGGCCCACGGGCGATGCCAGGGACGCGGGTTGTGGTGCTGGCGTCTGTGCGACGGTCTGGCCCGGCGACACGCTCAGCGCCAGGATGAGCAACCCGCTCGCAACCATGACGGGCATCGGTCGAGGCCCTACTTCTTCTTCGGCCGATACACGTGCGTTGAATGGCCGAAGAACACCTCGGCTGCTTCCATCAACGTCTCCGACATCGTCGGATGCGGATGGATGGACAACTTCAGGTCGCTCGCAAGCGCAGCCATCTCGACGGCAAGCACGCCCTCGGCGATGAGTTCTCCCGCGCCGGCGCCGACGATGCCAACGCCCAGGATGCGCTCGGTCTCGGGATCAATGACGAGCTTGGTCATGCCATCAGGCCGATCAATCGCCTGCGCCCGGCCGAGCGCCGCCCACGGGAACTTGGCGATCTCGACCTTGCGGCCCTGCTTCTTCGCCTCGTTCTCGGTGAGTCCGCACCACGCGACTTCGGGATCCGTGAACACGACCGCTGGAATCGCCTGCGGCTCGAAGGCCACCTTGTGGCCAAGGATCGCCTCCACGGCCACCTTCGCTTCGTGTGAAGCCTTGTGCGCCAGCATCGGCTCACCCACGACGTCGCCAATGGCGAAGATATTCGGCGCCGTGGTGCGCATCGAGGGGTCGACCGTGATGAACCCACGATCTCCCACCGTCACTCCGGTCTTGTCGAGACCAGCCACATTTGAGTTCGGCTTCCGGCCGATCGACACAAGAACGCGATCGAACGTCTGCTCCGACGCCTCGCCTGTCGGACTCTCCATTTTGACAACGATGCCCTTCTTGGCCTCTGTCATGCTGACGACCTTCGTCTTCAGCAGGATTTTGTCAAGCACGGTTTCGAGCCGACGCGCCAGGAACGTCACCAGATCGCGGTCGGCGCCAGGCAACAGTCCGTCGGTCATCTCGACGACCGTGACCTTCGTGCCAAGCGCCGCATACACCGAGCCAAGCTCAAGGCCGATGTATCCACCGCCAACCACCAGCAGGCTCTTGGGAATCTCAGGCAGGTCGAGCGCCCCGGTCGAATCCATCAAGCGATCACTCTTGATCGACAGTCCGGGAATCGTGGTTGGATGGGAACCGGTCGCGATGATCGCGTGCTCGAACGCCAGCGTGTCGGTGCCGCCGGCCGTCAGTTCGATGCTGAGATTCTTCGCGTCCACAAACGACGCCTTGCCCTGGATGAACGTGATCTTGCGTTGCTTCGACAGCTGGCCCAGACCGCCCGTCAGCTTTGCCACCACGCCGTCCTTGAACGACCGCAGCTTGCCGAGGTCGATCTTTGGCTCGGCGTACGTCAGGCCCCAATTAGTGGCGTGCTTCGCTTCACTCGCCACCTTGGCGACATGAAGAAGTGCCTTTGAGGGAATGCAGCCGCGGTAGAGACACACCCCGCCCGGGTTGGCCTCCATATCGACAATCGTGACCTGCATCCCAAGATCCGCCGCATAAAACGCCGCGGCATATCCGCCAGGACCACCACCAATGACTACGAGTTGTGTTGAAGGCATGGGAATTTGGTTACAGCAACATCGTCAGCGGCTGTTCCAGAGCTTCGGCGACGAAGCGCAGGAACCGTGCGGCGTCGGCGCCGTCGATGACGCGATGGTCGTAGGACAGCGAAAGCGGCAGCATCGGGCGCGGCACGAATTGGCCGTCCTGCCAGACCGGTTCGATGCCGCCGCGCGACATTCCGAGGATGGCCACTTCGGGCTGATTGACGATCGGCGTGAACGAGGTGCCGCCAATACCCCCCAGGTTCGTCACCGACATCACGCCGCCCGACATTTCGTCGAGGCTGAGTTTCTTGTCGCGCGCCTTCTGCGAGAGCGTGCCGAGTTCAACGGCGATTTGCGTGATCGTCTTGGTGGTCACGTCGCGGATGACCGGGACCAGCAGGCCGTTCGGCGTATCCACGGCCACGCCGATGTGACGATACTGCTTGTAGACGATGGCCTCGTTCGCCATGTCGACTGATGAAGCGAACTGCGGGTAGCGATCGATCGCGGCTGCCAGAATCTTGATCACCACGGCGGTTATCGTCAGCTTACCGCCCGCCTTTTCCACACGTGAGCCGAACGCCTCCCGGAAGGCTTCAAATCCCGACAAGTCAGCCTTGTCGTTCTGGGTGACATGCGGAGCCTGCCAGGCTTGCGTCAGGTGCTCCGCGGTCTTGCGGCGGATGTTCGACATCGGCTTGCGCTCGACTCCGCCCCACTTCGAGAAGTCCGGCAATGCCGCGTAGCCGCGTGCCGCAGACGAGGCCGAAACGCCTGCAGTCAGCTGCGTCTTCACGTACGCCGAGACGTCCTCTTGCCCGATGCGGCCCCCAGGACCCGTGCCGGGCACCTGTGCTATATCCACCCCGAGTTCACGCGCGAATCGCCTGACGGAGGGCGCAGCCGGCACGCTGGGCGCCAGTTCCAACGGCGCAGCGGCGATTGCGGGTGCCGCGGCTCCCCCGGTTCCTTTGGCATCCCCAGGGCTGAAGCCCCGTGGGTCCCCAGAGCGTTCCGCAGCGCGCCCTGATGCGATGTTGACGACCGGGGCCGGCGCCTTCGCCGGAGCCTCAGCAGTCTTTGCCTCGGAAGGCGTGCCCTCGACACCGACCAGGTCCGGTACCTCTCGACTTCCGGACTCAGGTTCGCCGCCCGCCTCCTGAACGGTAGCGCTCTCCTGTGGCGTGGGCGTCCCGGCGCCAGCCGCCTCCTCCTCCACCGTCAGCACGACTTGCCCGGGTTTCACTTTGTCGCCCGGCTTGATGGCCACGTTCGTGACCTTGCCAGCCACGGTGGACGGGACTTCGATCGTCGCTTTGTCGGTCTCGAGTTCAAAGATGGCCTGATCGACCGCCACCACATCGCCGGTCTTGACCATGACCCGGACGACGTCGCCCTTTTCCACGTTTTCCCCGAGTTCGGGGACCTTGAATTCCAGTGCCATGTGTCCTCGTTGTCTGCTACGAAAGCGCCGGGTTCGACTTGTCGGCATTCACGCCGAGGTCCTTGATGGCCTTGGCCACCACCTTGGCGTCCAGCTGCCCCTGCTGGTGCAGCGCCGAGAGCGTGGCGATGACAATGTATCGGGCGTCCACTTCGAAGAAGTCCCGCAGGGAGGCGCGATCCTCGGAACGGCCGAAGCCGTCGGTCCCAAGCGTGACCATCGGCCGGCCAACCCAGCGAGAGATCATGTCGGCCTGGCTCTTCAGATAATCGGACGCCGCCACCACCACGCCTTCGGTCTTGCCGAGGCACTCGGTCACGTACGGCACTCTGGGTGTCTCCATCGGATGGAGGCGATTCCACCGCTCGGCCGCGTGTCCGTCGCGATAGAGCTCGTTGTAACTGGTGGCGCTCCACACGTCGGCAGCCACACCGTAGGACTCGAGCATCCCCTGCGCCTTGATCACTTCATTCAGGATCGTGCCGCTGCCCAGCAACTGCGCCTTGAACTTCGACTTCTGCGCGGTCGACTTGCTGTAGGGGTAGAGGCCCTTGATGATGCCGTCGTGCACGCCTGCTGGCATCGGCGGCATGTCGTACTGCTCGTTCATCACGGTGATGTAGTAGAAGGTGTCCTCGCCATCGACATACATGCGCTTGATACCGTCCTGAACGATGGCCGCGAGTTCGTAGGCATACGCAGGATCGTAGGACCGGCACGTGGGCACCGACAGTGCCAGCACGTGGCTCTGGCCGTCCTGATGCTGCAGGCCTTCGCCCGCCAAGGTCGTGCGCCCAGCGGTGCCACCCAGCAGGAAGCCCTTCGTCCGCGCATCGGCCGCCGCCCAGATGAAGTCGCCCACACGCTGGAAGCCGAACATCGAATAGAAAATGAAGAACGGTATCGTGTTCACGCCCTGCGAGGCGTAGGCCGTGCCCGCAGCAATCCACGACGAGATCGACCCGGCCTCGGTGATGCCTTCCTCGAGGATTTGTCCGTCC
>JBKJJZ010000548.1:0-17301 GCA_046597705.1 Vicinamibacterales bacterium | reverse complement strand
ACAGGGTGTCGGCTTGGCTCGCGCTCGCCGCCTGTGAAACGGGTGAAGGGCGGTGGCCGGAGGCAGAGCCCCGCCCACCGCGTAGAATCGCTTGCGTGGACAACGCGCCTCACCATTACCGCCACTCCCTGGCGACGACAGCTCTTCTGCCGGTGTTTCGCAGCAACACCGCCGAAGTGCTTCAACGCGCACTTGACGCCGGCGGTGCCAAACTGGAAGCCGTCATCGTGGAGCAGCACCTGGCGCCGCTGTGGCACGAGGCCACGCGGGCCACGACGTTCGCCGCCCACCGCTTGGACGCGACGTTCACCTATCTGAAGCAGAAGGCAGCCATCCAGGAAATCGACGATCTGTTTGAACGTGCCGGTATCCGGTACGCGGTCATCAAAGGGGCTGCCAGTCGTGAACTCACGTACGACGACCCGGCAGTGCGAACGTGCGGCGATATCGACATTCTGGTCGCGCCCGATCAGCGGGTGGAGGCCGCGCGTGTGCTGGTTGAATCCGGGTATCGGCTGAACGTCAATCCAGAGGTGGCGAGCCATGAAGTGGCGTTGTGCAAGCGAATGGTGTGGATCGATCTGCACTGGGACATCGTCCGGCCCGGCAGGGTGCCGCGTGCCGTTGTTGACGGACTGCTGGAGCGGCGCCAGCGCCATGACGGCCGGTGGATTCTCCTCGACGCTGATGCGCTGTTCCTGATGCTGGTTCACGCGGCCATCAGCAAACACGTCTCGACATCTGGACTTGGCCTGCATCGCGTGGCCGACCTCGCCTCATGGTGGCTCCGCCGCGACGTCGATTGGCTCGTCGTCCGCTCGCGGCTGGACCAGTGCGGACTCAAGGCGGCCGCCTGGACCGTGCTGACCTGGGTGCAGATGGTGTCGCATTCCTCTGAGTTGGACGCGGTTCTGGACACACCGATCACTTCGGTCCGCCAAGGCCGCCTGCGCAGTGCCTATCTTCGGGCGTGGCTGGATCATGATTTGCCGGCTCGATTGACCAGGCAGCATGCCCTTCGGTTACTGGGATTCTCACTGTTCATGCATGACGACGCTGACGGTGCGTGCCACGCGGTGTAAGGGCGCCGGAGCGCGAAGACCGCGGCATCGGCCGACGCCGATGCTTTCGGAGATCTGCTTATCGACTCGGCAGCCCGGCACGCCCTGGCGCAACCAGACTGAGGATCGCGTCTCTGCCAACGGCTACCGTGGATGCAATTTTGCCGTGGCCGTCCACCAGGACCGCTGTGGGCGTTCCCCGCGCTCCGAAGAGTGGCGCCACGTCCGAATCGACGAACACCACTCTTGGAGAGCCGACGAGCGGTGCGGCGTCAATCGCAGCGATGTCATCAGCCATGGCCTGGCAGAACCGACACGTTGGGTCCCAGAAGAGGTGAAGCGTCCCCTCAAGCGCCAGGCTCCGGCCACCAGCCATCAGGAGCTCGGGTGCCGGAGTGACGTCACCGACCACAAGAGCCGTGTCGCCGAGCCGGGAACCAAGCGCGCGATTGAGCGCACTTTCGTTCACCTCGGCACCAGCGGTACACCCGGCCAGGGCCTCGAAGAGTTCCCGCACGCCGTCGTTTCCGTAACGCACCGTACTGGCGATTCGTCCTGCGCTCCCCACCAGCACGCCGGCCGGAGTCCACCGCGCGCGAAACCCGTCGGCGATGTTCCGGCCATCCCGCTCGTCGCGACTCACCACCCTGATCTGTGCCGCCTGACCGAGCCTTGCCTGCCAGCGGTCAACTTCTGACAGCAGGGCCGCGCACGGTGGACATCCCGAGCTGACGAACACGATCAAGATCGGCCGGCCGTCAGCCAGGGCAGGTGCAATGCCGTGGATGGCCGCGCCTACAGGCAGCCCCTCGCCCGGTGCCTCGGCCTTAGCGACATCTCCAGTCGTCAGCGCCTGTTCCAACAGCGCGCGCTCGAGCGCGCCGATGCGATCGGCCATGAGGCCCTGCTGCCGGAGACATGCGCGCGTCCATCCCACAAAGCCGGTCACGGCAGCGATGGCGAAGACGAATAGCGCAGCTGTTGCCAGGTCAGCCATGGCAACAGGACTAGAGAGACGGTGTGGGCGACTGGCGCAGGAGCGAGCGCAGGACCGGTGCGCTGCGGATTTTTCGAAGCCGGGACTCGAGTTGCGCCCGGACGTTGGGGCTGGAGTCACCGCGCGCCAAGGTTGCGACGATCTCATCGTCTGTAGCGTCCTCGAGTAATTGCTCGAGAACCATCAGGTCGAAGTCGTCGAAACCGGCGATGCCGAGTGCGTTTGGCAACGCGGCGCCCATGACGCGCGTCCGGGCGAGCGCACCGGACCACTCCAAGACCTTCTCGCGGGGCTCTGCCGCCGGAAACCGCTGACGGACCAGCGCAAGAATCGCATCGCGGTCGTCAACGTTCAGGAGCAACGCGAGAAAAAACCGGTGCTCGGGATCGGTGATCGAGCCGCGCAGCGAGACAAGCTGATCGTGGCGCTCCTGCTCGGCGAACACTTCCTTTAAGCGCTCAACCGCAGTGCCATGCCGGGCTCCCACCGCGTCCAACATCCGCCCGAAGCGGCCATCGTCGAGACCCACGCCAAAGAGCCGCTCCACTTCCGTTCGGCCCAGAAGCAGTCGAAGCATCGAGAGAATCTGGAAGGCCGTGTGGATGTCGCTGCGTGCCAGCCATTCGACTGCCGCGTCGTCGGCCTCCGGACTCAGGCTCCGGTACAGGGCCTGCAGGCACTGAAGCCTTTTTGTTGTGGCCGCGTCTTCGAAGAATGGATCGATGGCGATACAGGGCGGAAGGTATGAGAACTGAGGCTGATGTGCCGGGCTGCTGGCGGTGCGCAACACCAGCGATGCCGACGGGTGATCGAGGTGAAAGAGTCGGTGGATGTAGGCGGAGCCGGGAAGGATTTCCTGGATCGCGCCCTTCTCGAGCAGCTCGCAGCCGTGAAGAGACAATTCGCCGAAACGGAAGTACGGGCTGACGTCCTGTGACGGCGAGAACCCGTAGTCTGCATGGATGCTGGACCCCTGAAGCACCTGGAACGCGCCGGCGAACCCGTGTTGATGCAGAGCCGTGGTGCCGGTGAACCAGGCGTAGACGTCGATATTGAACCGTCGGCCCGCGAACAGCGTGAGGGCTGGATCGCCGAAGCGGGACTCTACATCCCGTTGTGCAGGTAGCCGTTGCGTCTGCAGCGCCCACCGAAGAACGTCCCCAAGTTGCAGATGTGACGGCAGGTCGGCCTGGCGCAACGCGTCCGCCGCCAGTTCAGGGAATCTGCTTTCAGCGTAATTTGCGGAACACCACTGCGCCTCGATCTCGTCGCCGAGAGTCTCGAGGCGGCGGCGCATCTCGACTTCGGTGCCGGGCATCAGGCTACGGTGCGCAAATACCGGAGCCGTTGCAGTTGACCATGCTCGGGCACGAGGACTGCGCCAGGCAATCGCCAGGAGTCACGCACTGGCACGACGCCTGCGGAGCCTTGGGCATGGCCAGGGTGGCCACGCCTGGCAGGACCATCAGCGAGGTCAGTCCGATTGTCCTGATGAGGTCCCTGCGAGAGTACGACGGGCCGAAATCCACTGAGTTCTGCAGGAGGTTGTTCTGTTGAAATTGCTCGAGAGCGAGCAGCACCACACCTTCGGAATGACCCCGACCCGCTTGGGCATCAAACAGTGCAGAGAGGTCTGCCACCGTTCGTGCACCGTCGCAGGCCTTCCATACCGAAGCCGATGTGGCGTTGAGGCAATGTGCCTTGTCGGACTTGATGTCGTAAACGAGAAGTTCGCCCGGCATCTCGTGCATGACGAGACCTTCGGTGCGGGCCAGTGGTTTCAAAGACTGCAGCATGTGCGCAAATGTTAACAGTGCGCGGAACCGAACGCAACGCGGGACAGCCGTTCCAGAATGTGATCGGCAACCTCGCTCGCGTCGCGGCGTGGTGACTCAAGCAAAATCGCTCCGCCGTTGACCACCTTGCCCAGGACGTCCAGCGCCACCCGGGGATTGGCGCGAAGATTCTGCGTGTGCTCGGTAAGCTTCAGAAGCGCATGACCTGCGCTTATTTCCTGAGGCCGCCACTGCGCCGCTGGATCAAAGTGTGTCAGGAGCAGGATGCCCACCGGCAGCGGGCCTGCACCCGTCACTCCGCCAAGGCTCTCCACCGACTGCTCCACTTGTTCGTAGGCGTTCGAGATGCCGCGCAACGAGAGTGTCTTGGCGAAGGGGTGCACAAGCCCCTCCAGATCGAACACGGCGAGGTCATCTGAATAGTAGGTGGCACCGCGTGACACCAGCTCGCGAACGAGCGTGGTCTTCCCCTGGAAACTGTGCGCAGGGAGCACAACCGCCTTGTTACCAACTCCCACCACTCCGGCGTGCACGATGATGTGCAAACGTGCGGACGCGCTGATAGCGAGCTTCAGCTGTGCGCAGAAGTACTGCAACGCGATGGGTTCTGACGACGTCCTGCCGAGGTCCTCGCCATCAAGAAACAGCGATAGCAACCCGTCGTCGGCGGTCACGATTGAGATGACTCGTTGCACTGGCCGGTCGGCGATGGGCTCCACATGGCCCGCCATAATCGACTCGATGCGGGACCGGATCCAATCCAGTTGTGAGGCCCGGTTCGACTCGACCTTGACGCCAACTCCGAACGACATGAAGGTGAAGCTGCCTGGTGCCTCCATCTGCGTGCTATTTTTTCGGCGCAACGTAACTCTGCCGGGGCATGAGCCCATCATCGCAGGTTCCAGAAAAAACGTGGGGTTTGACCTGTGGTGGAGGTCGGTGCGACTTGCATCTTGCTTATAATCAGAGACTTGACGATTTTACGTTGGCAACGTATAATCGTCAAGTGTGGATAAGTCGCGATCTGGGAGCGTTCCTGGACCAGCCGGCTCTGCCGGCGCGAGTACTCGTGGGGCCGCGCCAATCCGGCAAGAGTTCACTACTCGCGCAGCACCTGCCGCAGGCCACCTGGATTTCTCTTGATGACATCCAGGTGCGCCGCCGCGCGCAGGATGACCCGGCGCTGCTTTTGGAATCAGCGGGCCTAGCCGACGGCAGGCCAATCATTCTTGATGAGGCCGCGCTGGCCCCGGCACTTTTTCCAGAGATCAAGCGGAGGATCGACGAGTCGCGACGGGCGGGCCGGGCGGAACCGTCGATCTGGATCACTGGCTCCAATCGACAGCTCCTGGACAATAGCGTTCGGGAGTCGCTCGCGGGCCGCGCCAGCTACTTTTTTCTTCACACCCTGTCCACACAGGAACTGGGCGACCGCGCGTCGATCGCCGACTGGATGATTCGCGGTGGCTTCCCGGAACTGTACGCGCGCACCGACCTCGACCCGGCGCGGTACCTCGCAGACTACGTTCGCACGTTCGTCGAACGGGACGTCGCCGCCACAGCAGGTATTCTTCAAGTCGACGGATTCCTGCGCGCCCTCCAGTTGCTCGCCGCGCGCACCGGAACGTTGCTCAACGCCACCGACATCGGGCAGCAGTCAGGTGTGAAGGGACAAACAGTGACGCAGTGGCTCGACACACTCCAGCGGAATGCGCTGGTGGTTCGGCTCCCACCGTTTCACACCAACCTCAACAAACGCGTGGTGAGAACCCCGAAGGTGTATTTTCTCGACACCGGTTTGGCCGCCCACCTGCAGGGCTGGCGCACGGCGGAACCGATGCTGGCAAGTCCACAGGCAGGGCCGTTATTTGAGACCCTCGTCTTCGGCGAACTCATTCGCGCGCGCGATCACTGCGGACTTGGCCTGGAGCTCTCCTTCTGGCGCACCAAGGAAGGCGAAGAAATCGACTTCCTGATTCGGACGAGTGGCGTCAACGGCGCGGGGTGGATCGCCATTGAGGCGAAGTTCTCCATTCAGCAGGTGGACGCCGTACCCGTGCCGGTGTCGCTCGCCAGGACCATTCCCGAGGTCACCGAGACGTGGGTTGTGACCCCCGGCGGCGCCGCCCAACAACTCTCGGCCACCTCGACGCAGGTGCCGATTCGTCAATTGACACAGCGACTTTTTGACCGGCTCGGCGCGTGAACCAGTCCGGCGCGCACCAACCCTACCCGGCGCGCACCACGCGCATGATGTCGATGCGGGTGGCGCGGGCAGGCGGCAGGCTTGTCGCAATCACCGCGATCACGGCCGACCAGGTCACGGGATCGTACAAGTCGGTCTTCTAGAGGTACGCCGTCATCACCGTCGACCGGTTGGGACCGTTCTGTGAGATAACCGTTCTATCGCTCACGATGAGGAGGATTCGCAATGAAGAATCTCGTCTTCGCTCTCTTGTTGCTCGCAGGTTCCGCCATCGTCGATGCCCAGCAGGACATGGTGCTCACCGGAGTCGTCACCACGGTTGACGACGGCCAGCCCGTGCCGGGGGCCATTGTCTCGATCGACTCTCTCAAACTGAGCGCCACCACCGACGCCGACGGGCGTTATACCCTCAATCTCCCAGCGGGCACGCCCACGGACAGGCTCCTTGATGTGCGCGTGAAGGCAGAGGGACTCCTCCCGAAGCAATGGTCTTTCAGGCCGGCTGCCGGGACGGTCACTCACGACTTCGCACTGGCGATCACCTTCTCCGAGGAGATTACCGTCGGCTCGCGCACGGTGGGGATGGACGCTCAAGGAGCCGTGCCGGTGGACATCATCACTGCCCGCCAAATTGAGTCGACCGGCGCGAGTGAGACGATGCAGGTCATCCAGCGGCTGGCCCCCTCATTCAATTTCCCGCGCACCACCATCGCCGATGGTTCGTCGTCCGTGCGCCCGGCGAGCCTGCGCGGCCTGGGCCCCGACCAGGTGCTGGTCCTGATCGATGGCAAGCGTCGCCACGCAACGGCGCTCGTCCATGTCAACGGCACGATGGGGCGCGGCTCCACGGGCACCGATCTGAACGCCATCCCCGTCTCCGCGATTGAGCGCATCGAGATCCTGCGCGACGGCGCTGCCGCGAAGTACGGCTCGGACGCCATCGCCGGCGTGATCAACATCGTGCTCAAGGCCGGGACCAGTGTGACGACGCTGGACCTCAAAGGCGGGACGACCGCCACCGATCAAGGGGTCGGCGGAGGAACCACGTGGGACGGCGGCATGTTGGACGGCGGTGTCACCAAGGGCCTGAAGCTGGGCAAGGGCTGGGTGTTTCTCACTGGCGAATATCGGGACCGCAACCGCACCAATCGGGCGGGGCCGGATCCGCGCGATCAGATTGTGGTGGGTGACGCGGGAAAGAACGCCGTGCCCCAGCCCAGTCACTGGGTGGGCGACGCGGAAACAAGAGACTATTTGGGCTTTCTGAATCTGCAGGTGCCGACGGGTGAAACCAGCTTCCTATACGCCTTCGGCGGCATGAGCAACCGGGCCGCAACGGCTCCGGGCTTCTACCGGCGCGCAATCCAGTTCACGCAGAACTGGCCGCAGATTTACCCGCAGGGCTTCCTGCCGCTGATCGAGACATCAGTGATCGATGGGTCGGCGACCATCGGTCTGCGCGGGATCAGGAGAGATTGGTATGTGGACCTGTCACTCCAGGGCGGGCGCAACAGCATGGACTTCGACATCACGAACACGCTGAACGCGTCGCTGGGTCCGACCTCGAAGACCGAATTCTTCGCGGGCACGCTGGCCGGAAATCAGGTCCTGGCCAACCTCGACGTGTCGCGGTCATTCAAGTTGGGCCTCGCAGGCCCGGTGAACGTTGCGTTCGGCACCGAGTTCCGGCGTGAGGGGTATGAGATCACGGCGGGCGAACCCGACTCGTATCGGGATGGCGGCGTGCGAGCCTCGAACGGTGCGACCGCGGTCCCTGGTGCTCAGGTGTTCCCCGGGTTCAGGCCGTCCAATGCGGTCAACACGTCGCGCAACAACGTGGCCTTCTACGCCGACGTCGAGGGTAACGTGACGAACCGCCTTCGAGTGGAGACGGCCGGACGTTACGAACACTACAGCGACTTCGGGAGCAATCTGGACGGCCAGGTCACACTGCGCCTCAAGGCCCACGAGCGCCTGGTGCTGCGCGGATCGGCCAGCACCGGCTTCAGAGCCCCTTCACTGGCGCAGTCCAACTTCTCCGCGGTCAGCACCAACTTCCTCAGTATTCCCGGGCAGGGCACGGTCCCGGTGGAAGTGGGCACCTTCGCCGTGGCAAGCCCAGTGGCCCGCGCTCTGGGGGCCACGGACCTCAAACCCGAGGACTCGGTGCAGCTGACGGCAGGCTTCGCCTTCACCCCGACTCAGAAGTTCGACTTCACGGCGGACTACTACAACATCAAGATCGACGACCGAATCGTGTTCTCCGGAAACTTCACCGGAGGTGCAATCAGCGCACTGCTCGCGCCGCTGGGAGCGACCGGAGCGCGTTTCTTCACGAACGCAATTAACACCCGTACGACTGGCGTCGATTTGATCGCCAAATACAACACGGCGCTCAACGACGGCAGCACCTTGCGCGTGTTCGCGGGTTACAACTACAACCGCACGCGCATCGAAGGCGACGTCATCACCCCGGTGCCACTGGCGGGCCTCGGTAACGTCCTCTACGACCGTGTGGAACGCGGGCGCACCGAATGCGGTCAGCCCAGCAATCAGGCTCGCGTGATCGGCGACTGGACGAAGAACGGCTTCGGCGTGAACACGAATGTGGGGCTGTACGGCAGCTACTGCGTCAAGCAGCTGAACACCACAGGCGCGGATGATCAGACGTTTTCCGCCAAGTGGATCACGGACCTGGAGGCGAGCTACCGGCTAAAGAACGTCACATTCGGCTTGGGCGTGCAGAACCTCTTCGACGTCTACCCGGAGCAGGTGCTTCCGCAACTGCAGCCGCAGGGGGTGCGTTATTCCACGACCAACACCTACGGAATCAACGGGCGGTTCCTTTATGCGAGGACGACTGTGAAGTTCTGATCGAGTTCGTAGCGCGGCCTGAACTACCTCCAGCGTGCCCGGCCACTATAATCACCAGGTGGAATCCACCAACATGCTCGCACTGCCTGGTGGCGACCTGGTGATGACTGGACTCCGCGACTTGCGAGCCGGCGTTGAGTCAATCGAGGCGGCGCTGGTCCGGATTGGTGCAACCAACCTTCGCGCCCGCGGCATTGACGTGCCCACTGGTGACGCCCGCCAGTCACCGGAGCATTCGCTTTACTCCCTTCTCGCCGGCAAGTACGGCGACGGAGCACACTCCAAGTACAACGCCCTGCTTCGAAGGTTGGTGAGCTTCGAGCGGGCCCTGCCATGCGCCAACCAGTAGACGCCACCCGCCTGCGCGCCTTCATGAAGGCGCTCGCTCGTGAGGCCCGCGGTCCCTTGCAGGTGTATCTGGTGGGAGGAAGCACAGCGGTCCTCGAGGGCTGGCGCGAGGCGACGATCGATATCGACCTCGCATTCGGTGAGAGCGACGACGCCGTGCTGCGGGCCTTGCCAGGCCTGAAAGAAAGGTTCGACGTCAACGTCGAACTCGCCTCACCCGCCGACTTCATTCCGATGAAACCCGGATGGCAGGACCGCAGCCCGTTTGTCGCGCAGGAAGGCGTGGTCACGTTCCGGCACTTCGACTTTTACGCCCAGGCGTTGGCAAAGATCGAGCGTGGTCACGAGACCGATCGAAATGATGTCAAGGCAATGCTGGCCCGGGGGCTGGTCACCGGCCCGGGACTCCTCGAGTATTTTGAGGCGATTGAGCCAGCGCTGTATCAGTTCCCGGCAATTGACCCGGCCACGTTCCGAAGCGCGGTCACCGCTGTCGTTTCAGAAGCATCCCGCTGAACACCACCGGCTCATGGACACGCGCTTGCCTGGGATTGCGCGACCAGCCGCCTACAGTCTGGTCCGCCTCTGCACTCTGAGAGCGTCGGCATGACGTCGAGACGGGGCATGATCCGAGACCACTCGCGAGGTCTGGCGCCCTCAGAACTACTTCAGTCCCGTGACCAGGAACGCCGTCCCGAGCGAGCGGGAGTAGGAATAGGCCACCACGCTGCCGCTCGGGGTCATGGCGATCATGGGAAAGCCGGGGATGCCTGCGGCGTCCGCTGGCGCGAACTCGCGCCACAACGCGCGCACTCCGGTCCGATAGTCGAGCTTGAAGATCCGCGCAGGCAGGCGGTCGCGGTCGTACACCAGCAGGTGGCGGTCGTCTTCCGAGAAGCGGATCACGGCTTCATCGGGATTCATCCCTGCCACCGGAATGGGCGCTCCGCCGTCGAGCGGATACACCGCGACCGTCCCGGACATGTTCTGGCCGCTCTTGAAGGCGGCCAGCAACCGTCCGTCGTTCGAGAGCGGGACTTGCCCGGCCCAGTGGTCGATCCCGTTGGGTCCTGCCTCGGTGGTGTTCCCGGATTCGTCCATCCACCAGAACCGATACGGCCCGTCCTTGATCCGGCCATTGACGAGCAGCCGGCTGCCGTCCGGGCTGAACCAGCCGAACATCGTCCAGATGCCCGGATGCTTGAGCGCACGCGGCACGCCGGCGCCCACGGGGACGATTTCCTTTTCGGCCGGCGACTTCGTGATGAGCACGCGGTCGCCCTTCGGTGACCAGGACACGCCCATGCCGTCGCCAAGTTTCACTGCCGGTGACCCGTCCAGCTTCCGCATGTAGACGCCGCCGGCTGAGTCGCCCACTTCGGTCAAGAGCAAGGCATCCCCGGATGGGGACACGGCGAACGCTTCAGACGCGTCGAGCCACGCGAGGTCTTTCACCTCGGACGAACCGTCCCTTTGCACCAGCACGCCGCCCTGTGTGTCCATCGCAATCGCAAGCACGACGCCATCCGCGGCGATGTCCTGGAGCGACATCGCGCGACCGCGCCACACCAGCCGGCGTGCCCCATCAGATTCGACCGCGAAGATCGATCCGGCGCCCAGCCCCTCGCTGACGCTGTACCAAAGCTCCTCGCGGTCCGGGTGCCACGCGGTGCCTGTCGCGTTGAACGCCTCGATCGACGACCGCACTGCGCCAGCGGAATCAAGAATGATGACGTGGTTGACACTGGTCACGGCAATCAGACCTCCCCGCGAGACCCGCAAGCTGGTCAGCAGTTCGCTGGTCTGGTAGATCACAGTCCCCACCGGCCAATGGACTTTCGTCGTGTCGCCGGTGTACTCCATGGCGACGATGCGGCCGTCGGCCGTGAAGTCAGCGGCCATCACGTCGCGGAGCACTTCCTTTGCCCCGCCGCCGCCAAGCGCCATCGTCGCAAGTGTGCCTGTGAACCGGCCGGTCTGGCGTCGGGGCTGCAGAAGGACCGCCGCCCGCTGGTCTGCGGAAATCGCGAGCAGCTTCGCCTCAGACTGACCGATGACCTGTGACTCCGGACTGTTGGGGCGCACTGAGAACATCGCCAGTGCGTCGGACTGCCACTGCGCCGAGTAGACGACGTTGCGGCTGCCGGGCTCGAAGCGCGCACTCTGGACCATGCCACGGCGGAAGGTCATGCGCTGGAACGTGGCCGCCTCGACAGGAACGGGACGCGCGAGGAAATAGGTTGCGGCTGAGCCTGCCGCGGCGGCCGTCAGCATCAGCGCTCCGACCACAGCCATGGACATGCGCGAGCGGGCCGCTGGCGCGTCCGCGACAATGGGCGCCACCCCGATGGCGCTACCCGACGCATGCGATCGCGTGGTGGATCCGCCGACAGCTTCGAGCGAGAGCGCAAGGTCATGTGCCGAATGAAATCGATCCTCCGGCCGCTTCTCGAGGCAGCGGCGGACGATGCGCTCGAGTGTGGGCGGGACACCGCGAACGGGATCCACCTCTGGGGGATCGAGCGTCAGCGTCGCGTGCATGGACTCCACCGCCGATGCTCCCGAAAACGGCGAGCGTCCCGCGAGCATCTCGTAGAGCACCACACCGAGGGAAAACACGTCGGACCTCGCATCGGCCGGGAGTCCGCGCGCCTGCTCGGGCGACATGTACGCGACCGTGCCCAGCACCATTCCCGCGTGCGTGTTGGGCTCTGGCGAGATGACAGTCTCGGTGTCGGGAGACGGCGGTGCGCCCACTCGCGCAAGGCCGAAGTCAAGGATCTTCACGCGGCCGTCGGCGGTGAGGAACAAGTTTTCGGGTTTGATGTCGCGATGAACGATCTGCTTCGCGTGTGCGGCCGCGAGTCCGAGCGCCACCTGCGCGGCCCACGTGCACGCGCGCGAGGGAGTCACGGGATTGGCGAGCGCTTCGCGTAGCGTGCTGCCTTCCAGCAACTCCGACACCACGTAGGTCACATCATTCGAGCGGCCGATGTCGAATACGGCAAGGATGTTGGGGTGACTGAGCGCGGCGGCCGCTCGTCCTTCCTGCTCGAACCGCCGCACCCTCGATTCGTCAGCCGCCAAATCCGGCGGCAGGACCTTCAGGGCGACATCGCGCTCGAGTCGCGTGTCGCGAGCGCGGTAGACCTCACCCATTCCGCCTGCACCGATGCCGTGGAGGACTTCGTAAGCGCCGATACGGGTTCCTGACGTGAGCGGCATGAGGCCCGCGATTATTACATTTCAGCGTCCGATTGACACGAGGCGTGCGCGCTTACCGGCGCGATGGCCAGCACACGCAGCGGACTCCCGCTGCCGTGGACGATCTTCAGCGGCGCCGCGATGACAATTGCGCCCGTCGGTGGGAGCTGATCGAGATTGCGCAGGCTCGCCAGGCCGAACTTGCCGGCGCCGTGCATGATGGTGTGATTTGGAAACGGCGGGTCGAAAGTCCCGGCCTGCCCCGCGTCTGTGCCGACGGTTTCGACGCCGACGCCCAGCACGTCGCGTTCGCGCGCCAGCATCGTAGACGCGGACGCGTGGAAGCCTGGACTGTGTGGGCCGTCGGCGCGCACATTGAGGAATGCCTCGGCAGCCGTTCGCCGGCTCCAGCCCGTACGAAGCAACACCCACGACCCTGCGGGAATGCGGCCATGCGTGGCCTCCCACGCCTCGATACGGCCGGGCGTGAGCAGGAAATCCTCGTCCTTGTCCACGTCGCCGGTGACATCGATCACGCAGGCAGGCCCGATGAAGCGGCCGGCAGGAATCGTGTCGCACGCGTTATCAGGCAGGTCCTTGCCGGTGATCCAGTGCACGGGCGCGTCGAAATGCGTGCCTGTGTGCTCACCCATCCGGATGGTGTTCCAGTACCATGCCGGCCCTTTGTCGTCGAAGTGCGAGATGAGGTCGATCGTGACGCCGGGCGAGGCGCCAAACATCGCCGGCAACCCGATCACGGGCGTCTCCGGTCCCAGCGGCTGCGTCAGATCCACGACGCGGAGGCGGCCCGTGTCAAGTTGTGTGATGAGTTGGGTGAGGACCGACATAGATCAGGTAGCTCCAGTTGAACGATGTTGTGCAATCCATCGCTTGAATCGAAACGCGTTCTCGGGCAAGGCCAGATCCATGCCGTAGTGATTGGGCCCAACGGCACTGACCTTGGCGACGATGACACTGAGTTCCTGCCGCGTGAACGCCTCAATTGCCGCGTCACCGAATCCCATGACCGAATCCACTGAGGCCACATGCGCGAGGCCCGCACCCCGCGCGATCGCGGCGAGGTCAGTGACACCCGACGTCGTGTGGGAGTCAAAGCCGCCCGTGGACAACAGGCTGCCATTGTCGAACACGATGAGCACCAGGTTCTTCGGACGGTATCGCGCCAGCGTGGCCAGTGTGCCCAGGTTCATCAACACCGATCCATCGCCATCGAGCACGACCACCCGTTCATGCGGAAGGTGCGTGGCCAGGCCCAGACCAATCGACGACGCGAGACCCATGGCGTGCTGGAGATAAAAAAAGTTGTCCCGATGCCCGAAGTCGTAGAGCTCCTGCGCGCAGGCGCCCATGATGGTGACGACGAGCTTGTCTTCGAGATCCGGACAGAGCATGCCGATGCATTCCGCCCGCTTCATTTGGTGGCCGCCACTAGTCCTCCATCAGTTCGCGCGTCAGGAGCAGCGCGACTGGGGAAAGCGAACTCTGCGAAAACGTCCAGGCCTCCTGGATTTGCCGGCCCACGGTCTTCGGGTCGCGGGCGTACTCGAACGGAATATTGAGGGCTCGGAGCACGCCTTCCGTCACGATGCCCCCGCGGGTGTGCCAGGGATACGGCTCGCCCCAGTGCCCGCGAAGCGCGATGAGCATGCAGAGCGGAATGTTGTACAGCTGCGCGAGCGACACGATGCCGTTGATCGCCGCAAGGAATCCGTGGTTCTGCATGAGCAGGATATGCGGCGTGCCCGCGAAGTAGGCACCTGCGGCGACGCCGATGGCCTCTTCTTCCTTGGCCACCTGAATCAGCGTGACCTCCGGGTCGCGCTCCGCCTGCTGGAGGAGCAGGCCAAGCCACGTTTCGGGCAACGCGGACAGAGACCTGACGCCCGCGGCCTTGATCCCCTGGAAGATGATCTTCGAGTTCTCGTATGAGACGGCCATCGCGCTTCCCTGTTCCCCTATGCCGCCGTGGCAACGCCGAACACACTCGTGAGCAGCCACCACACGCCCACCGAGAGGACCGCGGCCGGAATGCCAAAGCGTATCCAATAAATGAGCCACGTGGGAACCGGCGGACCGCCCGCGCGGGCCATCTGCGCGAGCGCGGCCGATCGGTTCATGCACCATCCCACCGTGATCACGGCCAGCAGGCAACCCAGCGTCTGCATCCCGGAACCGAACGTGAGGTCCCACGGAACGAAGAGCCGCATGTTGATCGACGGAGGAATTGCGATCAGGAAGACCGCCGACGAGATCAGCCAGACGGCGGTCGTCCGGTTGAGTCGTGTGTTGTCAGTGAGACCGGCGACCAGCACTTCAAACGCGCCGATGTTCGACAAGTAGCCGGCGCCCAGCAGGCCGATGAAAAAGAGCGCGCCGAACATCCAACCGGCTGGGAGCGCGGCAAAGACCTTCGGCAGCGTCGAAAAGATCAAGCTTGGACCCGACGTTGGCTCCAGGCCCATGGCGAACACAGCCGGGATGATGGCGAGACCAGCGAAGAGCGCCGACCCGGTGTCGCCCATCACGGTCCAGATCGCCGGCGCTACCGTGGATTCTTCTGGTTTCAAGTACGAGCCGTAGACGACCATGAAGGTGCCGCCGAGCGAGAGCGAGAACATCATGTGGCCAAGCGCGCCCACCATGACGCGCGGCGTCAGATCGGCCAGCTCGAACTTGAGGATGTACCAGCGCACGCCCTCCATCGCGTGAGGCAGCGTAAGCGTCCGCACGAGCAGCACCACGAGCAGCACCACGAGCACGGGGACGATGATTTTGCTGGCCCTCTCGATGCCGCCGCGCAGGCCCTTCAGGATCACGAGCGCGCAGGCGAGCGTGATGGCGCCCGTACAAACGAGTTGCAGCAGGAATGACTTGGCGACGAAACCAGTGTCGGGCGGCAGGACGGCGGCGGCATCAATGGTGACGCCGATCGACATCGCGGCCTGGGCGATCGCGTAATACAGGACCCAGCCGATGACCGCCGTGTAGTAGCCGCTTGCGGCGATGACGATGGCAAAGAAGAACCAGCCGATCGGCTTCCCGAACGGCAGCCCTCCGGCTTCGAACGCGCCGACTGGACCGCGGCGGGCGTTGCGCCCAAGCGCGAACTCGGCCATCAGCGCGGGCACGCCGATGACGACCGAGATGAAGGCGTAAAAGAGGACGAACGCCGCACCGCCGAACATCCCGACCATGTACGGAAAGCGCCAGACGTTGCCGAGGCCGATGGCGACGCCGATGATGGTCATCAGGCTTCCAAAACGCGAGCCGAAGGTTTCCCGCGAGGTCTGACCGGACACTGGCGCGGATTGTACTCGCTCAAGCTCGCAAGTCAGGTACGCAGCGCGGTCTGGTTCTCAAGACCCCGACGATCGCCGCGCTTACTTGACGATCCGGGCGACAACTGCCTGCGACTTCAGCCGCTCCGCAATCAGGTCCGCGCGACGCCGCTGCGCTGAATCCAGCGTTGTCGTTCCCAAGGCGAGCGCCTCAGGATGTTGGCCGGGGAAGCGGTAGGCCGGGTCCGTGCCCGCCTTCTGCTGCAGCAGCATTTTGTAGACACCTGGTCCGGCAAAGCTACTGGCCCAGCTCTGGAATTCGACCGCGTTCCCCTCGCGCTCGCGATCGCTCGGAACGGTGTCCAGGGACACGGTGGTCCCTGCCTGCAGGGCGCGCTGCGCACCGTAATACATCGGCTTCAGTCCCACCAGCTCGCCTTCGGCCGCCAGCAGCGTGAAGTTCGCGTCCGTCGTAAAGTCGTTGAGCGTTGGCCCCACGTAGGGCGCGAACGTGTCGATCTGATTGGGCGCCAGGTTCGCCCCAGTGCGCGAAGCCGGACCGTAGGTGCGAAAACGGGGATACGAATGCTGGTTCAGCATCTCCTCGAAGTTGCCACCGTAATCAATTGTCAGCATGTATCCGGCGCTCAGCACTTGTGCGGCATCCCGAATGAAGCGCTCGGCGCCTGGATTGATGTACGTGACCAGGCCGCGGGAATCTCTGGCCAGCACCCCGGCGTACATCTCTGCGTAGCGGCCCATATGTTCCGCCACGATCGGCACGGTTGCCACGGGCGCGTACAGTTCCCGGAATTGCATGGCATTGGCCGTGGCGTCGTAGACGGGCGTCGCACGCAGATGCTCCAGCAGAGCGACAAACGACGACTTCGAAAGGTAAACCGCGCTCTCGCGCTGGCCGCCGAAAAATCGATCCTCGATGGCCGCATCGTCAGCCTCTATGGCGCGCGTGGCGGCGGCCGGCAGCAGCGGCTGCACGGTTCGCCAGGCCTGCGCTGGAACCGAAGGCACGACAAACGCCACCTCAGCCGTCCCGTCGGCCGAGAGGATCGTCTTGTGCACACTGAACGCGTCCGGCAGCTCGTTGGACAGCACAACCCCCTTCAGGCTGCCCTTGGCGATAGTCGCGGTCATGTCGGTGGCATCGGCCACGCGCGCCTCGAACCGCTTCCCGAAGCGCGCATTCCTGTCCTGCTGCACCTTGTTGAGCGAGGTCGATCGGTCGTAACAGACGTAGAGGACTTGCTCGGCGAACGTCCGCCAGACCGCATCTGCGTCAGCCTTGCGCACGAGGTAGTCGAGAATCGCCTCGGCCAGGGCACCGTCGCCCGGGCCGAACTCGGCAATCGTAAAGCGGTCGCGCTCGCCGATCGTACCCGCGCGGCGCATGCCGTTCCACATAGCGAAGATTTGCTCCGCCACCATGTGGCCGAACAGGGGGGCCAGGACGACGGGATAGGTCCGGTAGTGATCAACGAAGTCCACACGACCGCTGGCG
>JBKJJZ010000468.1:0-5309 GCA_046597705.1 Vicinamibacterales bacterium | reverse complement strand
GGCCACGGCGTTCCAGACTCGGAAGTGAATCGAGCAGCCGCGCCGGTGTGCCTGGCCGTACTGCCTGGAGGCGGGCATCCCACTCCTTGAGGGTCCGCTGCATATGGGCTCGTGTCGTCCGCAGATCCTTGATCTGCCGCTCCACATCGTCCAGCAAATGTCTTGCCGATTGCCGAACCTGCTGGCAGGGCGGCTGGGAAGTATCCCGGGCGTGCAGAAACGACGTCAGCTCCCGGAGCGAAAAGCCGAACCGTACCGCGTTTCGAATGAGGACGATCCGGCGGACCGCGCTTTCTGGATAGTCGCGGTACCCGTTCTCCAGCCGTGGCGCAGGCGGCAGGAGACCGAGACGCTCGTAGTAACGGACGGTGTCGGCCGAGACCCCAGCCCGGGTCGCCACCTCACTGATCTTCATGGCGTAAGGCTATCAGCGGATCGATACGGGTGGCACGCCGTACGGGCCCCACCGCGGCACCGGCCGCCACGCTCAGCAGGGCCGCCACGGGCAGGAGAAAGGACAATGGGTCGAGTGGCCTCACGCCGAACAGGAAGCCTTCCATGAATCGGCTGAGCCACAGGGCCGCAACCACACCGGTCGCTCCGCCTGCGCTGCACAGCAACAGTGTGCGGCTGGTCACAAACCAGATCACCCTGGGCCGGCTCGCCCCCAGAGCCATACGCAATCCAATCTCGGAAGTCTGCAGCGTGACCGATCGGCTGACCAGGTTGTAGAGCCCCACACCGGAAACCAGCACGGTGATCAGGGCCAGTGCCATGACGGCCCATGCCCGGAATCTGGGCTCCGCACCTGCTTGAGACACGACGTCGTCAAGCGTGCTGATCGATGACACGCCAACGCCGGCATCCACTTCGGCGATCGCCGAACGGACGGCCGACGTCATTTCGACGGGGGCGCCCTGCGTTTTGACGACAAGATACTGGCGGTCGAACAGGCGCTGTGTCACGGGCATATAAAGCGCGCCATCGGGAGCCGATTGGAGCCCGGAATATTTCACATCGCCAATCACGCCGATGACTTCGGGCGGGGCGGAGGAGGCACCTGGTGCGCCGAACGGGACAACGCGGCCGACAGGATTGTCGCGGCCAAACATCTGGCGTGCGGCGGTCTCGCTCAGGACAATTACTCGACGGCTGTCACTGGAGTCCTTCCCGTCAAACCATCGCCCAGCCAGAAGCGGTACGCCGAGCGTTGCCATCGCCTGAGGGCTTGCGGCAATCATCTGGATGGCAACATCACGGGGAACTCTCGTTGAGGGATCCGGCAGCGAGAATGTGGTGTGCATCTGCGACACTGCGGGCGGCAGACTCGAGATCACACCCGCCGTGCGGACGCCGGGCACTGCCGACACGTTGTTGATGATTCTCTGAAGCACAGCTGCGCCTTCGCTCGCTGCGGCCGCCGTCGATGCGAGGTTGAGCTTCAGCGTCAAGACGCCTTGGGCTCGGATGCCGACTGGGTCGGATCCCACCCGCAACAGACTACGCATGAGCAAGGCGCCGCCCACGAGCAGCACGATCGACATCGCGATCTGAACGGCGATGAGCCCCCCAGTCCATTGTCGGGCCGAGGCCGATCCCCCAGTTCGCGCCTGACGCAGTGTGTCGACAGGCATTCCACTCGAGGCTTTGATCGCGGGCAAGGTGCCTACTGCCATCGCCACGATCACCGACACTGCCAGCGCCGCAAGCAAGGTGAGCCAGTCGATGCCGACCTGGTCCAGCAAAGGCCAACCCGCGGGCCGCAACGATCGGATGAGGCGCACGCCGGCGGCCGCGGCTGCCACTGCCAGCCCTCCACCCATGACCCCCAGCCACAGGGCTTCCGCCAGCACCGGGCGCACCAGAGCCCAGCGTCCGGCACCCAAGGCAGTGCGTACCGCAAACTCCCTGGTGCGCGAGAGGTTTCGGGTCAGCGACAGGTTCATCAGGTTCGCAATCGCCACGACCAGCACCAGGCCCACTGCTGCCAGGAACATGAGCAGTGCGGGGCGGACCGATCGAACCTGTCGCTCCTGCAAGGAGATCACGTCTGCCGTGACACCGTTGCTGAATCGCGGATATGTGTTCGAGAGCCAATCGGCGGCGGCGCCCGCCTCCTGGCGGCCATCGTCGATCGTTGCTCCGATGCCGAGCCGGCCGATGATCGAGAATGCACGGAAGCCGCGCATGTTCCACTGAGGGGGCGCAAACGTCTGTGCGAAGCCCACCGGAATCCACAACTCCACGTCGCCGGGAAAACGGAACGTGTCATCCGCCACGCCGGCAACCACATAGAAACGGCCGTCCAGCGTGATAGTGCGCCCGACCATCGCCGGGTCGCCGCCGAATCGCCGCAGCCACAATCGATGCGACAACACAGCGGTTGCGGTGACGTCGTCCTCTGGCGTCAGCAGCCGGCCTGCCGCCGGAGGCGTTCCCAGCAAGGTGAAGAACCTGTCCGACACGATGCCGCCCGCGATTGTCTCGGCCTGGCCACTGCCACCAAGTGTCATGTCCTGCGACGCAAACAGCGACAGGTCCTGGACAGAAGCAAGGCGTGTCTGCCAATCGGCAAACTCCTGCAGTGAGACGTCAACGGACCGGCGGTCGGCTCCTTGCGTGAGGTCGAGCTGGACCAGCCGATTGGCGTTCGCGTAGGGAAGGGGAGTGAGGAGCACGGCCTGGACAACCGAGAACACAAGCACACTGGCGCCAATGCCCACCACGAGCGTCACGAGGGATGCGAGCGTCATCGACGGCGTGCGCCACAGGCGAATCCAGCTGTCAGTCAGAGAGTGCCATGCAGTGCGCATGGCGCATTGTGCAGCTTGGACTCGACTCCAAGGTCAAGCCGAGCCTTGGGCACGATTCACTTCCACATCACGAGTCCGCCGCTGACGCCTCCGGCCAGGAGTTCGAGGCGACCGTTGCCGTCGAGGTCGATTGCCAGCGGCGTGGCCAGCGGCGGAAGAGACAGCACAAACGACGGGTCCGGGACAAAGCGCGGTGCTTGCCGCGTGCCCGCATTGCGATACAGCACGGCCCCGCCCGTTTCATGGCCGACCAGCAGGTCCACCAGCCCGTCGCCGGTCAAGTCGGCTAGCGCCGGCCGGGTTCGGCGGCCTGGGGAAAGGTCGCCCAGGCGCTCACTGACGAGCGTGAACCGGGCCATCGTCACGCCCGCCGCCCCCGCCGGGTTCATCAACGACGCGTCGTTGCGGTAGTGAAACAGGGCGCCATTGGCCGTGCCCGCGAGTAGATCGAGGTCGCCGTCGCCATCCAGATCGGCCAACAGAGGGGAAACCAGGCTCGAGCGTGGTGGCGTGATTGCCGCAGCCGGGTCCTCCACAAACCTGGCTTCACGGGTCGTCCCTTCATTCCGAAGATATCGAATGCCCTGGTTCCAGGTCCCGACGAGAAGATCCAGATCGCCGTCGCCGTCGAGATCCCCAAGGGTGGGGGCCAGGTGAAACGCATCCACGAGTTTGAGCGGCGCTTCCTGCCGGAACGACGCAGCGACCTTCGTCCCGACGTTGCGAAACACGGTCAGGCGTCCCGCATCACCGCTCGCGTCGATCTTGCTTCCGACGATCAGATCCAGGTCGCCGTCCGCGTCCAGGTCTCCAGCCGCCGGCACGCTCTCACTGCCAAGGTCGATACCGTCGATGAAGCGCTTCGTCCGGAGTTCGAACCTGTCCTTCGCCGTGCGCTCGAAGTAATAGAAGTTGTCGGCGGCGGTGGTGGCCGGGTTGTTCGCGCCGCCGATCACGCCCATCAGAAAATCCAGGTCGCCGTCGAGATCGAGATCGACCGGCACCGGCGCGTTATACCCGCTCGAGCGCGTGTCTGCGAAGGGCAGGGGCACCGGCTCCGCCTTGAACGACGGCGAGCTGCATGTCGCGCCGTTGTTCTCGATCAGCAGCACGCCGGGTTCGAAAAAATCACCCCAGAACAAATCCAGGTCCTTGTCACCATCGAAGTCCGCGAACGACAACGCGTTTGCGCCGTGTCGGGTTGACGGACCGGGCGCGCCGCCGCGGCCGACGATCTCGATGTCTTCCCAATGATCGGTCAGGAAGGCGAACTGCACTGAGCCGGGCGCGGTTGCCTCGTAGTGGATGACGAGGCCCTCCACGCGTCCGATGAACAGATCAAGGCGCTGGTCGCAGTCCACGTCCACGATCGCCGGAATGTTCTGGCGATCGAGTGCGATCGGCAGTCCGTCGGTATCGATGAGTGTGCCGCCGGGTTCGAATCGCGCCGCCTGCCTGGTGCCGGCGTTGCGAAAGAACAGAATGTTGCTGAACGGTTTCTCAGCCAGGAGGTCGAGGTCTCCGTCGGCATCGAGATCGACGAAGCGGTACCACTCGCCGACATCCAGGTTCTGGTAGCGATCGGTTCGCCACTCGTACTTCGGAGCGGCTGCCGTTCCCACGTTTTCGAAGAACCAGATCTCGTTCCGGAATTCCTGAAGAAACAGATCGAGGTCCCCATCGGCGTCGATGTCGGCGAACTGAGGACGAGGAACGTCGAGGCCCCCAAGAAAGGGGACCGAGAATGATCGGCCAGCCTCGTCAGCCACTGCAAATGGCGTGACGACGCGCGTGAACGTCAGCGGTGCGGTCTGGGGCGCTTGAGTGAGAGGGGTGGCCGCCAGGAGCCCACCGGCCAGCGCAAGCAGGCTGGCTGTGACGAAGGGACGGACTTGCACGTCAGCGCGCTGCCCCAGAATTACTGATGCCCATGCCGGTCAAGTTCTTTCCGAGGGGAATGGCCTTTTCGACCAAGCGCGTCTTCGTGTTTACGATGACCAACGCGCCCGTGGCGTCCATTCCCGTCATGGTGTGTCCGGCCATGGCGGGGTCCGCCATGTGGTCCATCTTGTTGTTGTTCGTCACAAACGCCGTGGCGCCATTCTGAGAGAACACAATCTGCTGCGGCTGTTTGAGATCGGGGTGCGTGATGCGCGCTGTCTCGGTCCACGTGCGTGTCTCAAGAACCACGATCTGATTCGTGCTCTTTACCGGAACCCACACAAACCGGCCGTCTGGCGTAAACACCGGATCAAACGCCATGGTCCCGACGGGAATGGACTTGACGAGCTTTGGCGATGCGGGCGCGGAGATGTCGAGCACCAGAAGGTTCCCCGTGGCATCGGTTGATGCCACCAGCGTCTTGCCATCCCGGCTCACGGCGAACTGCACCAGTGAATGAATCGGACCCGGCAGGTTGGTGATGCCGACCTGCAGGTCCGCCTATACGGGCAGCCTCGGTGTGAATCAGGTTGCGAGCATCGCATTGGCGGACCT
>JBKJJZ010000365.1:0-3463 GCA_046597705.1 Vicinamibacterales bacterium | reverse complement strand
ACCGCATGGCCTCACCCGACCCCTCGCCCGTGGTCACCGCCACCATCCGCACGCGCGCTCGAACCGGTCCCCAGGCGTCACGCCAATGCTGCGGATCCGCCCCCACCATTGCATGATCGATGAGCGCGACATTCAAATCGTCCACCGCAAGGCACTCGAAGGCCTCCCTCGCATTGCGGGCCAGCCGGACCCCAAGACCCCAACCGGCCAGGGCTGCGCTGAAGAAGTCGCGGCTCACCGCATCGCCGTGCGCCACCAGAACCACTGGACGCACCTGGCCTTCACCCACTGGCGGCCGCACGGGCAGCCGGATCGAGAACGTGGTGCCCACCCCCACTTCACTGCTCACCCAAATCTGTCCACCGTGATCGCGCACGATGCCGTAGACAATGCTGAGACCAAGACCCGTGCCTTCGCCAACGCCCCGTGTGGTAAAGAACGGATCGAACACACGGGCGAGGTTCTCGGGCTCGATTCCGTGCCCCGAGTCCGCCACTTGAATCACCACTGCACCATTCTCCGGCTCGGCGTGGGCCGTCAGTTGCAGGCGCTTGACCTCCACTGAGCGCATCGCCTGTTCCGCGTTGAGCACAAGATTCAACAGGGCCTGTTGGAATTCGCCGCCATCCACGAACACCGACGGCAGATCCGGAGCAAAATGCGTGACGATCTCGATGCCCTTGACGCGCGAGTCATAGGAACGCAGCGCGGCCACCCGCGCGCACAGATCGGCGACGTCATGCTCGGCGCGGTCAGCCGTCTGGCGCCGCGAGAATGTCAGCAGGTTGCGTACGATGCGCGCCGCGCGCTCGGCCTCCGACAGGATCCGCGAGACGTCATCCATCAGGCCGCCAGGCGCCGACGCGAGAACGGGATTGGCCGACAAATCTTCATGCACCAGTTGAGCGAATCCGATCACGCTGGTCAGCGGGTTGTTCAGTTCATGCGCAACGCCGGCGACGAGCTGGCCAATGGCCGAGAGCTTTTCGGCCTGCACCAGTTGCGCCTGAGTGGACCGCAACCGCGCCAGCGTGGCCACCAGTTCCGCGTTGGTGGCCGCAAGCTCCTGGCTCAGCGTCCGCAGCTGGCGCGCGCGCTGGCGTTCCTCGGTCATCTCCTTGGCGAACTGCACAGCTGTACCGGACGAATCCGGCACCGGCATTGTCGTCACCGCGAAGATGCGGCCGTCGCTGGTCGTGACTTCCTGATCGATGCGCTGCCCGTCTCGAATGGCGCGTCCCACCAGACAATCCGGGCATCCCCCGCCACACAGTCCGACATCGGCACACGTGCGACCGCGTGTCTCGCGAATGGCCCAGCCGCGCAGTGACGCCAATGCCGCGTTCGTCCGCATCGTGCGAGACCGGCCGTCAAAAACCGCGATGGGGTCGCTGATCGCATCAAACGTCCGTTCCCACTGGACCTTGGCGCGGTAGACCCGTTCGTACAGCTGGCCGTTGGCCACGGCCACGCCCAGTTGGCGGCCAATCGTGCGCAACACGCGCCCGTCGTCCACCGAGAACCGGTTCGCAATCGTGGAGTTCACGGTCAGCACGCCAAGAACGTCCTGCCCCCCGATCACAGGCACCGAGACGGTGCTGCGCACGGGAGGTCCGCCGGCTGTCGATTCGGCGGACGGCCACTCCCCGTCACCCTTCTCGTAAAACGCCTGCGCCGCTTCGATGCTTCCGCCCACGACCGCGCGCACCACCAGCGGGCCGCCGTCAAGCGGCGTCAATCGCAGCACGGCCCACTCGGCCTCATAAGCTTCGGCCACACGCTGAAGTCCATGCTGCAAGGCGTCGCCGATATCGGTCGTGACGGCGACGGTGGCGGCAACCGTGTTGAGCAACCTCAGTTCCCAGGTCAGCCGCTGCCGTTCCATCGCATCACGCCGGCGCTCCAGCGCCCGGCTGACCGTCGCGAACAAATGCGCCGGATCGAACGGCTTCGGCACGAACGCAAACACGTTATGCGCGTAGCTGTCGAGCGCGCTCGACAGGCGGCGATCGGCTGAGATCACGATGGCTTCTGTCGACGGGTTCTTGTCCCGTACCCGCTTGATGACATCGAGACCCGAGAGCGCACCCAGGCGCAGATTCACCACGGCCACGCCGAACGGCCGCGTGGCCAACACTTTGTCTACCTCTTCGATCGACTGCGCGCCCACGACATCAAGCCCGCGCCGGTTGCCTTCTTTCGAAAGCAAACCTAGGACGACGGGGTCGGCGTCGATGACCAGTACGCAATCAGGGCTCATGCCAGCGTCTATCTTTAGCTTTGGCCGCCAGAGGACTGGCGGAGCGGCGGTCTAAGATTAAGTCTAAATGGCGTGCTTTCTGAAACGCCCGTACGTGCCAGTGGCGTTTGCGGCGATGTTGCTGTTGGCCGGCGCATGCGCCCCAACAACCGCGCGCCTGCCCGGCGCGCCTCCCACGGATGTCCCCACGCGACTGCGCGTACAGGTGGCCGGACAGGTCAGCACGGTGTCGCTCGAGCAATACGTCCTGGGTGCTGCGCTGTCGGAAGTGACCCCGATCGGCGAATCCGACCAGACACTCCGAACGGTGTACGAAGTGCAGACCATCCTCGCGCGAACGTACGCCGCAGCCCATCAGGGCCGGCACGCCGGGGAGGGCTTCGACCTCTGCGACCGCACCCACTGTCAGCTCTACCAGCCGGGCCGGATCCCGACATCGAAGTTCGCCCCTGTCGCCAGGAAAGCGGTCGTTGCGACCTCTGGTCGCGTCCTTCGGTTCAACGGGCGCGTGGCGGAGGCGCTCTTTCACTCTGATTGCGGCGGTCGCACGACGACACCGGCCGCCGCCTGGGGCGGCTCTCCCCTGCCCTACCTCCCTGAACGGCAGGACGACCTGCCGGACGGCACGCACAGGTCCTGGCAATTTGCCGCCCCGTTTCTGGAGTGGACGACGATCCTCAGGAGAGACCCGCGCACCGATCCGGGAGGGATTCTACGAAACCTGAGCGTCACGAAGACCGACAGCTCGGGCCGGGCGGCCGAAGTCGAGATCACGGGGTCCCGGACGCGACACGTGCCCGGAAGTGTTCTGCGCACAGTGCTGACTGCCGCACGCGGCGACCGAGCGCTCATGAGCACGCGATTCTCGGTCAGCCGGACGGCCACTGGATTCCGCCTGGACGGCTCCGGATTCGGGCATGGCGTCGGCCTGTGCCAGGTGGGGGCAATCTCGCGAGCCCGTCGTGGCGACTCCGTGGCCGCGATACTGGGGCACTACTTTCCCGGCGCGAAGTAGCCTGTCTCGCCGCAGCCACAGCGAAAGCGCGGGCGTAAACACCCATTCTGATTGGGCGTATCCTTAGGGCAGGAGTGGCACCATCGTTTCCGAAACCGGACGAGAACTCGACGCCGCCGTTGCGGTCAGCGTAAAGGCCTTTCAGGCCGCCGGTCAGTTGGACCAGGCGCGGGAGGCGTTCGCTGCCC
>JBKJJZ010000099.1:0-5412 GCA_046597705.1 Vicinamibacterales bacterium | reverse complement strand
GCAGGCGCTTGGGGTTCCCGGCGACAGCCACCGGCAGGACTTTGATTGCGACATCGCGCTGAAGATTGGTATCGAGAGCCCTGTAGACCTCGCCCATTCCGCCGGAACCGAGCGACCCCAGGATTTCGTAAGGGCCGAGCCGGGTGCCCGGGCTCAGGCGCGGCGTGGTGGCACTCACGCGGAGCCTGCTTCCGTGCGTGTGGGATCGACCGCCCAGACGCGGAAGCTCACTCTCACGGATCCAAATTTCAGTTCATCTCCGTCGTTGAGTGGCGTCACGTGCGTCACGCGCTCGTCACGGGCGCGAGTGCCGTTCTTACTTCCGAGGTCCTCGAGTGTGGCGCGGTCGTGCTCGACACGAATGCAGGCGTGCTGACGCGACACGCTCGGCGAGTCCAGCCAGACCCGCACGCTGGGATCGCGGCCGATAATGTTGTCGCCGGTGGACAACGGGAACTGTCGAGAGTCCGTCACCAGCCAGTAACCGACCTCCACACTCGTGAGCTCCCGCGCGTCGGCCTGAAACGCGTAGCCGTGACGATGCAGAGTGCGCACGCATCGTGGTTGGCGCGCCGTCTCACCCAACGCGGATCGCACCTCGGCCACGAGCATGGCCAGACTCGCATCGGACACAAAGGTGTCCGGCCACAGCGTTGAATGCAACTCTTCCTTCTTGAGGGCGCGCGGCCGCACGCGGATCAACGTGACCAGCAAGTCGAATGCTTTGGGCGACAGATGCACGGCGACGCCATCACGGAGCAGCAGCCGTGAGTCGTCGTCAACGATGAACGCTCCGAAACCTAATCTCACGTAGCCTTGGACGGACGAAATCATTAATTTCTTAGGACTTCCTGAAGTCTCGCACCCCGACGCGCTGGCATCTTACGGGACGTTCACTGGCACTGGCAATAGGCGGAGCAATCCGCCATTGACCCGGAGGTGACAGTACTGCTACAATTTGTAGCGCTACGATGACTAACACCCAAAACCGCCAGCCAAAGCCGCTTGGCAACGTTGAACAGCGCGTGATGGATTACGTGTGGACGCAGACGTCCGTGACCGCCGATGCGTGCCGCATGGCCCTGGCCGGCATCTGGCCGATGAAAGAGTCCACCATGCGGACCGTTCTCCGGCGCCTTGAAGACAAGGGCTACGTGACCCACTCCACTGAAGGCCGCACGTATGTCTATGCGGCGGCTGAACGGCCGGCGTCGGTCGCCACGCGAGCCGTGCAGCATCTGATCGATCGCTTCTGGGGTGGCTCTGCGGAAGCGCTGGTCGCAGGACTCGTCGATCATGCCGTGCTGACGCCCAAACAGCTGGAACGCCTTACCAGGCAGATTGCTGATGCCAAAGCGACGAAGGGGAAAAAGCGATGAACGTTGATCGAACTCTCGTGATGTGGCTGGCCGATCACTCGATTCGCGCCGCTGCGCTGATCCTCCTTGTCGGAGTGGGCTGCGTGCTGGCCCGCAGGTCGTCGGCCCAGAGCCGGCTCTTCGCCTGGACCGTGGTGCTCTACATGGCAGTGGCCATGCCACTGCTCGCGGTTGTCTTGCCTGAACTGCTGGTTCCAGTCGTGCTCAGCGACCTTGTGATTGTGGTGCCGGCCGGTGATTCCATTGTCGCTGCACCACTCCGGCAGGCGGCAGAGAGTTTCCCATCGACGCGGTCCTCGTCGACGCTGCCGTGGCTACTCGCGATCTACCTGGCAGGCATGGGATTCCTCATCACCCGGCTCATCGCAGGCGCACATCTGTCGGGACGCGTGCTTCGGCGGGCACGACCGGTTGATGACGCCACGGTGATGGCCGAGGTGCGGGCAATGTCGGCCGCGATGAACTTGCCTCGTGTTCCACATGTCGTCGAGCACCACTCTGTCCATGTGCCGTTCGTCTGCGGTGTGTTTCGTCCCGCCCTCGTCCTGCCCGACGCGTGGAGGTCATGGAACGCAGCAACCCGTCGCGCCGTGCTGACACACGAGCTCTCACACATCGTGCGACGCGACCTGTGGACAATGCGCGCGGCATTGCTCTATTGCGCCGCCACCTGGATGAATCCGCTCAGCTGGTGGCTACGGCGAACACTCGAGACGCTGGCGGAACGCGCCAGCGACGATGAGGTGTTGGCCTCGGGGGTGGAGCCCACGGCGTACGCCGAGGTGCTGGTGCAGTTCTTTGGCGCGGCGCAGCGTGCGCCGGGACGGGCGACGTGGCGATTGGCAATGGCGCGCCGCAGTGGTGCGGAAGCTCGGAAGCGAGTGGGGCGCGTGCTCAACGCGCGTGAAGGAGGCCCGATGACATTCGGAATGCCCGGTCGAGTGCTGGTTGGAATAGGTGTGGTGCTGGCGGCCGTACCCGTGATGGTGCTCTCTGCCACTCAAGTAGATGCGATCGCGATTCAGGCGCCGCCCATCGTCAGTCGCGGCCGTGACCTTCGGCAAGCTCAGGCCACCCCGAGCAGGTCGAGGGGCGAGACCCGGGCAGCGCTACGTGCCGTCCCGGCGACGCGGCAGCCGTCCGTCGCCGAGTCACAGGAACAAGCGCAAGAGCAGGAACCGGAACCCTGGCGCAGCACCAGGAAAGCGAGCGATGCGGACGTGGTGACACCGACACTGTCCCACGCTGAGAACCCGAAGTACACCCCGGATGCCCTGCGCGCCAGAGTTCAGGGCTGGGTCACAGTTGAAGCGATCGTTTCGCCCGAGGGCGAGGTGACTGCTGCTCGGGTCACCAGGTCACTGGACAGAGAGTTCGGCCTTGATGATGAAGCCCTGAAAGTGGCGCGGCAATGGCAGTTCCGGCCCGGGACGTATCAGGGCCAGCCAGTAGCTGTGCGCGTGATCATCGAGTTGGAGTTCCGGCTGCACCGATAGCCCTGGAGAGCGCCCCCCTGTATTCAATGAGACAGACGGCAGGCCATGGCGAGGTCATAGTGGCTCAGGGAGCCACTGTGAAATTCATCAACATGTACCTGGTCGGCTACATCATCCTCGTAATTGGCATCGGCCTCGCCCTGTGGCAGAGCGGCATCCTGGCGCGCATCTCGGGGATGTGCATTGTGATCGGCGCCATCGTGGCGGAAGGCCTGTGCATCATGATGTCGCTGTCGTCCGGCAAGCCGGATATCACCCGGGAACGCTAGCCACCGCACAAAGAAGCTGGCGGCCGGCCATCTTCTGTTTCTATAATGCGGCCCCATGCGTTCCCCTGTTGCCGCACTCGTTTCACTCCTATTCATTTCCGCCGCGTGTGGCGGCACCGACGTTGCCTCGACTGATGGTGCGGCGGCCAGCTCAGGCGCGTCCGGCGTCGCACCTGCCGCGGCCGGCGCAGCCCCACCCGGTGGCGCGGCGGCTGCGCCCAGACCCGCACCGGCAGCCGCATCGAACTTCGTCGAAGGCAAGGACTATGTCCTGCTCGAGCGGCGGCTCTTGCTCGACCAGGACCGCTTCGACCGGCCTGTCGAGGCGTTCAGCCTGCTGTTTCCGCGCGGCTGGACGGTTGAGGGCGGGGTGAAATGGAAGGGCCTGGGCGCCTGCCGGGCCGACATCGTCGGCAACGAAGTCACGGCCACTTCACCGGATGGAGCGATCCGGTATCAGGTGATTCCGTCGCGTTCTTTCCTGTACGCCCAGGACCAGATGACGCAGCAGATCTATCAGGCCGGCGCACGGGCCGGCGGGTGCCAGTTGAATGCGCCGTTCGATGCGGTTCAGTACATCAACGGCTACGCGCAGCGGGACTTGCAGGCAACGGCGTCGGAGGTGAAGCTCGACGAGAGCCGCATGCCCGTGGCGCGACAGCTCGACGCGCAGGCGATGCAAGTGGCCCAGCAGTACGGCAACCAACTACAGCAGCAGACCACGTTCGCATTCGGCAAGATCACATGGCCAGATGGCAATGAAGGCATCCTGGAAGTTGGCGTCTCGAATATGGTCAATCGCAAGCCGAACATGGTGACGGGAGTCGCATCCACCGACTCGTCAACTTCGGTGTTTTATTGCGTGCTGATGCGTTTCCCGGCGGCGCGCCGCGAGGAAGCGACAAAGCTCTTCGGCACCATTCAAACCAGCTTCCGACAGAACCCCGTCTGGAAACAGGCCAAGGACAGCTTCCTCACGCGCGTGGGCAACATGGAGCAAGCGGGCCGGCTTGAGACGCTGCGGCTGCAGGGCGAGCAGGCGGCCAGCTACGCGAAGTCTCAAAGTGAAGCGCAGGATCGGCAGATGCGCTCCTGGGAAGTGCAGCAGGACTCGCAGGATCGACAACAGAAGGCATTCGTCCAGACCATCCGCGAAGTCGACACCTGGCGCGATGCCAAGGGTCCAATCGAACTGAGCAGCGGCTACGGTCAAGCCTGGAGCCGCGGCGACGGTAGCTACCTCCTCAGCAACTCGCCGACGTTCGATCCCAGCAGCGTGTTTCAGGATCAGCGCTGGACGGAGATGAAGCGGGACAAGCCCGGCGGATCCTGACGCGTTTTCGACTGGTGTGTAGTTCGTAGGGCGTCGAGCCGAGCTCAAAAGAGGCGCGAAAACGTGGGTGGCAGTCCTCGCCGCGGCTCCCAACGCTCGCCGTTTCGAGGCAGCCAGAGGATGTCGATCGGACCAGGTGGCCCTTGAACGACGATGCGATGCTCGCCACGCGAGAGACGGAAGATGGGCTCGCGCACGGGCTGACCGTCAATCATCAGCCTGACTGGCCCGAGCGGGGACGCGGGTGAGATGAAATAGCGATCGTCGCGGCTTGCCAGGAACGTGTCTTCGAGTACGCCGTTCGACGGGATCACGTAGTGCTGTCCCCAGAGAGCCACATCGCCGTCGACCGGCTGAAAATGTTTGTCTAGAAACGCTCGAAGAGACGATGGCAGCGTGTCGAAGCGCAGGTCGCGCAGATGCAGGACCGCGCCCTGTTCGACAAGCGCCCGAGGGACGTCGCGCGCAAGCGTGTCGGCGGTGGACTCGCGCAGGAACGAGTCGGTGTAGAAATACCAGTACGCGTGGGGCCGCGCCACGTAGCTGCCGGAGTTGTCGTACGCGGGATCGTCCGGTGCGGTGAGTTGTCCGATCCGCGCGAGAACTTCCAGCTGATTTGCATTCGACGTGCCCAGGGCGGTCGCGAGAGTGGCGCTCTGCAACGTCAGGGCGAAGAACAAGGCGATGGCTGACGCCACCCGCACGACCGGACTGGTCTTGGCGGCGAGGAGAACTGCGGCACCGCGTGCAGCGAACACGGTGGCCAGCGCCAGAAACGCCAGGAAGCTGTAGGGAAACGGCGCTCGCTGCAGGGCGAATGAAGCGAACGTACTGATGAGGGCCGCCACCAACAGCAGATCGGGTTCGCGCGTCGCGTCGCGTCCCCGTGCGAACATCGCCCGCAGTGTCCTGGCCAGTCCCCAGCCGGCCAGTGC
>JBKJJZ010000083.1:0-13947 GCA_046597705.1 Vicinamibacterales bacterium | reverse complement strand
AACAGCCGGGGCTGCGGAATTTCGTACGGGATTCCACAGTTGCGGCACTCGAACCGCTCGCTGAAGCGGTGAACCGCAGCCGCCGTGCCATCCGCTCCCACCTCGATGGCAAACGCCGCGCCATCACCCTCGTGGAAGGATGTCTCGATCGAGTCCGTCAGACGCGACCGGATCGATCCATCCACCGCGACGCGATCGACGACCACCGCAAGTGACGACGCGCCTCGCAACTGCGCGGGGTCCACCTCTTCGAGCCCAATCGTCTTGCCGTCAAGCCAGAGGCGACCGAACCCGCGGCGGCGAAGACGATCGAGCGCAGCCGCCACCGGGTCCTGAGTGGGCAGCCCGGCCGCCGCCACGTCGTCGAGCGTGAATTCTTCGCCCGGGTCGAGGTCCGCGGCCGACGAGTGCAGGTCGCTCGACATCAGCGGCAGGTCGAACCCGATGAGAAGACGGGTGCCCTCGGGTTTTTCCAGAAGGACGCCGGCCACCACGTCAGGACTCTCGCGCTCCACTTCACGGCCGCACCTGCGGCAAATCGTGTGACCCACGCGAGCCCACAGGAGCCGCAGGTAGTCATGGATTTCGGTGGTGGTCCCCACCGTCGAACGCGGGTTGCGAACGCTGTTCTTCTGCCGGATCGCGATGGCCGGGGCGATGCCCTCGATGGCATCCACGTCCGGCTTTTCCATGCGCTCCAGGAACTGGCGCGCGTATGCCGACAGCGATTCCACGTACCGCCGCTGCCCTTCGGCGTAGATCGTGTCGAAGGCCAGTGAGGACTTGCCCGAACCGCTGACGCCGGTGAAGACCACCAGCTGGCGATGTTGCAGGGTGAGATCCACTCCCTTGAGGTTGTGGGTCCGGGCTCCGCGAACCACCAATGCCCGGGGAGGGCTCGCGGAGGGCGTCGAGATCTCGTCTGACATCGTGTGCATGGCGGGCCTGTTGAAGCAGCGCCCAGCCGCCCATGTTACCCCATTGGACGAACCCCCCATTTGCGATCTGGAAGCGCCTTTGTTATTCTCCGGGTTCAGACACCATCCCCTGGTTGTTTCTGCCTTGACGCCTTTGCGAATGTTCCCCCCGGCAACGCCCGAGTCTCCCGACAAGGCGATTGCGTCATTCAGATCCAGATAAAAGAGGACCGAGACCGTGCCAGCTGTACGTTTGTTTGTCGGCAACATGCCCTACGGGGCTACGGATGCGGATCTCCGCGCGCATTTCGCCCAAGTGGGCGATCCATCACAGGTCGTCATACCCGTCGACCGCGAGACTGGCAGGCCCCGCGGGTTTGCCTTTGTCGAGTACATGGACAGGGCCAAAGCTGAAGAGGCGGTCAACCGCTTCAATCAGCAGCCGTTCATGGGACGCTCGCTGTCGGTCAGCGAGGCGCGGCCTCGGGAAGAGCGCCCGGCTGGCGGGTTTGCTCCCCGCCCACCGGGCGGCGGATTCGCACCACGCCCTCCAGGCGGGGGCGGCGGGTTCACCCCAGGCGGCGGCGGGGGCGGCGGCTTCCGCCCAGGAGGCGGCGGCCCTCCATCACCTGCGGGGCGCAACTTCGGCCCGCCGAAGAAGAAGGGCGCGGGTTCCGACAAACGCTGGGACGCGAAGGAGAAGGGCCCGAAGGGCCCGCTCAAAGAGCGCTTCAGCGGGCGGCTCGGCGGCCTCTACGACGAGGCAGACGACCCCTCCGTCTCACTCCCGGACTTCGACGACCCTGCCGCGACGGCGCAGGACGACGACGAGTAGGGCACGGGTGCGCGAGTGCTGAGGTGCTCGAATGCCGAAGTGCTCGATGGAGGATTCGGATGACAACTCATGTGAAAGTACTCGGCTGGTTCTTTATCGTCTTCGGCGCCTTTTACGTGCTGATGGCCTTTGGCTCGTCAATGCTGATGGGCCTGGTGGCGGGGATCGTCAGCACCCAGGGCGGCGACGATGCGGCTGTTGGGGCGTCGGTGTTGGGCCTGGCGGGCGCCGCGTTGTTCGTCTTCCTGCTGTGTATCGGCATCCCGGGCATCATCACGGGTATCGGGCTTCTCAAGATGAAGCGCTGGGCTCGCATCGCGGGCATCGTCCTCTCCGCCATTCGGCTCATCTCGTTTCCCCTCGGCACGATCCTGGGCATCTACGGCCTGTGGGTGCTGTTCAACAAGGAAACTGAGGCGCTCTTCGAGGCACCGACGGGGACGGTACCCACGCACATCTAGCGGCGGGTGCTCTGGTGCTCGAGTGCTCGAGTGCTGCGGCAGCTTGCAGTTTCTGCGTACGACCGGGTCACCCATTATGCACAAACTGACAGCCGTCGACTTTTTCCGAGGCGCACTCTGGCCGGATCATTGGAACAGTCCGTGCACAAAGTCTTGGCGTGGGAGCCAAGACACATCGCGACCTTCGAGCCTGGCATCTGGCTGACGTCGTGCGCCGCCAGATCATCGAGTTGTGCGCGAGACCTGGGGTAAAAAGCGACTTCGGGTTTTGTGCCCAGGCCGATCGCGCTGCTGCATCTGCTTGTCGAAATCTCGCCGAAGGGTTCACGCGATACCGACACCCTGACTTCGCGCGCTTTGTGACAATCGCACGTTCGTCACTTGGCGAGTTGCTTGACAGCCTCGACGAAGCGCTCGCAAAGCATTACATCGACGAACCCAGGTTTGAGGAGCTCGACCGCGCGATTAGATCGGCAATGGCCTCAGCGAATGGCCTGCGCCGCTACCTCCAGAACACCCCCACACCCAAGGAGCAACTGCAGCACGGTCCCACCTCCCGGAAAGAGCACTAGTGGCCCAGCGCGCCCCTCACTTTTCGATGAGGGAGTACTTGCTGACCGTTGTTGGCACCGCCACCAATCCGCGCAGTTCCGCCTGAACACCGGCGATGTGCGGCGCCGCCGCATGGCGCGCCAGCGCGGCGTCATCGGTCCACTCCTCCACGAACGTAAAGTCCGTCGGGTCATCATTGCCCTGCAGAAGCTCGTAGATGAGACAGCCTTCCTCAGCGCGGGACGGCTCGAGCATACCCACCAAGATGCGCCTCACGGCGTCAACGGTTTCGGGGCGCGCAATCACGCGCGCGACAACTTGAAGAGTGGTCACATCGGACATAGTTCAAATTCCTGTGCTCCAGTGCTCCTGTGCTCCAGTGCTCTCGTGCGCATGTGCCCCAGCGCCAGGTGCTGTGGAGCACCCGAGCACTATTGCCCGTCGAAGACCTCGCTCAACACCCAGAGCGGAGTCACATCGTCGAACGGCAGGCTGGCCGCGTTGGCTGCCGGCGCGTTCCAGTTTGGCGGATCGACGCCGCGCAGGTGTTTCATGAAGAAGTCAAAGCGCCGGCGCTCGCCATACGTGCCGCCGGCGCCGTGGTTGGCGCCAGGCTGCACCAGCAACTCGAAGTTCTTGTTGGCCTTGATCAGCGCGTTGACCACCTGCATCGTCGAGGCTGGGTCCACGTTGGTGTCCATCTCGCCGACGTAGAGCAACAGGTGACCCTGCAGATTTTTCGCGTGATCGACATTGGAAGACGCCGCGTACTCAGGACCGATCGGCCATCCCATCCATTGCTCGTTCCACCAGATCTTGTCCATGCGATTGTCGTGGCATCCCGCCGAGGATACGGCCACGTCATAGAACTCGGGGTGGAACAGGACGGCGCCCGTTGCATTCTGTCCGCCGGCCGAAGTGCCGTAGATGCCGACGCGCGTGATGTCGTAGAACGGATACTTCGCGGCGATGGCCTTGTGCCACAGGATGCGATCGGGGAAACCCGCGTCCCCAAGGTTCTTCCAGGCCACGTCATGGAAGGCCTTGGAACGATTCGAGGTTCCCAGGCCATCGACCTGCACCACGATGAACCCGAACTCAGCCTGCGCCTGCATGCCAAGCTGCGCGCTGAAGGTCTTGGGGACGAATGAGCCCTGAGGACCGGCGTAGATGTTCTCGATGACGGGATATTTCCTGGACGGATCGAAGTTGGTGGGCCGGATGATGATGCCCCAGACATCGGTCCTGCCATCACGCGCCTTCGAAACAAACACTTCGGGCGGCCGCCATCCGGTCTTGAGCAGCGCCGACATGTCACCCTTTTCGAGCGGCATCACCAGCGACTGGTCCGATGTCTTCCGCAACTCGGTCACGGTGGGCAAATCGACCCTCGACCAGCTGTCCACGTAGAACTGGCGATCGGTCGAGAATGTCACCGCGTGCGTGCCATCCGCGCTCGTGAGCGGCGTCAACCCCGTGCCGTCAAAGTTGATGCGATAGAAGTGCACGAAATACGGATCCTGCGCCGCGTTCATGCCGCTGGCACTGAACCAGACCTGCCGGGTCTCGGCGTCCACGCGCTGCACACCGCGAATGACCCACTGGCCCTTCGTAATCTGGTTCTTGAGCCGGCCTGTCACGCCGTCATACAGGTAGAGATGGCTCCAGCCATCGCGTTCAGAGGCCCAGATGATCTCCTTGCCATCGAGCACGTCTTCGCGAATCCGTTTGCCGGAGTACTCGACAAACGTCGGGCTCGTCTCCTCGACAAGCGTCAGGGTTTTGCCGCTCGTCGCGTTGAGTTCCAGGATCCGATACACCTGATGCCCGCGCTGGTTGTACTCGAAGGTCACGGCGCGGCTGTCCTCGCGCCAGGCCAATCGGCTGTTGGCGTAGGGATTCGGATAGAGCGCCGGATCGCCGTCGAAGCGTTGCTTCGTGGCCACGTTGAAGATCACCGGGTGATCGAAGTCCATTTCGTCGCCGGGCTTCCGATAGAACATCGACGTATGTTTTGGCTGCACCTGATCCGCGGGCGAGGACTCGACGTAGTGCACCTGGCGGTCATACCCGGGCCGCCGCTTGAACACCGCGAGTTTGCGGGAGTCAGGTGACCACCGCAGCGACTGCAGCGTGTATCCATTGCCTTCAGACCCATCCGTACTGAGCGCCACGGCCTCGCCCGCCGACAGTGGGCGGACGAAGACGTTGAAGTTACGGACCATCGCTTCGGCGGAGCCATCGGGCGCACGGCGCACTTGCGTGTCCGCGGCCGCAACGCCCTGTCCAGCGCCGGCACCGGCCGCACCGCCGCCTCGACCTTGCCCGCCCCCGCGTCCCTGGCCTGGGCCAGCCGGCGCGCCTTGAACACGCGTGCACTCGTAGGCGGAGAGCGTGCATCTCCATCGAACCGAGGCCGGGCCGTTCCCCACCGCAAACTCGATGCCTTGCTGATTCTCCACGAACTGGAAGGTGGTGAACGGCAACGTCACGTCGGTGTATTTGCCATTCGCCGCCGTGGACAACGATGCGGCGAGGCGCGCGTGATCAAACGCGGGCGCTTTGGAGCCCGCCGCGGCGTCCACCAGGACGAATGACGTGCCGCCAGTCACGGTCTTGCGATACCAGAACTTCGAAGAACCCTCGATCCAGACCGCGGGATCCGCCATGTCCACGACCAATCCCTGAGTGCGCTGCCGCAACGACTCTGCGCGAGCGTAGTCTGCCCGGACGTCAGAACCCTGCGCGGATAGCCAGACAGAGCCCTGCCAGGCCCCTTCCCACAGCAGCACGGCCGCCGCAGCAGCCAGCAAGAATCGCCGGCTGTTCATCGCCCACCTCCGCTCCCCGGGACCGGCGCAGGCTTGTTGTTGTCCGGCTTCTGGGGATTCTTGACGTACTTGTCGAGCCACGCGCCCCAGCGCGCCCACAGATCCAGCAGCGTCTCCTGCGTAATGGGGCCATGGTCTTCAAGGGGATACATGTAGAGCGCCGTGGTCTTGCCGAGCCCATTCAGCGCGTGGAACAAACGAATGGAATTGTCGGGATCCGTCCCAACGTTCTGATCGTGCATGCCGTGGTACATCAGGAGCGCGCCTGTCAAGTTGTTGGCGGACAGGAATGGCGACATCGCCAGATAGACATTGGGTGCGGTCCACAGATCGCGCCGTTCGGTCTGGAACCCGAGCGGTGTGAGCGTGCGGTTATAGGCGCCGTCACCGGCGATACCGGCCTTGAAGAACGGCGTGTTCACCATCGCGTTCACCGTGGAAAATGCGCCATAGCTGTGCCCGCCGATGGCGAGCCGCGTGCGATCGACCAGCGCACGGCGATCCAGCTCATCAATGGTGGCTGAAAGATCGTTGCGCAGGTCGTTCACATAGTTGTTGTTCATCATGCCTTCCGGGCCCACGATGGGTGTGTCCGGTTCAACGACGGCATAGCCGAGCCGGACGAAATACTCCATCGACCTGACCCCGAAGTTCTGGAAGGCATTCTTGTTGAAGGATCGGTCCGGCGAGTCATACGCCTCTTGCGTCGTGAACTCACTGGGATAGAACCAGAACAGCGCGGGCAGCTTCGTGCCCTTCTGGTAACCGGGCGGCAGGTTCACGACCACTCTGAACTTGAATCCATCTGGGCGTTCGACGATGAATCGTTCGCGAGGCGCGTTCGTCAAATCGGGGTGCATGTCTTCGTTGTTGGTGAGCTGCTTGCGGTTCCCGTTCTCGACCAGATACTGCTGCGGCTGCTTCGTCGGCCCTTCGGTGGTGAGCACGAACCGCCTGGCGTTGATGTCCAGCACCGACGACACTCGTTCAAAGGTGTCGGCGTTGTTGCTCTCGAAGATGCGCTGCTTCTCGCCGGTCCTGATGGCCACCTGATCGATGAACGTCTTCGGGCCCACCTTGTCGGGCGTCTTGTCGTAGACCGTGCCGCCGTAGAACACGTTCGCTTTATCGGCCGAGAGCAGCACCGCGCCCCCGCCACCCCCGCCGCCGCCTCGGCCACCGCCGCCGCCACCGCCC
The DNA here is from genome assembly GCA_046597705.1 of Vicinamibacterales bacterium. Taxonomy (GTDB): domain Bacteria; phylum Acidobacteriota; class Vicinamibacteria; order Vicinamibacterales; family SCN-69-37; genus SYFT01. The sequence goes on along the minus strand of JBKJJZ010000083.1, from coordinate 7,154 downwards.
GCACCTCCGGCGCCCATCAGCGTGCCGGGGTTCGCGTAGAAGTCATCCGTGCGGTAACGCACGAGCACGTGCTTGTCTGCAGGTGCTGCCAGATCGATGGCGTAATCGATGGTCTGCTGATTCGCCGACTCGCGGTAGAAGAGCATCTGCATGTCTTCGGAGAACCTGTGCCCGGTCATGCGGGTGGGACTCTCGTAGATGACCTGCTTCGTCGCATCGGTGAATGGCGCCATCCACTGGTAGACGCGATCAGGTCGCGCCGGTGCCGCGGCGCCACCGCCCTGACGGCCGGCCCCTCGGCCGCCTCCGCCTCCTCGGGCTGGGGTCATGGCATCGTCGGCAGCCGGCGTGGTCCCGCGGGCCGGCGGCGCCGGCGCAGGTTCCTGTTCCAGATACGTGAAGCCCTGGCCATCGGGGCGCCATGCAAGTTCACGCTTGCCGTTCTGATTGCCTCCGCCCCCGCGTCCGCCGCCGGCGGCGGCCGGGGGAGCCTGAGGATCGGCAGCCGGCTGCACGCCGAGATTGATCGGGCGCGACGACAGCTCCACGAGCGACTTGCCGGCGCCGTCCCACACTTCTTCCTTCTGGCCAAAACTGCTGACCGGCACGATGTACGAGAACGGCTTCGTCATGGTGGTCACGCGCGCGTGCTGGCCATCGGGCGACGGGTCGATGGAACGGATCATCGCCGGCGAGCCAATCTTCTTCACGGCCTGCGTCGCGACATCGATGACCGCATACTGACCGGTCGTGTGCCACTCGAGCAGTTCGAATTCATAGGGCGTCCTCATCAGGCTGGGGAACGTGCGAAGACGGTTCTTGTCACCGTCCTCAGCCAGGTTCACTTCCGGCCCGCCAGGCGCCATGGGTTGCGCAGGGCGCGGCCGCCGGCCCTCTGGCACGAGGATCGTTGCGATCTGTTTGCCGCCATTCGTGAATTCAATGCCGGTCACGAGCGTGGCCAGCACGGGCGTCCTGGTGATCTGTCGTGACTTGAGGGTGGCGACGTCGGCCAGCCAGATGTGCGTCGCGTCGGCTCCATGCACGTAGTACGCGATCGCACTGCCGTCCGGCGACCACGTGGCGCCCGTGACGCGAGCGCCCGGAGGGAGCGGCAAGGCCTTGCGCGATCCTTCGGCGGGCGACAGCAACTCGATGCCGACGTTGGTCCTGTACGTCAGCGCGCGCGTGCGATTCGCCGAGGCGTCGAGGAACACGCCGCCCAGTTCATCAAACGGCCGGGCGAACTTCGCCATCACGACCGGCCCATCGGACACCTCGCGCAGGAACCATTTCTTGTCGGGGCTCAGGTTGCCCAGCGTGACGTTGAGATGCCGCGGCGCCAGAACCGCGGAGGCCAGTTCGGGCGGCGGCGTGGCGTAGCTCTCCTGCTGAAGTATCTGATCGGCCCAGCTGAGGGCCGGCCTGGCGGCGCGTGGGCCTGAGGCGGCGGGCGCCTGGGTCGAAGACGGCGCTTGAGCCGCGCCCTGCGCAAGCAGCGCATAGGGCACGAAAGCGAGCGACAGAATGAGGGTGAGACGCGCGAACAGTCTTCGAGTGGTCATAGGGGTCTCCGGCGGGTAACCGGAACATACACGAAGCGGCTCCGAAGTGTCACGCGCGGGATCGAGCTAAAGTTGAAGGGTTCGAGACCGCCATCATGATTGACACGACGACCGCCGATACCCGACTTCGAGTCCTCATTGTTGAGGACGACCCCGCGCAACGGACTGGCTTGACTCAACTGGTGACGGGCTGGGGCTTTGCCGTCAGCAACGTCCCCGATGGCGAGGCAGCGCTTGCGCAGGTGGCCCTCAGCCCGCCGGATGTCATCCTGAGCGACCTCGTCATGCCGAAGATGGGAGGCCTGGACCTGTTGCGGGCACTCAGCCAGCAGGAGCACGACATCACGATCCTGATTCTGACGGCGCAAGGGACCGTGGATACCGCCGTCGAGGCGATCCGCCTGGGGGCGTACGACTACGTCGCCAAACCCATTGACCCGCAGCGCCTGCGCATCCTTCTCGATCAGGTGGCCGAACGTCACGCGCGCCAGCAGGAGGTCACCGTGCTTCGCCGGCAGCTGCGCGAGCGGGGCCGGTTCGGCACCATGATCGGCACCAGCATCGTGATGCGCCAGGTCTATCAACTGGTGGAGCAGGCGGCGCCGACGGGCGCCTCGGTCCTCATCACTGGAGAATCCGGTACCGGCAAGGAACTGGTGGCCCAGACCCTGCATGCACTGAGTCCTCGCGCCGCGCGGCCGTTTGTCCCAATCAACTGCGCGGCCATTCCGGAGGCGCTGCTTGAGAGCGAACTCTTCGGCCACGAGAAGGGCGCGTTCACCGGCGCGATCACCAGGCGTCAGGGGTCGTTCGAGCTGGCCGACCGCGGCACGTTGTTCCTGGATGAAATCGCCGAGATGTCTCCCCCTACCCAGGCCAAGCTCCTGCGAGTGCTGCAGGAGCGCATCGTACGTCCGGTGGGCGGCGACCGCGAGAAAGCCATCGACATCCGCGTCATCGCGGCGACGAACGTGGACCCCATGGAAGCGGTGAAGCAGGGCAAGCTGCGCGAAGACCTGTACTACCGCCTGAATGTCTTTGCCGTGCAGCTGCCGCCCCTGCGCGATCGGATGGACGACCTGCCGCTGCTTTCACAGGCGTTCGTGGCCGAGTTCGCGAAAGAGTTGAACAAGACGGTGTTGGGTGTCTCCGATGAAGCGCTGGCGGAACTGCGAGGGCACCGCTGGCCCGGCAACGTGCGCGAACTCCGCAACGTGATGGAACGCGCCACCATCGTGGCACGCGGCCAGTTCGTCACGCCCGCGGACCTGGTCGGGTTTGGCACGTCCCTCGCCGGCGTTCGCACGGCAACTCCATCGGCTCCGTCAGTGACGTCAGTTCCGCCACTTCAATCAGTTCCGCCAGTTGCGCATTCGCTTGTGGCCGGCATGACCGTCGACGAAGCGGAGCGGCAGCTCATCGCGATCACGTTGGAGCATACTGGTGGCAACAAGACCAAGGCCGCCACGCTCTTAGGCATCAGCCTCAAGACCCTGCACAACAAGTTGGCGCGCGATGCCGCCGAGCGGGCCCCCGCGACCCCAGCGACCAATGAGGATTAGCGTCAAGACAAAACAGATCATGGCGGTCACCGCCATCGTGTTTATCGCGGTGGCGCTGACGGGTGTGTTGTACATCCTGTCGATCGCCGATCTGCTGGTGCAGGAGACGCGCACACGTGCCGATCTGCTGACGAACGGGATTTTCAACCGCGCGTCGGCACTGGCTCGTGAAGGTGGAGACTTCCGAACGACGCTGGCCGGAGACGAGGGCCTTGAAATCATTCTTCAGATGGCCAACATGTACGCCGCGGTCGTCGATACGCAGGGCGTGGTGATCGCGCACGGCGATCCGGCCCTCGAAGGCAAACCACTCGACGCCGTCCCGTCGCTCGACGAGCTGGTCAAGGCCGGCCGAGTCAAAAAACTTCGCGCGATCTTCACCAAGGGCGGGCGCACCTTCGAAGTGCGCCTCCCGCTGGCACTCGACGCCACCGAGTTCGGCACCATCAAAGTGGGCGTGTCTACCCTGCTCATTCGAGGCGATCTGGAAGAGGCGCTGACTTCGGCGGCGTGGACCGCGGTGCTTGTCATGATCGGTGCCGTACTGGTGGCGACGCTGCTGGCCCAGTGGACGCTGCGTCCCATTCTGCTGATCCGCGCGGGCCTGGCCCGGCTCGGGCGCGGCGAGGCCGGTGTGACGCTGGCCTTGCCGCACGAGGGCGAGTACGGCGAGTTGGGTGATTCCTTCAACGTCGTGAGCGCGCGTCTGGCGGCGGGCACACCCCACGCCCAGGACGGCCACGTCTCCCGCGTGACGGTGTCCAAGCGCCTGGCGGCCCTGGGAAGGGTGTCGTCCGGCATCGCGCATGAGGTGAAGAACCCGCTCAATGCCATGAGCATTCACCTTGAACTGCTGAAAATGCAGATGAGCGATCTCTCCGGACGACCGGGAGCGATCGAAGAGGCGCGCGAGCACGTACGCGTGCTCGCGCAGCAGATGCGACGCCTCGATGACGTTGTTCAGGGCTTCCTGACGTTTGCCAGACCCGACGGATTGTCGCTGGCGCCCGTGTCGATGCACGAGGTGGTCCGGGACATGCTGCCGGTCATTTCCGCGGAGGCCAACAAGACCGGCGTTCTGGTGACCATCAACTGCCCGCCCGATCTGCCTCAGGTCCTGGGAGATGCCGGACAATTGCAGCAGGCGCTGCTGAATCTGGCCCTCAACGGCTGTCAGGCCATTCCGCAGGGGGGCGAGCTGAGAATCACTGCCCGCCCTGCAGTGGATCAGCAACTCGAAGTACTGATTGAAGACAACGGCACGGGGATCGCGCCGGAACACGTCGATAAGATCTTCAATCTCTTCTTCACCACAAAGCCCGAGGGCACGGGCGTGGGTCTGGCCCTGGTCTTCCGGACCATTCACCTGCACGACGGCGACATTGAGGTTCAGTCGGTCCCCGGCCAGGGCACCACGTTTCGCGTCACACTGCCACTGGCGCAAAACCCGTAACGCGTCATAATTGGAGCGTGGCTCGCATGCGCGTCCCTTCTCAAGTGATCGGACTTCTGCTGACTGGCGCACTGGCCATGGGCTGCGCGGCTCATGCTGAGCCGTTGGCCAGCACCGGCACACCCACGCTCAATGCTCCGGAGCCCCCCGTGCGGTACGTGCTGCCGGCAACCGAGCAACAGACCTTGCCTCAGACAGCAGAGGAGCCACCCGCAAGCACCACGGCTCCGGTCACGTCAAAACCGTCCGTGAGGCCGCAGAGTCCCAGGCCCGCGCCACCGCCTGCCGTTGATCCGCCCGTTCCAACACCCACGCCCGCACCGGCGATTTTGTCGACGGCTGCCGCCAATGCAGATTTCGAAAGACGCGTGGAGGAGCAGCTGAGAACGGCGCAAAACAATCTTCGTCAAGTGAGCCGGCCCTTGGGGCGTGACGCACAGGCGCAGTTCGATGCCGCCGAAGGCTTCATCAGGCAGGCGAAAGCCGCGTTGAAAGTGAAGAATGTCGTGTACGCCGGCCAGCTTGCCGACAAGGCCGCCACGATGGCGGCGCTACTCAGGAAATAACCCGCCGCCCCACCGCGCCTTGATGGCTTTCCACTCCCCGGCAAGCTCGAGTTCGAGCGCCTCAACGTCCGCATCCGCCGCCGAATGATGCGCGCGCTCGGCAATGAGCGCACCCATGAGGTTGTCCAGATCGGCGCGGAGTTCCGGCGCGCGCGCACCGGCAATCATCGGCGCCTGAATCCACGCGGCAATCGCAAGGGACCAGGCACGGTCCAGGTCGCCCAGTCCACGTGCCGCGGCCGCCATCCAGTAGACAACAGCGGGCGACGCGGGCCCCCTCACGGCTTCCTGCTCGAGCCGCGCCAGCATCCGCCAGTACTTGGCCGCCTTCTGGGTGTCCGGTCCGTTCAGTGCGTGACGATCCAGTGAAGCGGCCCACCACTCCAGCACCCGCTCTCGTGCTCGAGCGGGAACCATGTCCTTCCGATCGAGTGCGACCTCAAACAACTCGCTGGCCGCGCCGTATTGACTGTCCACGTACATCATTTCAGCCATGCCCAGATGGAGTTCAGCCGCCTCAGTTGCTGACAGGCGCGCGACGTTGACCGACAGCAACGCCTTGCGCGCGGCTTCGACATCAGCGGCATCCAGGGTTCGACGGGACCGTTCGAGCATCGCGCGCGACAGCACAAGAGCCGCCGAATCCTGCAGAGCAGGCGTGCTCATGGCTTCGGTCGCAAGGACAATGGCACCGTCAAACTGGCGATCGTTGTAGGCTTGGCGCGCGCGTGTGAGCGGGTCCCCCACCTTCTGAGCGGCCAGCCCCACCGTCGCCGCCAAGACAAGTAGCACCCAGGTCAGTCGCGCACGCATCCCGGCGCTTTTGGGGCTCACCACAAGGGGCATCTTACCTAACCCCGCCTGTGAATGCTGGCCGAGCGCGTAACAGTTACACGAAACGTCCCGTAAACCGTTGAATCCGCACGACTGAAGCTTGGCAAGGTTATTGATATAGAAACGGGCGTGACGCAAACGCTCCATGCGGTAACGGCCCTCGTCGCCATTTTGATGGCGGCAGGAGATCGCACCACGGCATCGGCGCAACAAGCCACCTTCACGGCGGTAGCGCGTCTGGTTCCGATCTCCGTCACGGTTCGCGACGATCGCGGACGAGCCGTCACGGGGCTCACTCAGGAAGATTTCGAAGTGCTGTCGGACGACGTGGTGAAGCCCATCTCCAACTTCCGTTCGGAGCCCTCTCCCATCACGATAGCTCTGCTGGTCGATCGCAGTGGCAGCATGCGCATGCCCGCGAGCATGACCGCCGCCGATGACGCCGCGCACCATCTGGTCAGCTGGCTCTCTGTGGAGACCGACCGCATCGGCATCTTTGCCTTCGACACATCGTCCACGCAGACGTCGCCCTTCGGCCCCGTGTCCGCGGATTCGCTGAAGTCGCTGAACAAGCTGCCGCCGTACGGCGCCACATCCCTCTACGACGCACTGGACTTCACAAGTGCCGCTCTGGTGAGCGAGGGATCGCCCAGACGCGCGGTGGTGGCGATTACCGACGGCCGTGACACGGCCAGCACGCAAACGGCGGCACAGGTGGCATCGCGCGCGTCGATCATTGATGTGCCGGTGTACATCATCTCGATTACGCCCGATCCCAATCAGGAAAAGTCGGACGAGAGCATCAGCGGACCACGCTCACCACTGGAGCAGTTGACCGAGTGGACGGGCGGACAGTTGTTCTTTGCGGACGTGCCAAGCCAGGCCAGCATGGCCGCCCGCACAATCGTGAACGAACTTCGGCAGCAATACCTACTCGCTTTCACCCCTGACCCGCGCCCAGGTTGGCACAAGCTCACCGTGCGCACTCGGCAACACCACAAAACCGTGCGCGCTCGCGCCGGTTACGTCACTCGATAGGAGAACAACCATGCGAAAGTTAATGCTCGTCACATCCCTCAGTCTCATGACAACGGTCGGTTCGGCGTGTGCCACGAAGAAATACGTCAACACACAGGTTGGCGGCGTCGATGCGAAGGTCACGACGTTGAGTGGC
>JBKJJZ010000585.1:0-3032 GCA_046597705.1 Vicinamibacterales bacterium | reverse complement strand
CCTCACCTGCGTGGCGGACATCTCGCCGGTGAAGAGCCGGCCGGCCAGTTCGAGCGTGACAGGCGTCGCGGCAGTGGCCCCGGTGGTATCGGCCGCGACCACGGCGTAGCCGTCCATGGCAGCGCGATCGAAGGGCGGCACGTCGATTGTGGCGGTGACGTCGGCCACCAGCACACGCCCGTCCGCGTCCGGCAACGTCACGCCTTCCGATCGATTGGTGGGCCGGGCTCCTGCGCGCACCAGACGCAGGGCCTCATCGAACGGAAGTGTGTCCGTGAAGGGGCGCATGGGTTCAAGTATCATCCAACTCATGTCCCTTACTGCCCATCGCACTGCCGCGCCCTCGTCGGTGCCGTGCCTGGTGCTGACCGTCAGTGATTCGCGCACGCTCGAGACGGACACCAGCGGCAAGGCCATCGCCGACATGCTTGAAGCCGCCGGCCACGTTGTGGCTGCCCGCGAGTTGGTGCCGGATGAACCTGTCAAAGTGGCGGATGCCATTCGCGCGCACCTCGGCCGCAAGAACGTCTGCGCCGTCATCACCACTGGAGGCACCGGCATCACGTCGCGCGATACCACCTACGAGGCAGTGACCGCCCTCTTCGACAAACAACTTGATGGCTTCGGCGAACTGTTCCGCATGCTGAGCTACGAACAGGTGGGCGCCGCGGCCATGTTGACTCGGGCCTGCGCGGGGGTGGTGACTGGCTGCGTGGTGTTCGTGCTGCCCGGTGCGGAACCGGCAGTGCGCCTGGCGATGGAGAAGCTCATCCTTCCCGAGCTGGGCCACGTGGTCAGAGAGACGTCTCGGTGAAATTCGCGTTGGCGGCTGCCATGGCCGCGATCACGGCGGCTGCACTGTCGGCGGGGCAGGCCAGGCCGCCGGCACGCCAGGCGCCGGTGTTCGTGCCCCAGCCCGCCGCTGCATTGGCCCCTCTCGATAAAGTGGCCGAACTCTGGGTCGATCAGACCTTCAGGAAGATGACCCTCGACGACAAAGCCGGCCAGGTGGTCATGTCGAGCATCGATTCGATGTATCTCTCGACTGACACGGAAGGCTTCGATCAACTCATCGAGAAGGTCAAGACACTCAAGCTGGGCGGCTTCGTGGTGTTTGGCGGTTCAGAGCGCGCGCCTTCGGTGTTGCTCAACAACACGTACGGCACGGTGACGCTGGGGCAACCCTTCGCGGCGGCCTCCACGCTCAACCGGTTGCAGAACGCCTCGGTGATTCCACTGCTGGCGGCCGCCGACTTTGAAGCCGGCGTGGGCTTCCGCATCGCTGGCGCGACGACATTTCCCAGAGCGATGGCGTTTGGCGCCGCATGGGATGAAGAGCTTGCGCGATCCGCCGCGCGCATCACCGGGCAGGAAGGCCGCGCGATTGGCGTCCACATGAACTTCGGGCCCGTCGCGGACGTGAACAACAACGCGCGCAACCCGGTGATTAACATTCGGTCGTTTGGCGAGGTTCCCGCAAGCGTCGGTCGCATCGATGCGGCATACGTGCAGGGACTGCAGTCGGGCGGCATGCTCGCCACGCTCAAACATTTCCCCGGGCACGGCGACACCGACGTGGATTCGCACATCGGCCTGCCGATCATCGCGAATCCGCGCGAGCGGCTCGACGCCATCGAGCTGCCGTCCTTCAAAGCCGGTATCGCCGCGGGCGCGGACGCCGTGATGACCGCGCACATTCAGCTGCCGGCGCTCGACGCCACCGAGTTCAGCCCCGCCACACTCAGCCGCCCCATCGTCACGGGCCTGCTGCGCGGCGAGTTGAAATTCGACGGCCTGGTGATTACGGACTCGATGGGCATGGATGCCGTTTCAAAGCGCCTCACTCCGGGCGATGCCGCGGTGCGCGCCATCCTGGCCGGCAACGACATCGTGCTGCATTCGCCAGACGATGGCGCGGCGGTGGCGGGGATTAAGGCCGCGGTTGAACGCGGAACGATTTCGCTCGGGCAGATTGATGCGTCGGTGCGCCGCATCCTTCGCGCCAAGGCGCGTGTGGGGCTGCACAAGAAAAAGACCGTGTCCCTCGACGACCTGCCGTACCTGGTCGGTGGACGCCAGCGCGCCGTCGTGGCGCGCGATGCCAGTCAGCGCTCCATCACGCTGCTCAAGGACGATCGCAATCAGGTGCCGTTGCGCGTGCCGCGCGAATCGGCTGTGTTGTATCTCTCAGTGCTCGACTATCAGTCGGGATGGCGCATCGCCTCGCCCAGCCGCACCGTCATTCCTGAGCTCAAACGCCGCTGGCCGTCCGTCACGTCGATCGAACTCTCCGATCGATCCACTTCGTCGGAAATCGATCTGGTGCGCGCATCCGCGTTGCGCTACGACGCGATTGTCGTCTCGGTCTTCGTCCGCGCGTCTTCGGGAAGCGGCCGGATGGACCTGGCGGCGCCGCTCACAAAGTTGCTCAGCGATCTGGCCCGGCTGACCGCCGGCACGCCGAAGCCGTTTGTGACGATGTTCTTTGGCAATCCGTATGTGCCGATGTTCTTGCCGGACCTGCCGGCCGTGCTGCTCACGTACGACTTCTACGATTTGGCAGAAACGTCGGCGGTTTCGGCACTCTCCGGCGACACCGCGATCGGCGGCCGGTTGCCGATCTCGCTGCCTGGATCGTTCAGCGCGGGATACGGGTTGGTGCGCGACAAATTGGCGCGTGTCCCCTGAGCGAATTGGCGCCCCTGAAGGGACGCCCTACGTCTGGGAATGGCGCCCCTGAAGGGACGCCCTACGTACGCGATGACGTGTGACGGAACGTAGGGCGTCCCTTTAGGGGCGCCGCAATGTATAATTGTCAGGTTTTGCGCCCTTAGCTCAGCTGGATAGAGCGTCTGGCTACGAACCAGGAGGTCGCAGGTTCGAATCCTGCAGGGCGCACTTCTTCTTCCTTTTTTCCCGGTGGAGTCTCGCGATGCCTGAACGCGGCCCGCGTCCCATCCGTGGCGTGGCCACCAGCACCACCGCATTCCTGGGCGAGGCTGAACGCGGCCCCCTGACCGGCCGCGTGATCA
>JBKJJZ010000452.1:0-3827 GCA_046597705.1 Vicinamibacterales bacterium | reverse complement strand
ATGTCGCCCGAGGGTTTCAGTGTCATTTCAGACCTCCGTACTCAGGTCTGACACCTTTGGGGGCGGTTCGTTCCATTTGTGGTCGTCGTCACTCAAGTCCTGCGCGATAACGCTGATAGTCGTGCGGCATCCGCCCTTCGCGGATCGCCCTCGCGGCCTGTTCGCACGTGGCTTTCGCCTCGGCTCCAAGCCTGCTGGCGATGCCCTCGTAGAAGGCCGCCACTGATTCGCGTTCCCCGGCATCCAGCAGGTCATAGGCAAGTTTGTCGGCCGCCGAGCTTAGCCCCACACGCTCAGTCGCGAATCCAGCAGAAGCCACGGAGAGGGCCAAACCAAGCCGACGATTGGCTTCCCGGCTGTTGCCTTGATGCATTGCCCAGGTGCCGAACGCAAAGTGCAGGTCGAATTGAAGTCCGGCGGGAACGGACGACGACGGGCTGTCCACCAGCTTCTGAAACGCGTCAGCGCGGCCTTTCAAGCTGGCGAAGGCCGCCTCAACGCCCTTCTCATCCTTCTTGCGATACGAATCCATCGCCTGGCTGTACGGAGACCAGAGAAGGACTTGGGCGTATTCGAGTTTTGTAGCAGCAGCCAATTGCTCGAATGCCGCGTCATCAAGCTCGTTAAGGGGCTTTCCGAAGCGTTGCCGCATCGCTTCGATTTTGGCGCTGCGGTTCTTCATGAATTCTTCGAAGTTGAAGGCGGGCTGCGTGAGGATCCGCTTCGCCTCAACAGACGTGGGATCCAGCTTCAAAGACTTCGCCACATACTCGCGGCCCAGCGCGGCAGGATCGAAGTCAAGCTTCGCGTTGGCTGCAGAGTAGACCAGAAAATTGCCGGCTCCGAGTAGCAGCACCGGATCATCCGAGTGGTCGAGTTTCTGTCGCGCGTGCTTGGCGAACTCGCTCTTGAGTTGCTCTGCATCCACCGTCGTTACGTCGTCCCATCCCGTCAGGTCGTGAGAACCGGCAATTGCCATCGCGTAGAGTTGGCCAAGCCTCTCCGACCACGAGAGCCGCGACACCCCAGTGACAGTCGCGCGCGGAGTTGGCCCCTTCGGGTCCATGGCCTGTGCCCGCAGGAGGAGCTGTTCGGCAAGCGGCTTCTCCACCCGCTCGAAGAACGATGCGCCTTGTGACAGCACGGCCAGACTTGCATCCGGCCGCTCTACATGCGTGAGCCACAGGGTCCTCGCCTTTTCGTATCCCTCAGAGTCCAGCCGGCGTGAAATAGGCCAGCGTGACACCCCTGGGCGCCGCTCGATCACACGAAGCAGGTGTGGCCGTCTGGCTGCCACCAACTGGTTCCACTCCATCAGTTTGTGGCCATGCATCATGTAAAACAGCAACAGCTTGTCAGTCGCGGTCTCGTCATCCGGGTTCCTGGCCACCATTCTTTCAAGCTCGGCCGCCTGGTCGAGATTCATCGTCTTGACGGCCTCATAGTTGGCGAAGCCCGCCACAGCCGCCGTGATCTTTTTCGCCAGTTCGGGATCTTCGGCCAGCGGCGCGGCGGCGGTGCCGCAAGCCACGGCAATTGAGATCAGGCATGTACTGACAATCGCCAGGGCGGTTCTTTTCTGGCGCGACAGCTGCGGCGCGGCACCGCTCAGCACCCGATCGACCCGATCTTCGAAGCGATGGCCATCGACCACGCCAGTGCCCTGCCACGCGACGCGGACCTTGTTGTGATGCAGGCGCTTCGCCATCTCCACCAACAGCGCCGCATAAAGGCGACGGTCCGGCATCGTCCTGACGACGACTTCGTCGCAGGCCTGCTCAGCTGTTCGAGACAAGTTGCGGTGTAGCCACCACGCGAGCGGGTGGAACCAGAAGACGGCGCGATTCAGTCGGGCAAGACAGGCGAACAACGGATCCCGACGACCCACGTGCGCGCGCTCGTGCAAGAGGACCATTTCGCGTACGCCGGCTCCCCACTTCGACCACGAGAGCGGAACCATCACTCGCGGCGCCAGGACGCCAACAACCACAGGGGTGACGATGCGAGGAGAGGCGAAGGTGCAGGCATCCCCGTCGACGGGCACACCGCTTCTTGCAAGGCTGCGGGCCATCAATGCACCAACCAGTTCCCTGACCACAAAGACGAGCGCGATTCCGAGCCAGACCAGGACGATCCATTGCCGCCAGGTCCACGACGTCTCGACTGCTCGGGTCGGCAGTGTCGTGAGTCCAATCGTCGCAGACGTGTTGGCGGCGAATTGCCTGGAGGAGTCGGAAGCAGTCACCTGGATAACGCCCGGAGCCACCCGCGGACTCTGGAGAACCGCCGGCACAGCGGCGGCCGGCATGGTCGCCGCCACCTCCAGAGGAACCTGAGGCACCCATAAGGGCAGCGGTACAGTCGGCAGAACACCTGAAGCCACAGGCAGCGCAAGCATGACAACGAGCGCGCCCGTCCAGGCGGCATGCCGCACTGCCGGAGTCTTCACTCTGAATGCGGCCAGTGTCAGTCCGATGAGTGCCACCACTGCGGTAGCGCGAGCGGACGCCTCGAGAAGCGAATCGAGCACAAAGGCCGCGCTCATTTCTTGCCTCCCACCTTCTTTGCGAGACGACGCAGGTCGGCGGCCGAGAGCACCTTCTCGTCAACCAACCCGGTCAGGAATTGCTCCGCCGAGCCTTTCCAGAAGCCATCAATCAGCCGGCGGACCGCGGCGGCCGCCACACTCGTGGACGCGACATCCGCCCGATACAGGAACGTCTTTCCGTCAACGGTGTGGCTCACCAACCCGCGGGCTTCAAGCCGGCGCAGCAGTGTCCGCACGCTGGAATCCTTCAGCGGGTGATCCCGCATGACCCCTTCGCGCACCTGATCGGCGGTCACGGGTCCTTTCGACTCGATGAACTTCAGGATGGCCTGCTGCAGGGTCGTCAGTGGATGCGAAGCGGTGTTACGGCGTGTCATGTTACGAAGTGTAACATACTCTGGTGCTCTGGTGCTCTGGTGCTCTGGTGCTCTGGTGCTCTGGTGCTCGCGTGCTGACGTGTTTGGGCCCCCTTCGTGCAGTTCCGCCAGTTCCGTCAGTTCCGCCAGTTCGCCATTTTTCCCGCGCTGGTGTCTGACTGTCATAGAGAAGGCCTTCTCGATCGGCGCGGCTGAAGCCACGCCCTACGTGTGACCCGCACTCGCGGCGCGTCCGCGTTGTGCATCCTGAGGAGGCCCCATGCCCCGTACGTTCTTTGATCAAGTATTGGTGACCGACGCGCCCAAGCGCGGCTCGGGCTGGATGAAGGCCGCGTCACTGGTGTTGCACCTCGCGGTTGTGCTCGCCATCCTGGTGCTGCCGATCACGGCCTCGATTGAACTGCCGAAGGTCTATACGGCGCTGCCGCCGGTGATCATCGCGACGGTGGCACCCGCGCCTCCTCCGTCACAACCTCACGTTGCACCCCCGGTGTCGGCGCAGGCGCCCAGCGTGCCGTTGGAAGCGCCAACGGGCGTCATCCGGGAGAAGGAGATCCCTGCGCCAGTACCTCAAGGCGCCCCCGGCGGCCTGCCGGGTGCCGGCGCAGCGTCACACCTGTTCACGAGCATCGGCAGCGCCACGATCGCGATTGAACAACCGCCGGCGCCGCCACCGCAGGCGCCGCGTCGAGTGGGCGGCGACATTCGTCCGCCTGAACGGACCGCCTACAAAGCGCCGCTGTATCCACCGGCGGCCCAGGCTGCGCGGATTGAAGGCATGGTGATTCTTGAAGCGATTATCAACGCCGAAGGCGTGGTGCAGAACGTTGGGGTGACGCGGTCGGTGCCGTTACTCGATCGCGCGGCCATCGAGGCGGTGCAGCAGTGGCGTTACACCCCCA
>JBKJJZ010000093.1:0-2951 GCA_046597705.1 Vicinamibacterales bacterium | reverse complement strand
CTCGACGAAATCGGATCCGCTGATCGAGAAGAACGGCACATTGGCTTCGCCCGCGACCGCGCGCGCAAGCAGCGTCTTGCCGGTGCCTGGCGAGCCCATCAGGAGCACGCCCTTCGGGATGCGGCCGCCGAGCTTCTGGAATTTCTGGGGTTCGCGCAGGAACTCGATGATTTCCTGCAGCTCTTCCTTGGCCTCGTCGGCTCCGGCCACTTCCTTGAACGTGACCTTCTTCGTGGTGGAAGACGACAGCTTCGCCCGGCTCTTGCCGAACGACATGGCCTTGTTGCCACCGCTCTGCATCTGCCGGGTCATGAAGACCCAGAAACCGACCATGAGCAGAATCGGCGCCCACAAGAACAGGAACTGTGCCCAGGTGTTGGCTGATTCCCTCTTCGCGACGAGTTCGACGTTCAACTTTTTCACGTCGCCGTAAAAATCGGGGTAGCCCTCCGGCAGGTACGAACGCACGACCTTGCCGGCCGGATCATCGGCCAACGGGAACCCACGCAGTTCGGTGCCGCTCGGGCTGCCGACCGCTTCGATCTTGCCGAACTGGTTCTTGTTGAGGCGGTCCATGAATTCGGTCGTGCTGATGGTCGCCTCACTTTGACCAAAGGTCTCGGTGACCTGCCAGACCAGCGCGGCGAGGACAATCATGCTCGCCCAGAAGAGAACCCCTCGCATCGTCGAATTCATGTAAGTTCCAGCTTTCTCGCTTTCAAGGTTACCATGTCGCCCGCATCGGTCCCGGCTGCTGAACGACCACCGCCGCCGTGTCCAATCACCCAGAGAATCCGGCCATCGGCAGCGACCACAATCGGCATTGTGGCTCGCTCAGACCGTGGGATCTTCGCAGCCACCATAAGATCCTGAAGCTTGCGCGTGCCCCCACTCATTGCGACGCGATCTCCAGGACGCCGGTTCCTGACCGTTAACGGAAAAGCCGTGGACGGCACTGACATTACATACGCCTGGTCGGCGAGATCCGATGCACCATCTGCCGCACGCGCGCTGATCCCAAGCCGTGCCTCGACCACCGTCACCTCGCCACCCAGCGCCAGCGTGTAGGCATAGGGTGGAACCGTCACCAGGACACCCGCGTGCACTCGCAATTTGTTAGACACCCGTTCGACCCGAACGCCCGGCAGATCGAGGGACCCACCGCCAGCGCGCCGAGCCGCCAGTCTGAGAACCGCGTCGAAGTGGTCCGCGCGCCATGGAGCGTGCGGCGCCAGTCTCTCCAACACCAGGCGCAACACGCGGCGCCCGATTGCCGGTGGCAGCTCCAGCAAACGGTCCCGATCCAGTTCCGCAGCCGCCGTGCCCACACCTGAGACGATTGAATCCGCTGATTCGACTGCAAGGTCCTGCAAGACCCGTTCGTCATCAGCCGCAAGCGTCGCGGCCCTAGCCAGGGCGACAACACCACCAGGGGCGATCTGTTCGATGATGGGAAGCAGATCGTGCCGCACTCGATTGCGCGCGATCGATCGGTCCGCGTTGCTGGAGTCCTCGCAGCTCGTTTCGCCCTGTGACTCAAGCCATGCGCGAACCGCTGTTCGACGGCACAAGAGCATCGGCCGCACGTATAAGCCGCGCTCGGCGCGAATCCCCGACACACCCCGGTTGCCCGCCCCGCGCAACAGGCGCATCAGCACCGTCTCGGCCTGGTCATCCGCCGTGTGCGCGGTGACGACGCGTGTGGCGCCCAGACGAGGCGCGGCTGCGGCAAAGGCGCGATACCTGGCGGCCCGCGCCGCGCTCTCTGGAGAACGGCCGGTCGTACTGGCGATTGGTGCCTCAATCACTTCAATTGCGACACCAAGACGAGCCGCCAACGCGCGGCAGAACGCTTCGTCCCGATCGGACTCGGCGCCGCGAAGCTTGTGATTGACGTGGATGATGCCGGTGAAGGTGACGAGCCGCGGTTCCCGATGGTGCCTTGAGTGCAGCCACAGGGCGAGCGCGACCGAGTCTGCGCCGCCGGAAACGGCGGCAGCCACGCTGTGGCCCTTCAGGGCTTGAAGCGACACTCCAGGAAGAGGGGGCATAGGTCCCATATCGCGTTGGCGTGTGGGAAAAAAGGTTGGTGCCGGTGCAGGGACTTGAACCCCGGACCCTGCGGATATGAGCCGCATGCTCTAACCAACTGAGCTACACCGGCAAAGACTCCCGATCATAACACCAGCATCGCGTCGCCGTAACTGTAGAAGGCGAACTCGCGAGCGATCGCATCCCGATAGGCGGCCAGGATCAAATCCCGCCCCGCGAACGCGGCCACCAGCATGAGCAGCGATGACCGCGGCAGGTGGAAGTTGGTCAACAGGCCATCGATGGCCTGGAACCGATACCCGGGGGTAATGCACAACTCGGTGGAACCCGTTCCTGCTGAGACTACGCCGGACCGGCGGGCGGCTGATTCCAGCGCCCGGGTCGTCGTGGTGCCAATGGCGATGACGCGCCTCCCGGCCACCTTGGTGTCACTAATTGAGGCGGCGGTCGCAGCCGGCACGTCCCAGCGTTCCGCGTCCACGCGATGGTCGTCAGTGTCCTCGACCTTGACAGGCTTGAAGGTGCCGTATCCGACGTGCAGGGTCACAGTGGCCTTGCGAACACCTGCCCCATGCAGGGCGGCCACCAATGCCTCGTCAAAGTGAAGGCCTGCCGTAGGCGCGGCGATCGACCCCACCCTCCGGGCGAACATCGTCTGATACCGCACCCGGTCCTCGTCTGTGTCGGCGCGCCGGATGTACGGCGGGAGCGGGATGTGACCGAGCTTGTCGATGGCCTCGGTGACGGACGCACCGTCGGCCTCGAGGCGCACCAATCTTCGTCCGGTGGAATCCACTTCGAGTACTTCGCCGGCAAGGGTGATCCCCGGGGCGCGAGCCTGGTCGGAGAAGTCGATTCGGACTCGCGGCTGGAGCTTCGGTCCCGGGTTCACGAGGGCC
>JBKJJZ010000025.1:0-3889 GCA_046597705.1 Vicinamibacterales bacterium | reverse complement strand
CTGCCATGCTCTCAACTGCTGGTCGCTCGGCACGGCTACGGCGCTGAATGCGGGCACAAGCGGTCAAATCACAGAGGATTATAATTTTCTTCAGTCCAGCACTGCTCGGTCGAACGTCACTGTCGGTACGCACAGTGCGGCAGATACCAGCAATTACCCCATCTTTGTGAACTTCTGGAGCGCCTATCGCGCCCTGAGACTTGCGCCTGCGCTCGAACCTGTCCTGTTTGGCATGGTGTTGGGCTTCGGCAATTCCAGCGGCACCAGCACGGATCTGCGCGGCCTTCCGCGCCCGTGCGGCACGATGACGTTTGGGGACAGCGGCACGGCCACCAGCGGTGCTGCAGCGACACTCACGCAATCGACAAAGGCGTGGGGCACGAACCAGTGGGCACTAGGGACAGGTGCGCCTGAACGATGGGTCGTCAAGATCACCGGGGGCACCGGGAGCGGCCAAGTCAAACAGATCAAATCGAATACCGCGACCGCATTGACTGTAGACGGCAACTGGGTCACGAATCCTGACAATACATCGACCTACGTCATCTACCGAGGCAACCAGGCCACTGGAGGCAAGGCGACGGCAGGCGCGGCGACGACCCTGACCGACAGTGGTGCCGCGTGGGCGGCGAACCAGTGGATGGGATGGACGTTGACGATTACCTCTGGCACGGGCAGCGGCCAGACGACGACGGTCAGTAGCAACACGGCGACGGTGCTCACCGTGCCGACGTGGGGCACGAATCCGGACAACACCAGCGTCTACAAGATGTATCGGGGCACCGACGAAAACACCGTCGCTCCGGCGTGTGGCGCGTATGAACGCGGCAACACGATGGTCATGCAGGCGACCACCGTACGCACGGGCAGTAATGCACTCCGAGCGATGGGGCCAGCGGTGCAGGATTTTGAACTGCCGGTGAGCGCGGCCCTAACCACGTTGACCGTCTATGTCCGCTGGGACGCCACTTACGCTGGCACGAAGCCGCAATTCGCGGTGCTGAACGGCGAGGAATGCGGCGTGACGGCGGCGAGTGTGACGGCGACGGGCGCTATTGATACCTGGGAGCTGCTCACGCTGACCTTTACGCCTGCACGCGCTGGCGTCGTGACCGTGCGCCTCCAAGCCAACAGCACGGCCACGCTGGGATTCTCCTACTGGGATGACTTCAACGCCGCGCCTGCGGTTACGCCCAACGGTATGGACTTCTCTCGTCGCGGCGAACCACTTGGCAGTTTGATTGCGCCGACCATTGCCACAGCCGCGCATCATCCCATCATCGGCGGGTCCATTGTGAGGGCCATGTAAATGGACGATCTGAAACTCGAAGAGCTGACCTACTTTGACTTCTGCACGCATCATCCGTCCACGGGTGCGGCCACGGATGCCGACAGCGGGCCGACCGCAGAAGTGTTTGAGGACGATACTGACACGACCGTGGTTGCGCTGACCGTCACGAAGCGCACTGGCAAGACGGGCAATTACCGTGTGCCCGTGACCGCAGCGGCGGCGAGCGGGTTTGAGGTGGGCAAGACCTACAACGTCGTCGCATCGGCCACCGTGAACGCCATTACCGGCAAGGGCCGTATTGGACAGTTCAAGGTCAAGACACGCGGACGGGACGACCTTGCCTACCCAGCAACCTCCGGCCGGTCAACGGACGTAGATGCCTCTGGGCGCGTGTTGCTTCAGCCGACCCAGACGGGCGTCACGATCCCAACGGTCACGACGCTCACGAACGCGCCGAGCGACCCTGCTGGCGTGACCACGCTGCTGTCTCGGTTGTCGGCCCTGCGTGCCGGATACCTGGACAACCTCTCCGCTGGCGCGGTGGCGTTAGCGTCGGCCATAGCCGCCCTGAACAACCTCTCAGCCGCCCAGGTCAACACGGAGGCGGATACAGCGATTGTGGATGCGGCACTGGCGACGGCTGCGAATCTGGCCGTAGTGGCGGGATACCTCGACACTGAGATCGCGGCCATCAAGGCGAAGACCGACAACTTGCCAGCGGCTCCGGCTGCAACTGGCGACATCCCAACAGCCGCGCAGAACGCTGCGGCGATGCTTGACCTGTCCAATGGCATTGAGACCGGACTGACGCCAAGGCAGGCGCTTCGACTTCTGGCCGCGGCATCGGCGGGCAAACTCACCGGAGCGGCCACTACGACGATCGTGATTCGGAACGCCGTCGCTGATGGCAAGGATCGCATCACGGCGACCGTGGACAGCGATGGTAATCGCAGTGCCATCACGTACGACCTGAGCTAGTCATGTGGGCGCCAAGATATTTCACTCGCCGATATTGGACCGAGCGATTCTGGCCGCCAGTCGTGGCCAGTGGTGCGACGTTCCCCGAGGACTCGTTTCCGACGACTCTCACGGCGCCGATGACCGAGTACGCGCTGTCCGTTGAAGGTGAACGCTACGACCTGACCGTGACGCAAACCGAGTTCCGTTTGACCTTTGAGGGGTAGCCGATGCAAAGAATCTTCAACATCGCGGCGGGATGGACGGGGCGATTGAGCCACTTCCTGATCACCGCGAAGCTCGCAGGTGCCACGGCCTACACGCCCTTTTCGCTCAGCGGCTACACGGTGAAACTCGGCTGGCGCGTGGATGGTGGCGACTGGGCGGAAGCGCCTGGCACGGTGACCGTGGCGTCGAATCAGACGACGAACCCCGGCGAGTTCGACTACACGCCCGCGAGCGCGTCTGACTTCATCGTGAGCAACGGCACGAACTCACAGGAGTACTACGTACGCGCCGACATCATCGACGGCACGGGAAAAATCGTCAACGCGCCCAGCGGCCTCGTGGCCATTATCACGGTGCACAAGAAATGAGATAGCGACCTGCTGACGCGCCGGGCCGCAAGCCCGAAACCGCCCCTGTGGCTCAGGGACGGACCCCGCTCGCAAGGCGGGGGTCGCGCGTCATCACAGCAGCCCACGGTCACAGGCCAGTCCGTATGGTGTCACCCGCCACTGGGATGGTGGGTGCGCCGTGCGGCTGGCCTGTTGTTTCGTGGGAACCGGAGAAGGACCTGATGGAAACGGAGCGGAGACGCAGCATGGACGCCGAAATCATAAGCCTGAAGGAATTGATCACGCTGCGCTGCGACGGCCTGTTGCGAGAGGTCATCGAAACGCAACGCCTGCAGCGTGAGACCAATGGGCGCGTCCGCACCGCGGAAGAGAAGATCGCGAACTTTGCGCCGCGTGTGTCCACGCTGGAACGCGAAGTCGGCGAAGTCCGCGAATGCGTGAACGGCATCGGCTCTGAGGTCAGCGATGAACTGAAGTTGGTGCGCAATCAAGTGAGTTCAGTGGCGGCGATCGTAGCGGCCGATGCTCGCAACGTGGCGTCCGACAAGGCCACCACCGAGGCCGGGGAGAACCGACGCATCCGGCTGTGGGATGTGGTGATCTTCGCGGCCGGCATCGGCGCGACGGCCGCCGTGATCGAGTTCGTCAAGGCGATCCGATGAGCCGCAAACTGGACGACCTCTCGAAAGACTTCCGGCCGCTGGCTGTGGAACTGCTCGCGCGCCTCACTGAAGCCGGTATCGCCGTAATGATCATCGACACGTTGCGCACGCCAGAGGAGCACGCGGCCAATCTCGCGAATGGCGTCTCGTGGACGAAGCATTCAAAGCACCTGGACGGCGATGCGATCGACATCTGCCCGTATGCCATCTACGACGTGAACGGACCAGACAAGCTCAACTGGGATGCGGGACACCCGGTATGGACCAAAGTCGTTGCTATCGGGGAATCGCTAGGCCTACGGGCTGGCGCACGTTGGCGCCAGAAGGACATGGGGCATTTTGAAATTATGCGGCCCGTGGTCCCGCCGACGAGACATGCATGAAGTGGCGCCACGCAGAAG
>JBKJJZ010000592.1:0-22654 GCA_046597705.1 Vicinamibacterales bacterium | reverse complement strand
CTCAGTTCCTCAGTTCCTCAGTTCCTCAGTTCCTCAGTTCCTCAGTTCCTCAGTTCCTCAGTTCCCCAGTTCCCCAGTTCCCCAGTTCCCCAGTTCCCCACCTGGTATCCACCGCCGCCGCGCTGACGAACGGCGCCGCGAGGACGCGGGCCCGCGAGATCAGGACGGCGAGCAACATGGATTGGCCGATAGCCTACCCAGATTTCGGATTGTAGATTCAAGCGGCTAGACTGATCGGATGGCTTCCCCGCGACACGGCCTGTCGCGTCCCGATGCGCCGGCCGGCGCCCTCCGGTGGATTCTCGTCATTGTCTTCCTCGACATGATGGGCCTCGGACTATTGGTGCCGGTGATTCCGTTCATCGTGCAGGAGTTTGGTGGCGGCGCGCTCACGATCGGCTGGTTGTCCTTCGCGTATGCGGCATCGCAGTTCGTGGCCACACCTCTGCTGGGCGCGATCTCCGATCGACGCGGGCGCCGCGGTGTCCTGCTGGTCAGCTTCCTGGGATCCGCCGCGGCCTACGTCGCGTTTGGATGGGCGCCGGCGTTGTGGGTGCTGTTCGCGGGCCGCATCGTGGACGGACTCACAGGCGCGAACATTGGAACGTCGCAGGCCTACATCGCAGACATTACCGCGCCCGAGCACCGGTCGCAGGCCCTGGCGCTCTCGGGCGCCGCCCTCGGCGCCGGCTTCATCGTCGGCCCGCTGGCTGGCATCGGGCTCTCGGTCTTCGGCCATCATGCGCCGGCCTTTGTGGCTGCGGGCCTGGCGATGGCGAGCACGGCGCTGGCCTGGTGGCGCCTTCCGGAATCTCTGCCCGCCGGCGCACGGACCGGGACGCGACAGGACGCCGCTCTCGCCCGGGGACGACTCAATCCGATCGCGCCGTTGAGATTGGCCCTGACCCGCTCCAGCTTGCGCCCCTTGCTGGCGGTCGCCTTCCTCGCCAACTTCGCGATGGCCGCGCTTCGGTCGCACTTCGCCTTCTTCGCGATGGCCACGCTGGCATTCACGCAGCGGGATACCAGCAGAGTGATGGCGTTTCTGGGCGTGATGATGGTCGTCACGCAGGGAGGGCTGGTGCGTCAGGCCGTCCATCGATACGGCGATCGCGGCACGTTGATCGTCGGCCTCGTGCTCAGCATGGTCGGTTTTGCGGGACTGTCGGTCGCCGGATCAGCGGCAAGCCTCTATTTGATGGTCGCGATCACGGCGCTGGGCGTTGGTCTGGGCACACCCACCCTGGCCGCGCTGGTCTCCTATCGCTCGGCCGCCGCGGAACAAGGGACGATGCTGGGCGCTGCGCAGGCCGCCGCGTCACTGGCGCAGGTGTTTGGTCCCCTGTGGGCCGGTTACGCCTTTGACCACGTCGCGCCCTCGTTTCCATTCAGCTCCGGTGCGGCGCTCGTGGCCGCCGCTCTGCTGGTCGTGGCACTGAGCCGGCCGAAAAACGACCTCTGAGGTCGTTTTTGCGGTCCGGGATATCCTTCGTCTGTGGTCTCAGGCACCGCGACAGAGATCGGTCAGGCATTGCGGATAATGGCCGATCAGGCGTTCAGCCGGGCCGCAGGCGCACCATTGGTGCCGGGCAACTCGATCCGGGTGCTGCGAGACGGCGCCCAGAACTATCCCGCCTGGGAAGCAGCCATCCGAGCCGCGAAGCGGACCATCCATCTGGAGATGTACATCATTCACCGCGATGCGGTGGGCCGCCGATTTGTCGATCTCCTTGCCGCACGGGCGCGCGAAGGTGTGACGGTGCGCGTGATCTACGACTGGTTCGGGTGCGGCATCGGCCCCGCGCTCGGCTTGTTCAGCTCCTTACGGCAGGCAGGCGGACACGTGCGGGTCTTCAATCCTCCCACCCTGGGCGCGATGTTCGGGTGGGTCCGGCGCAACCATCGCAAGCTGTTGATCGTGGATGGCGAGGTGGCCTTCATCGGTGGCCTGTGCATCGGCCAGGCGTGGGAACGCGTGCGTGAGGAGCCGGCATGGCGCGATACAGCCATCGAATTGCGCGGGCCTGCTGTGGCTCGCGCCGAGCGCTCGTTTTCTGAGAGTTGGGCGATAACGAGCGGTCGGCAGGATCACGCGGAGCTCGGCGAACCTGATCCGCCAGCTGTAGCCGGTGATGTCGCAGTCCGATTGATCCCCACCCAGCCGTTCATGGCCCACATGTTCCGCATGGACCTGCTCGTGGCTGCGATGGCACGCAAGCGCCTGTGGATCTGGGATGCGTATTTCATCGGTCACGGTCCGTATGCCGACGGACTGTGCCGGGCCGCCAGCGACGGTGTGGATGTGCGGCTGCTGCTGCCTCAGGGCAGCGACGTCGGCTGGACGGTGCCGGTCTCTCGCACGCTGTATCGATCGTTGCTGCACAACGGCGTGCGCATCTACGAGTGGACCGAATCAATGATGCACGCCAAGGCGGCAGTGGCCGACTCTCGCTGGGCGCGCATCGGTTCCACGAACCTCAACATCAACAGCTGGCTCGGCAACTGGGAACTCGACGTGGCGATCGACAACGTCGACGTGGCGCTGGAGTTCGAGGCGCATTTCGAGCAGGACCTGCGCCGCAGTACCGAGATCACGCTCTCACCGCGGGGCCGGCTCCTCGCAACCCCGCCCAAGCCCCGGCGGAATCTCGCTCGGCGTTCGGCCCGGCGCGCCGTTCGCGAAGTGACTGGCGTGGCGCGAAGCGTCGGCGCGGCGCTGACAGCCAGCCGGCCACTCGAAGACTTTGAGGTGGGGCCGCTCATCATCCTTGGTGCGGCCGGTTTGGGACTTGCGGCCATCGCATTCTTCCGTCCGTGGCTGCTCGCCTGGCCGGCGGCCGTGCTCCTGGTTCTTGGCGCCGTAAATCTCTTCACCGAAGCCTGGCGCGCGCGCAAGTGATCCGGCCATGACCCGACCCGTGGCCATTCGCACGCTGACTCGGTACACACCCGATGGCCAGGCCCATGATCAGGACCTGGTGGCCGTCGAAGCGCCGATCTCGCTGCACCTTCATCCCCACAATGGCCCGGAACGCGACCTGGGCCTGCTCATGCGTACGCCGGGCGACGATGAAGATCTGGCGGCGGGCGTGCTGGCCGCGGAGGGCGTCATACGGCGAGCCGCCGACATCATGCAGATCGAGACGATCGTGACCGAGCAGGCGCACGAAATCATTCGCGTGACAGTCGGCCCCAACGCGGACGTGCTGGCCATCAGCGATCGGGTAGGCACGGCCACGAGCGCCTGTGGATTGTGCGGCCGTCTGTCGATGCGGCAGGTGGATCACTTCGGCGCATCCGGTACACCGGACACTCCTTCCATCAACCCCGATGTCATCCTCGGCCTGTCCGAGCAGCTCCGGGCGCGGCAACAGGCGTTCGCGCAAACCGGCGGCCTGCATGCCGCGGCCGTGTTCACGCCGGCCGGCGAACTCCTCGAGATTCGCGAGGACGTGGGCCGTCACAATGCCGTGGACAAGATTCTGGGCGCCCTGCTGCGTCGGGACGGTCTGCCGGCTCACGGCCTTATCCTCGCGGTCAGCGGCCGCATTGCCTACGAAATCGTCCAGAAAGCGGCGATGGGCGGGCTGCCGGTTATCGTCGCCGTAGGCGCGCCTACCGATCTGGCGGTGGACGCGGCCCGGGAATGCGGCATTACCCTGGTCGGCTTCGCGCGGGAGGGGCGGTTCAATGTCTATACCTTCGGCGGGAGGATCAGGAATTAGGCAATTGGGTACGTAGGGCGTCCCTTTAGGGGCGCCAAAGCTATTGAAGCCACGCCCTACGCGCAGCCTCATTGCCCAATTCACGAGTCGCTTGATAGACTCGCCCCGATGCCGACCCTCCTCGGTCCCCTGGAATGGCGTGTGCTCGACGCGTTGTGGACGCGCAACACGCCGGCCACTGTTCGCGACCTTCAGCCCGATTTCGGCGGCATCGCCTATACGACGCTGATGACGACGCTCGAGCGGCTGTATCGCAAGCAGGTGCTGAGCCGAACGAGAGAGGGCCGCGCGTTCGTCTACGCACCTCGAGAGAGCCGCGCGGCATTTGATTCCGGCCGCGCCACGCAGGAGTTGCTGGCGGCCGTCGAACGCGGTGGCCCGTCGGCCACGCCGGTCTTGTCCTGCTTCGTTGACGCGCTCGGCAACCATGACGAAGCGCTGCTGACAGAGTTGGAAGCGCTGGTCCGCGCGCGGCGCGCGGACCGCGGAGTGAAAGCGACATGACGTTTGTCCTTCGCTCACTCATACTCACCCTGGCGAGTTTCGGCCTCGCCACCTTGCTGGCGTCGGTGGCCGTCGCGTTGATGTGGCGCACCCCGGAGGGGGCGGCAGCCCAGCGCGCCGGGCGATTGTGGTGGATGCGCCTGCTCCCCTCTGCGGTGGCTATTGCCACATGCGCGTTTACGATCATCGGACTCTGGCGATTCGAAGCGCGCCACGACGACGAAGAGATTGGATGGATCGTCCGCCTGTGTGCCATCGTCGGCGCCCTGTTTCTGGCGGCGGTCGTGGCACGGCTCGTTCGCATGTACGTGGAGACCCAGCGCTTGCTGGCGAGCTGGCTTTCCAACGCCACGCGTTTTTCTTGCCCGGAAGTTCCGGGACTCCCGCGGTTGACGATTCCGGCCTACCGCATCAAGACGCACTTCCCGGTCGTCGCGGTGATTGGGATTCTTCGCCCCACCCTCGTCGTTGATGCCACGGTGCTCGACGCCTGCAGCCCGGGAGAACTGTCCGCGATTCTGGCCCACGAACACGGCCACTTGCGTCGCTGGGACAATCTCCGCCGCGCCGTGTTCGCGGCCACTCCTGATTTGCTGGCATGGACCTCGATCGGGCCTGCCTTGCGTGATGCATGGCGCGAGGCCACGGAAGAAGCTGCAGACGATGTGGCGGCAGGCACCAGTGAGGATGCGGGCGTGCACCTGGCCGACGCCCTCATCCACGTGGCGCGCCTTGCACAAGGCACCAACGCAGCCAAGTCCAACCAACTGCAGGCCACACGGTTACCCGCGAGCGCGTTATATCGAGGCGAGAGCATCGAGCGTCGCGTGCGCCGCCTGCTGACACCAGCCCAGCCCGGCGCTCCCGTTCGACGGCACTGGGGCGTGGCGCTCCTGACCACGGCGGTGGTTCTCGCGTTTGCCCTCCAGCGGGAAATCCACGAGTTGATGGAAGTGGCCGTCAACGGCCTCTGGTAGCAGTTCGTCATACGAGCGGTATGTTCCGTCGGCCAACGCAGCGAACGACTGCGCGCCAATCGGTCATAATTGCCGGCATGCCCGGCGTCACACTCGGTTCGGATGTGCTGTTTGATCGATCGCTGCTGCGCGGGCGCACGATCGGCCTGGTCTGTAACCCCGCCTCCATCGACGCCACGTTCTGTCACGTCATCGAACGTGCCGAACGCGCCGGTGTGCACGTGGGCGCAATCTTCGGGCCTCAGCACGGCTTTCGGTCGGACGTCCAGGACAACATGATCGAATCGCCGCATGTCGATGAACCGACGCGTGGCGTGCGGGTGTATTCCCTCTATAGCGAAACGCGGATGCCGACGCCGGAGATGCTGGCCGGACTCGACGCGCTCGTGATCGACCTGCAGGATGTCGGCACCCGGATTTACACCTACATCTACACGATGGCGAACTGCCTGATGGCCGCGGCCCGGCTCGGAGTGCCGGTGGTAGTCTGCGACCGTCCCAATCCGATTGGCGGCGTCCAGGTGGAAGGTCCCGTACTCGCCAAAGGCTTTACGTCGTTCGTAGGACTCTTCCCGATCCCGATGCGGCACGGGATGACGATCGGCGAGTTGGCGCGCATGTTCAATGAACACTTCGGCATCGGCGCCAAACTCGAAGTGGTCACGATGCAGGGCTGGACGCGCGAGCAGTATTTCGACGACACGGAATTGCCCTGGGTGCTGCCCTCACCAAACATCCCGACGCCTGAAACCGTGGTCGTCTATCCCGGCGCGGTGCTGTTCGAAGGCACGAACGTGTCCGAAGCGCGCGGCACCACCAAGCCGTTCGAGCTGTGTGGCGCGCCGTGGGTCTCCCCAGAGCCCTTCTGCGAGGCGCTCAATGCGCGCAAGTTACCGGGGGTCTATTTCCGTCCGCATGCGTTTGAGCCGGTGTTCCAGAAGCACGCGAAGACATCGTGCGGCGGCTGCCAGATTCACGTGACGGACCGCACGGTGTTCCGGCCGGTGGAGACCGGCGTGGCGCTGATCGAAGCGTTCCGAAACGCGGGACCCGGTCAGTTTCACTGGCGGACGGAACCCTACGAGTACGAGTTCGTCAAGCCGCCCATCGACATCATGTACGGCTCCGCGCGGCTCCGCGAAGGCCTGGAGGCAGGCGCCACGACCGACGACATCGTCAAACCGTGGCCTGAGGAGATGGCTGAGTTCCTCACGATGCGCGAGAAGTTTCTACTCTACTGACAAGTGCACCCGGGTCGAACGCAGGGCGCGGCTGGCGCCCCTAAAGGGACGCCCTACGGTCTGCGCTCGGCGCCCCTAAAGCACGTAGGGCGTCCCTTCAGGGGCGCCAATTGGCGCTTATTTGTCCGGCAGCGGAATTACCGAGAAGCTCTGTCCTGCCCCCACGGCCGTGAACGTGCCGTTCACGACCTTGCCAATTGTGGCCGTGTAGCGTCCCTGTTCGACCGCGGTGCCGCCACCGCCACGACCACCGCCACCAGCGCCCCGGCCACCACGTCCACCGGCCGGTGGACCTGCTGGAGCGCCTGCGGCAGGAGCTGCCGCGGGCGGGGGTGGAGGAGGTGCAGAGGTCAGGTTCCACACGATCCGATTCACGCCGGGGCCATCGGTCAGATCGATGCGCCTGACTTCGCGGCCGGTTGAATCGGCGATCGAAATCGCCCACTGCGAGCCTGGCGCCACGGCGTCTCGCAACTGATACGTAAGAATGGCGCCGTACGGCGGATTTGGCGCGGTCCAGTCGGCTTCAATCGCGCGAACCTGAGTACGGGTGGTGAACTGATAGCCATGGCGCAGCGGGAAGATTTGTGCCTCCTGGGCCATCGACTGCGCTGATACCCCGCGCAACGCGCTGTAGTCGTCAAGCACATAGAAGCTGCGGCCGAACGTGCCGAGGATGAGATCGTTCTCGCGCTTCTGGACGTCAAGGTCGCGCACCTGAATGGTGGGCAGGTTGCCCTTGAGCTGAACCCAGTGTGCGCCTGTGTCCACCGTGAAGAACAATCCGTATTCGGTACCCACGAACAGCAGGTTGGGGTTGACGTGGTCCTGAATGATGGCCCACGTCGGGTGCCGATCCGGAAGGTTCCCGGTGATCGAGGTGAACGTCTTGCCGCGATCGGTGCTGCGATAGACGTACGGTTTGTAGTCGCCGCGCTGCCAGTTGTTCAGGGTCACAAGCACCACGTTCGCATCGCGAGGCGATCCCATCACGTCGGACAGGTAGGTGAACTTGGGTGCACCCGGAAAGTCTTCTGTCTTCCGCCACGTCTTTCCGCCATCCTCCGTGGTCTGTAGTACGCCGTCGTCAGTGCCGGCGTAAATCAGGCCGGCCATCAGCGGCGACTCGTCAATCGAAACGATGTTGCTCAGTTCCGTGGTGGCGCGATTGAACCCGACGGTCTTGGCGGGATCCCACATCTTGCCCATGATCGGAATCTCCCGAGCATCGAGCTGACGCGTCAGATTCGGGCTGATCCGCGTCCACGAGTCTCCGCGATCTTCCGAACGGTACAGGTAATTGGTGGCCCACAGCAGGCTCTTGGAGTTGTGCGGACTGACGAAATAGGGCGCATCCCAGTTCACGCTCTCGCCAGCGAACCCACCGCCACCCCGGCCACCAGGCTCGGCGGTGATAGGCGTGCCGTCGAGGTTGCGCGTGTTATTCGGGTTGGGCCGAATCGACCGCGACTGTCCGGTCCGAAGATCCAGCCGCGTGATGTTGCCGTTCTGCGAGGTGGCATACGTGAAGTACGGATCCTCAGGATCGCTGCGCGTGGTGAACCCGTCGCCGCCACCCGTCACGTACCAGTCGCTGGTGCGAATGCCGACGCTGTTGCGCGTGCGGTGCGGACCGCACATCGATCCGTTGTCCTGGGTGCCGCCGCACACGTTGTAGAACGGCAGCATGTTGTCCACGGACACCCGATAGAACTGCGAGATCGGCAGGTTGTTGAAGTGGCGCCACGTCTTGCCATCGTCCCACGATTCGTACAGTCCGCCGTCGTTGCCCAGCACGATGTGATTCCGATCGTTCGGGTTGGGCCAAATGACGTGGTGGTCCACGTGCACACCGGGGGTGGGCATGTTGCTCCACGTCTTGCCGCCGTCGGTGCTTCGCGACATGTTGGTGCTGACCGCATACACCGTGTCGGGGCGAATGGGATCGACAAAAATCTCGTTGTAGTAGCCCGGGTCGGCGTTCATGAACCAGTTCTCTGCAGCCGCCTGCGGCGGCGCTTCCTGCTCCTCGTTCTCCGCCCTGGCATCGCCCACACCGACACCGCCGCGGCCGGCTCCGGGTGCGGTTTTTCCAATCCGGGCCCAGGTCACGCCCTGGTCGTCACTGCGGTACACGCCACGCTCGGGTTGAAGTGCATCGATCATCGCGTAGAGCCGCGTGGGACGCACCTTGGCGTCCACGGCCAGGTTGATGCGGCCCATGTCGTTGACGGGCAGTCCGTTCGTCAGCTTCGTCCACGTCTGGCCCGCGTTGGTGGACTTGTAGATGCCGCTTTCCGGACCGCCGCCGATGAACTGGCCGACGCCACGGCGCCGCTGCCACAACGACGCATAGACGGTATTGGGACTGGCCGGGTCAATCACCACTTCGTTGCCGCCCGTATCAGCGCTCGCGGTCAGTACCGCTTTCCACGTCTTGCCGCCGTCGGCGGTCTTGTAGATGCCGCGATCGCCACCTGACGACCAGAGCGGACCTTGCGCCGATACGTAGACCACGTTGGAATCGCGCGGATCAATCTGGATGTTGCCGATGTGCTCGGACTTTTCGAGCGCCACGCGCGCCCACGTCATGCCGGCGTCAGTGGACTTGTAGAGACCGTCGCCAATCATCGAGCTTCGAGGATTGGAGTTCTCCCCGGTGCCGAGCCAGACGATGTTGGAGTCTTTGGGATCGACCTTGATGCAGCACATGTTGAACGAGCCGCCGCGGTCGAACGTGGACGTCCACGTGATGCCGCGATTCATGCTCTTCCACACGCCGCCGGCAGCCGTGGCCACGTAGTAGACGCTGGAGTTCTTCGGGTCCACTTCAAAGTCCGCGATGCGGCCCGTGACCAGCGCCGGACCAATGTTGCGTAATTCGAGTCCCTCGAAGGTGGCAGCGGTGAGGCGATCGCCCGTAGGCGCCTGACCTGAGGGAACGACCACGGCAGCAAGTAACGCAGCGGTGGCCAAAACGAAAGTAAGTCGTCGCTTCATCAAAGTGCTCCTTGGCAGAAATCCGCCCGGCCGATTTTGACACATCCGACCGCCGGTCGTGGGGCGAAGTAGACTTCCAAAGTGGACTATTACCGGCTCCGGTACGGAGCCAGCATGCTGCGAATGGCCGCCGATGCGCGGCAGAAGGAGTGCGAACGCCTACACGCGCATGCGCGGTCGCTCGTCGACGCCGGACGGCTCCTTGAGGCGGAAGCCGCACTTCGCAACCTGCTGACACAGGCTCCAGATAATGCTCAATGGTGGTACGAGCTGGGCCTGCTGCACAGCAAGCAGGCGAGGCTTCAGGAGGCCATCTCCGCGCTGATGCGATCGGTCGAGCTGGACCCGGCCGCAGTCAGTCGCGTGTTCGAGTTGGGCGCGATGCTCGAGTCTCTCAACGACTCTGGCGCAGCCATGCGGGAATACCTCGGGGGACTACCCGTGGGCCACAGGCTCATCCTGCAGCATCGAGTCCCCGATGCCATCGAGGCATACGAGGCCGCGTATCGGTTGCACCCGGAGGACGCCGCGGTTACTCGCACTCTCGCTTCCGCGTTGCGACTGACTGGGCAACCTGGGCGCGCGGCACTGCTGCTGGGGCATGCCGCCTATCGGGACCAGCGTTACTCAAACGCAATTGCCGAGTTCACAACCGCCGTCAATCTCGGGTGCGTTGATGCGACTGCGCATGCGGAGTTGGCCGGAGCGCTGGGAGAAAAGGGCCGCTACGCCGAGGCCATCGACGTGGCCAGGGCCGGGATCGCGCTCTATCCGGATGAACCTGGCGGGCACCGTTGGTTAGCACGCGCACTGGCTTCAGAGAACCGCACGGAGGAGGCGATCGCCGTCGCCGCGGCGGCGGCCACCTCGCTGTCCACACCATCCTTCCTGGCAGCGGAACGGCATCTCTCGCTTCCGATTGTCTACGACACCGTTGAGCAGATTGGCCAGTGGCGGTCGCGATTGCGCGAAGGACTCCGCCAGATGGATGCCGCGGCACTCTCGCGAGACAACATCTCCCCGAATTTCCTGCTCGGCTATCAGGGCCTCGATGACTTGCCGCTCCAGCGTGAACACGGAACACTGATCCGGCGCATCATGAGCGCCAGCTGCCCCCAGTGGGCCGAAGCGCAATCCACAACACCGGTTGGGGCCAACCGCAGGATTCGAGTCGGCTACGTCTTCACCGGAAATATCGGCATCGATCCGCTCTTTCTGGGTTGGATGTCCGAGCACGATGCGTCTGGATTTGACGTCGTGGCCTATCAAGTCGGGGGGACGGTCGACCCTCTGTCGTACTACTTCAAGACCGCAGTCTCCCACTTTCGCCATCTTCCCAATGAGCTTGAACCCGTCTGCCAGCGCATCGCGGATGACCGCCTTGATGTGCTGGTCTTCTTCTACATCGGGATGAGTTCGCTCGTGAGCCAGCTCGCGGGTCTGCGCCTTGCCCCGGTTCAATGCGCAGCCTGGGGTCATCCGATCACAACCGGGCTGCCGACGATGGACTACTTCATCTCCAACGAGATGATGGAACCCGACAATGGCGATGCCCACTATTCGGAGAAACTGGTGCGGCTGCCAGGGCTCGGTGTATCGCTGCCGCCTCCCTTCCTCCCGCCCCTGGTCACCCCACGGTCGGAATTCGGACTGCCTGAGGACGCAGTTGTCTACCTGTCGATTCAGGCGGCCTCGAAATATCTGCCGCAATACGACGATGTGCTCCCGGCGATCTGCCGTCGCGTGCCGAACGCGCTGGTGGTGATGATGGAGCGGAGTGCGGCTCAGGTGATGGATGTCCTGAAGCGCCGCATGAGGGGCGCATTCGCGCGCGTGGGCCTGGACAGCGAGAGATTCATCCGCTACCTGCCTGAGCAGGAGTACTACCCGTACCTGGATTTGCTCCAGCGAGCTGACGTGTTCCTCGACACCCTCGGGTGGTCCGGAGGCTTGACGACCATCGATGCGGTCACGTGTGGATTGCCGGTCGTGACCTGGCCAGGCGAGTTCATGCGAGGTCGACAGTCCACGGGCATCCTGCGGCAGATGGGCGTGGTGGAGACCATTGCGGGCAGTGTCGACGACTATGTCGATATTGCCGTCAGACTTGGGCGCGAGCCTGATTGGCGCCGGCAGATCTCAATGGATCTGCGCAATAGCCAGGGTCGGTTGTTCGGTGATCGAACGTGGCAGCCGTCGCTGGAAGATTTCTACCGGCGTAGCGTGCGGGAGCGCGACGGCGATCTTAGAGCATGAACAGAACGCCGGTCATCGTACCGTTTTCCTGACCGCCGGCAGTGCCGGCCGCCGTCAGGTGCCGTACATCACCGAACTCTGTGAGCTTGGGTGCCTGATAGGTTCGGCGTCCCGTCGTGGTCGTGCTGGGCTGCACGGCATCGTTCTTTACAATCGTCATTCTTCGGCTCCCGGTATGTCGCCCGACAACTACGTCGGTCACTCAACACTAGCAGGAGCCTCCAGTAATGACAACCGGCCGCGACCCTGCGGCAAGAAGCCATCGGCCGAGACTGGCTGCGGTCAGGACGTGATCGGAGTTCGCAGGGTCGCCTCGATCAAAGTAACCCGTCCAGGCGGCGGCGAGGGCCGCACTGGAGACGAACGGACGTAACACCTCGAACAACTCAGGCTGCTGGTCGCGAATCCCGACCTCCCCTGCTTTCAACAATGCCGTACGGAACGACCAACCAAGGTGTTGTTTGCCGCGCCGCCATCGCACCCCATCGGGCAGCAGACCCGCCATCGCTCTGCGCAGGATGACCTTGGGCCAGCCGTCGTGCAACCGCTGCGCACCCGGGAGCCGCACGCAGAACTCTACCACTCGCCGATCGAGAAACGGATCACGCGCTTCCACGCCGGCAGCCGATGCCACCCGTCCGTAGCGTTCGCGGCCGGCCGTGATGTTCTGCTGAATCACGGAGGCGAGTTCCTGGTGATAGTCGCTGATCCATGCGCGCTCAGGCGCTTCGGCGAGCGACCGGAAGCGATCGACCAGCGAGATCCGTTTCGCGAAGTCGCGACCGATGATCGACTGTTGCCTGTGTGTCCCCGCCTGGCGCGGCGCGAGCGCCTGGCGCCCCATGCGGCGGGCCACATCGGGGGTCAGCGCCGCACGCAGCCTTCGCAGCGACTGGCTGACCGGCGCACTCCCACCGTGAAACCGATCCAACCGGCTCACTTGCTTGAACGCCGTCATCCAGCGTCCATGGCGCAACAGCCGGATGACGTGCGTCCCTTCATGCAGCACAATGTCGCCGGCCGCGCCGTCAAGCACCACACCAATCCCCTCTCGTTGCGCAGACACATACATCGCGCTGAGCAGCACCATCGTCGAATCAAATGGTTCGTCGGCATTCCAGGTCAGCCGTTCGAGCGCTGGCAGCAAGCCGCCGAGCCGGCTGTAGTCCACCAGCCGGGCCGAGAGCCCGTCCATCGCCGCAGCCGCGTAGATGGCTGCGGTCTCGACGCACGTCTCAGGATTGGGCCCCACTCCCGAGAAGGTCGCCAGCGGGCCAGCGTTCTGATCTGCGAGCAATCGACGGGCCACCGCCGTCACCGATCCAGAGTCGAGTCCACCGCTGAGAGTGGCACCCACAGAACCGGCCGCACTGAGCCGCGACCTCACCGCCTTGGTCAACACGTCGCGCATCGCTTCGGCGTAGGCGTCAGTCGACGGCAGGCGAAGCTCGGAACCGGGCTCGAGCGTCCAGTAGCGACGCCTGTTCAGGCTTGACGCCGTCACGGTCATCACCTCGGCCGGAGGGAGCCGATAGACGTGGTCGAAGCACGTGCTGGTGTAGTCGAGCCACTCGAGTGCGGGTACGAGATAGTCGGCCACCCGTCCTTCGTTGATCCGATACGGGACCTGCGGCAGGACGAGAATTGCCCGGGGCTCTGAAGCGAAGGCGAAGAAACGACCGGGCGCGTAGTGATAGTAGAAGGGCCGCATGCCGAACGGGTCGCGCGCGCAAAGAAGGGCCCGCCGTCGCGGATCCCAGATCGCAAATGCAAAGTCCCCCAGGCATTGGCCGGGGCAACCGTCGCCCCACTTCAGGTAGGCCTCGAGGATCAGGCCCGCATCGCCAATCTCAGCCGCGCGCTCGGAAAGGTTCAGCTGCGCGAGCAACGCTTCGCGATTGTCGAGCCGCACGTCTGCGGTGATGACACAGCCGGAGGCGGCATGCATCACCGGCTGCCGTTCCCATGCGAGCTGTGGCGTCGAGGAGAGCAGGGTGTGGCCCAGACCCACGGGACCGTCGGACCACAATCGGGTGAGTTCAGGTCCTCGACGCACCAGCAACGACGCGACCGGCGACAGGTCGCGGGCCGATACGACCGCACCATCGAAATGCAGAAGGCCGAGGATGCCGCTCACCGCACCAGGACCAGACCCCTTGTCACCAGATCATCGATCAGGACCTGCACGTCCCGCTGCAGCTGTTCCTTCGGAACGAGGTACTCGGCGAGGAGCGTTTCCACGATCTGATTCACGGTGGTGCCGGCGCCCAGCAACTCCCAGGCCTGAGCGCCCACGGGGTCGAGACCGAAGTACGTGCCGCTCGCCAGATCGAGAATCACCGTTTCGTCACCCACCTGGCGAGACATCACGTGATCGGGAACCATCAGAGTCTTCTCGGAATCCATCGTTTTTTTTCCTTTCCTCTCCCTGCGACACGTGGCTCACGATTGCGGCCTGCACACTCGGCAGCAGATCAAACCTGCGCGGGTAGTCCAGGTAGTACGTGGGCACCACGCCACTGACCACGGTCGCATTGTGAAAGTGTCGCGTCAGCGAAACCCGATCCTCGACGTCCATCACAAACGAGTTCTTGATCCAGCTCATTACAGATGCCGCCAGCGCCGCGCGGCGAATGACAATGCCGCCGGAGGCCGGCGAGTCGAGCACGAATGCGGCCAGCAGCCGCGTCGGCTCGTTGCAGTACGGCATGCCATCTCCGGCCAGGACGCGTGACTTGCTGGTGAAGCTGACGGCCGGCGCCAGCGCGGCGTCGTCCTCAATCAGCGCCTGATGACTGTCATCCCACAGGCGGATCGACGGGTGATTGGGCAACACGAGATAGTCATCGCCTGATGCGCGTAGCAACAAGCCGTCGTCGGTCAGGAAGCTCCCACCGGTTCGGGCGAAGGCGGCGGCCAACGTGGATTTCCCCATCCCGGTCTGGCCAAGGAACGCGACAGCGCCCCCCGGCACCGTCACCGCGCTGGCGTGAAACGCCAGGCGCCCCTGCTGACTGAGCGCCAGCGGAAGGACCTGGTTGATGTAGAGGTGCTCAGCGGTAGCGAGATCGGTATCTATGGCCGGATGACACACCACCGCCGTGCCATCGGCCGACACATCAAAGTCCGCGTAGCCGGGAAAGCGCAGAAGGTAGGCAGCGCCTCGACGATAAAATTCGGTCCAGACTCCACCGGCTGGCGAAACAAACCGGTGGAAAGGAGCTGGGCCGATGGCTTCCTGTTCCCGGGCCTCCCGCATGGTGACGGTCGTCACTGACAGTCCGATCCGAGTACGCCGGCGACGAAGTCGGCCACCTCATCAGCACACGGAAAAAGGTCGGGGTGATTCTGCAGCACCAATTGCTGCACGGCCTGCGCGGACCGGGTGCCGTCGCAGTAGCTGAGGACCACGCGTCGTGCACGCCCGCGCGCATTGAGGACTGCGGGCCGCGTCGGATTCGCGCGCACCAAACCCTTCTGACTGAGCAGTTGCCTGTTCCAGGTTGAGCGGGCGAATCGCTGGCCTGACTGCGACAGATGCACGACCCAGCTGATGACGTGGTCGCCGGGCCTCATCATCACCGTCACGCGGATGGTCTCACCGGCGCTGACCTGAGGACCCGGCAGTGGAAGGAACGCCTGAGACCGATGGATGCGTTCTCCGGCTAATGGTGAATTCGTCATCCACACGTCGGCGGCCAGCCTGCAGTCGAACCATCCGCCAATGCCGTCCAGCCGGCCGGCACGCGTCGCAACCAGGTCGGTGGTTGAAGAGAAGAACGCGCGCGCTTCGGTCCCGGGCAGCACCGTGGCAATCTGAGCCGCGTGGGTCAGTACGTCATCGGCCTTCAGGACAACCGAGTGCTTGGTCTCGCTCGCGATATCGCCGACCCAGTGATAGTCGGCTGGCACCAGGTCGCCACGCCAGTTGCCGGTCAATGCGCGACAGGCTGCCGACTCGACGGCAGCGACCGTGAGCCGCAGTTCCGCGGGAATGATGGTGCCTTCCGGTTTCAAGAACCGCCGCCTCGCATCGAGCAGGATGTCGAGAATGCCGTAATCGATACCGAAGTAACCCACGTGATCGCACACAACCACGTCCGCGCGCTCAGACAATTCGATCTGCTGGGCGCGACCACTGTGAAACGACGCGCGTGCCCCGTACCCGGCGTCAACCACGGTGCGGCGAGCCACCTCGAGGAAGGCCGTCTCGTCGATGAAATGCACGACACGGGCGCCGGCCCGCAGGCAGGCAAGCCCGAGCACGCCACTGCCACAACCCACATCAACGACCGCGTCGCCCTCGCGGACCGAGGCAGCGATCGCTTCAGCGTATCGCCGGAGCTTCAGGGCGTCGGACAAGTACCCGAAGTGTTCAGCCAGCAGAGCGCTCATCGAGATTCCCTGCGTCTTAGCGACGGTCAACGCGGGCCGGGACGAGCGTCGCATACTCGGCGGCGGTGCCGCCCCCGATCAGTATCCGGCCTTCGTGCTCGAGCCACGCGTGAGCCCTGAACTCGGACGTGTCTGCATCCTTCGCCACGCCAAAACGCACGATGGACTCGCCGCCTTCGCGCCGGATCAACCAGCCTCCCGCCACGGCCTGCACCAGGCAGGTGGCGCGGGGGACGAGGGTGGAAGCACGTGTGACCGCCAAAGCAATATCGGCCGGCCTCACGCCTGGCGCCGCTGGTTCCGGCTTCAGAAGCCGCGCCTCGATCCACCGGTACGGCACGACCCACACCAGGATGCGAACCGCGGCCACCGCGCACCACGCCTTCAGCACGAGCCGTCGCTCGAGTGGTGAGTACGCGGCAAATCTGCGCAGGATTCGCATTCGGCTAACATTACCAGATGCCACGACTTGCAGCCGCGAGGACCGCCTTGCTGCCGGCCTTTGCCGATCGTGACACGGCCGGACTTCAGGAGACGCTCGAGGCAGGCGGGCCGTCGCTTGAAACGCTGATACTGACACAGCAGTTGGCCCCGTTGTGGCACGAACGCACGAGGGCCGCCGCCTTCGCGGGCAACCGGCTCAACGCCGCGATGGTGTATCTGAGGCAGCGCGCGGCACAGCTGGAACTCGACGAGCTGTTCGCGCGCAAAGCCATCACCTACGCGGTGTTCAAGGGCGGCGCGATTCGCGAGTTGATCTATGACGACCCGGCGATGCGCCTCTGCTGCGATATCGACATCCTGGTGGCGCCCGAACAGCGCGCCGAGGCGGCGCGTGCGCTTGTGGAGGCCGGCTATCGACTGGTCGTGGAACCCTCCACCGTCAGCCACGAAGTGGCGTTGCGCAAGGACATGGTCGCGATCGATCTACATTGGGCTCTGCTGCGCCCCGGTCGCACACCGGACGCGATGGCGTTGCAGATGCTGGCCCGCCGCCAGCGTCACCAGGGAAGGTGGATTCTCTCGGACGCGGACGCACTCTTCGTGCTGTTGATCCACCCGGCGTTCAGCAAACATCTCTCGACGACACAGATGGGCCTGCACCGGGTGGCCGACATCGTGCTCTGGTTGCAACGGCGCGAGGTCAATTGGAAAGCCCTGCACCGCGAACTCGACGCCTGCGGACTGAAGACAGCGGCGTGGACCATGCTGAGTCTTGTCGGGATGCTGTCACCGGCGACCTTCGCACCTCTCGTCGCCGAGCCCATCACGGCACTGCGACCGGGTGGGCTCAAGTCTAGGTACCTGCGTTCATGGTTGAGCCGGGATCTCTCCGCGCGGCTCACTGATCTGCACGTCGCAAGGCTGCTGGGTCTTTCCTTGTGGCTGCACGATCAACCGGCTGACGTGTGGCATGCTCTGCGCGGCTGGCAGCGATCGAGAATGACAAGGGAGACGGATTCCCTCATGTTTGGAGGACTGGAACGATCGACGTGACGCCTGGCTCCCTCCAAGCACCACAACCGTCCCACATGGTCCAGCTTGATGGCCTGCGCGCCATCGCGGTGGCGGCGGTGGTCTTTCATCACTTCGGGCTCTACTACTTCCAGTCCGCCTATCCTTACGCCGCGTCGCTCGGCGTGAGGCTGTTCTTCGTGCTAAGCGGCTTCCTGATTACCGGCATCCTCCTGACGGCCAGGGACGGCGTGACCGCGGGCCGATCGACATCCTCTCACGCGCTGAAGACCTTCTACGTCCGTCGAATGTTACGGATCTTCCCCATCTACTACCTGGTGATCCTGGTGACGGTCATCCTTAACGTTGGCCCTGCACGCGAGCTTGTGTGGTGGCTGGCCACCTACACGCTGAACCTGAAAATCTCCGCCCAGGGGTGGTTCGTCAGTACATTTCCCCACTACTGGTCATTGAACGTGGAAGAGCAGTTCTACATCTTCTGGCCGTGGGCGGTGTTGTTGCTGCCGCGCCGATGGCTGATGCCCGCCGTCATCGCGATGATTGCGGCGACACCCCTCGGGAAGATCGCCTACATCCTGTCCGACTACACCATGACCTCTGGCGTTGGAACGTACGTCAGCACGTGGGCCAACCTGGACACGCTGGGCGCGGGAGCGTTACTCGCCATTCTCCGCCATCGCGGGTCCCCCCTTGTTGACCCGCATGGCCGACCGGTCCTGGGCCTTGCGATTGTGGGTGCCGTTGTTTTGGTTCTCGTGAACCTGCGACCGGGGGAACCTAGGAACGTCATTGAAACAACGGCCCTAGCGGCGATCTTTGTCTGGCTGATCGTGCGGGCAGCCGCGGGTTTCACCGGCCCGCTGGGTGTGGCACTGCGCTGGAGGCCGGCGGTCTTTGTGGGAAAGATCAGCTACGGCATCTACATCTACCACCTGTTCGTGCCTCAGCTGCTGGCCTTCTTCCTGTTCAATCGCATGGAAGGTGCGAGTCCGTTCCGTTGGTCCACGACGGCCGCGGCTGTCGTGGCAACGTTGCTCCTGTCTTCGCTCTCGTGGTTCCTGCTCGAGAAACCAATCAACAGTCTGAAGGAACGGTTCAGGTAGCCCTTATGGCGCCCCGCATGTACTCGACCACCCCTTCAATCGGATAGTTGTAGGCAGCGGTCGTGTTGACGTCGATGATGTAGTGCCCCCCGGCGTCATCGGCCACGACATCGACCGTCCCGAAGTCCAGCGGGAACGCGCGCACGAACCGTCGCAGGCTCTCGACAAGGCCGGCCGGGGCATCGGCCGGCGCCGCCTCCTCCGCGAGCGGCACCATCCACACCCGCAGCACCGCGCTCTCGTTGACCTTCTTGATCTGGTTCGGATTCGACAGTTCGCAGACCGCCATCCGATCGAGAAAACAGAAGACGCGATACCAGCGCTCATCACGATTCGCGACATAACGCTCACAGACCAGGCGCTGATCCGCCCACCACTGCGGCTCCGCGTCCTTGCGCGCCAAGACCCGATAGTGATTGGGCATCCAGATGATGTCCGAGCCCTCGCTGATGCCGAGGGCCGACCGTTGCTCGGCCGACAACGCCCACTCGCTGTCTCCGCCGAAGTTCAAGTCGGTCTTGACGATGACCATTTCGTCGGGATCGCCTTCACGCGGAGCCGTCACCGTGTTCAGGCCAAGCTCTGCACACAGCCGCTGCACGCGCTGCTTCGAAATGTCCGAAGCTCCTGCGTTGAGAACCCGCACCCCGCGTGACGTGAGCGCCTCCACAAGAGCGGCGCGCTCCTCGGGAAACCGTTCCGTGATGGTGCAATTAAGATGGAAGGCAAAATGGGTCGTGCCGTCGGGCACCGCCTGCAGCACGCCTTGCAGCGTGTCGTCGACGTGGGCGGCCAGCGGTGTGAACCCAGGGACAATGGCCTGGATGAAGTAGCCGGAGTCCGAGAGCCAGTGGTAAAGCACCCACGTTGTATCTGCCTTCATTGCCCCACCCCAGACAGAAAAGCACCGAGTACTTTGCCTGCGTCCAGATACTCGGCCGCAACCTCGCGAGCCGCCCGCGAATGCCGGTCGTAGTCAGACCGCACGGCCTCAACAGCAGCCGCGGCCTGGTCACTTGTACGGAACGCAAACAACCCCTCGCCCACGGGCAGGTGGGCACTAAAGCCGGTGTCCTGCAGGATCACGGGCCGGCCCGCGGCCAGGTACGCCGCCGACCTGTCGCTGAAAAAACCGGTGTTCATGGCGACAAAGTAGTTCTTGCAGATGGTCAGTTCGCCTCGCGATTGCGCGATGTAATCCCGCCAGCGATCGAAGGTGCGCGTGGCATCAACGGAATCACGCACGCGCCAACCCGCCGCCTGAAGCTCGGGAATCGGCATCAGCCCGGACACCGCCAGCTCGAGAGGAACCGATGTCTGCGACGGCAGGCTCTGGATTTTCGGAAACTCGAGATACTTCGAACCGTAGGTCACGCCTTCGTACTCGAAGTCGGGGTGCGCCTGCCACGACATCACCGTGGTGAACGGCGCGTCGGGCGGCGGCGGACCAACGTCGAACAGATCGACGACGACCGGATCGTAGATGGGCTGCCAGGTTTTACCGACGGCCGGTACTGTGGAGCGCTCGGTCCCGACATTCAGGCCAACCGTGTGGTAGCTGTCGAACGCCATCATCTCTGACCCGAGTTCCGCCTGCCGAATCATGCGCACCTGGGTCATGCCGGGCTCACCGTCAATGAACGCGCGGTGGCCGGCCCACTGGCTCTCCTCGCGCCACTCGCAGTCACGCATGTGGTCCACGAAGACATCGGCACTCTTGAAGACGGATTCAATTTCCGCTCGCGACGCACCGTGATACGTGCCGGCGGCGTCCACAAAACACCAGCGGTCACCCAGCCCGAACCGGGTCAGAAGGGCCTGCCACGCCGCCACGCCGGCGGTGCAGTCGTCACTGCTCTTCCAGGTCGCGGGGTCGATACAGGACCTTGGCCAACCGGCCTTCTCCACGAACCAGACGTCATGGCCCAGGCGTTTGAAACCCAGCAGCCATTGCAGAATCCACGAGTGATATCCGCCAAGGGGCAGTCGCACGACGTACGCCGAGACGATGATGCGGGCCATCAGGCCGCGCCCCGCAGGCCGATGAAACTGATCAGCTGAACGCTGAATCGCTCGACGGCCGCGCGCACCACGGGATCGCACAGTGTGGCCAGTTCCACCATCCGCTCTGCGGAATACATCGTCACCAAATCTTCACGCGTCGAGGGGTGACAGCCCAGTTCCGTGGTGCCCTCCGGCAACTGCTGCAGCGTCGCGACGAGCGCCGGCACGCGGACCAATTCAGGAAGCGGCGCGCCCTTATCGGTCTGGCCGTAAAAGGCACCTGAATACTTCACCGAGCGGCTGTAGTGCCGCACGGGAATCCCGAATCGCCTTGCCAGCTCCAGGACGATGCCCCTGGCCTGGCGGGTATGCACGTGCTGATGCGAATCAACGTGCGTCGGCGGTCTGCCACACAGGGCTTCGAACCGTTCGAACTGGGTCGCGACCTCACGCGCGACGGCTTCAGAATCGTCCAGGGCAACGACTTCATAGATGGCTTCCCACTCGTCGCCTTGTCTTCTCCATTCGCCCAGGTCGACGTGCAGCCCGACCGACAGCGCCGGGTGTTCGCCCGCCAGCGACGCCGCCTCACCCGCGCCCGGCCATCGCACCATCAGACTCGTGCTGGTGACGATGCCCTGCCGGTGAGCGGTGAGGATGCCTTCTGTGACGCCGGCACTCTGCCCAAAGTCATCGGCGTTGACAATGAGACGGCGCGGTCCCGGGGGTCGATTCACAGACCAAGGTCCTTCAACAACGCCGGCAGCACCCGCTCTGAGGCAAAGTACTCGGCCGCAATGGCGCGAGCGGCGCGACTGTGACGATCGTAATCGGCCGTCACGGCCTCGACGGCCGCTTCGGCTTCATCAATGGTGTTGAAAGCGAAAAGCCCC
This sequence comes from Vicinamibacterales bacterium, assembly GCA_046597705.1. Lineage (GTDB taxonomy): Bacteria > Acidobacteriota > Vicinamibacteria > Vicinamibacterales > SCN-69-37 > SYFT01. Next base: position 1,080 of record JBKJJZ010000592.1, on the reverse strand, counting down.
TCGCCCGTCGGCAGGACTCGACCGAATCCCGTGTCCTGCGTGATGACCGGCCGCCCCGCGGCGAGATAACACGCACTGCGCTCACTGAACCACCCCGTGCGCAACCGCACGTTCTGGTCCTTGGCCACGGTGAACTCGGCGCCCGACTGGCAGATGTACTCGTGGTACGGCTCGGCCTCCAGCGTGAACGCATGGGCATTCGCGATCTGCCACCCGTGGTCGAACAGCTGCTGCCGCTCTTCCATAGTCATACCGATGGCCAGGATCGCGTTGCCCTTTCCCGGCCGCTTCCAGATGATCTCACCGCGCTCGTCGCGTGTCGGCGTGGCGCCGGTAAGTCCCATTGCCAACTCGAACTCCTGACCGGTGCGAACTGGCAGGTCGAGAAACTTCTGGAACTCGCGGTGCTTGCTCCAGTAGTACCTCTCGCCCTGAAACACGATGTCATGCCCTTCCTGTTTCCAGTTGCATACAGTGGTGAAGGTCCGGCCGGAAGGCGCACCACATTGCCACATGTCCATCAGGACGGGTTGGCGGGTGTGGCCCTTGAGTTTGGGCACCGGAGTCAGCGGGCATTCCGGCGTCCCGATGTTCTCTCCATAGGTCACGCTGACGTCGTGCTCTTCGACAGTGCCAACCGCCCACGGCTCACCGGCGGCGTAGCCGACCTCATGAAACACGGGATCGGTATCGAAATACACGAGGTAGCCAACCTTCAGGCCTTCAGCACTCCTGAGGTGGGATGCGCCGGCCACGTTCAGGACGACATCGGCCGTCAGGAGCAGATCCTCGGCGCGAGCCTGGCTCATGCCGTGCCACGCGTGATCAGAGTAACTGGTCCGGTAGCCCCATCGCCCAGCCATGCCAAATCGTTCAGCCACGCGCGCCACGAAGGGTATGGCGTAAGTGCCGTCGTCCACCCTGGCATTTCGAACGGGATCGTAGGGCCAGGACGCCGAGGCTTCCAGATAGTACACATCGTGCCCGAGTCGCAACAGTCCGGCCGCGATCTGCATGTGCATCCATGCCATGCCGGCGTACGGATGCATCGCCATCGAGCCGGCGACCACAATGCGGAGC
>JBKJJZ010000281.1:0-6808 GCA_046597705.1 Vicinamibacterales bacterium | reverse complement strand
CTGAAGCACGACCGCATGATCGAACGTTTTCATGCGGTCGTGCTTCAGCGCGTTCGCGATGGCGATGAGGATCATCCCCTGGTGATGTGCCATGTAGGCCGCCACCACCACGCCGTCCGTGGACGTCGTGGGAAGGCCGGCCTCCTGGAGTTCGGCTCCGCGCTTCGTGTAGTCGATGGCATCGAAGAACCCGTAATCGCCCTCGAGTCCGTCTTGCGCCAGCCGCCGCAAGTTGTTCGTACTGGCGACCGGCTCGATCGCCAGCGCCAGCGCTGACGCGTACGGCGCCACAACGACCTCCTCGCCCAGGCCGCGCTTCATGCCCAGGCCTGGAATGCCGAACGCCTTGTATTGGTACTGACCCTGTCGATCGACCAGGTTGTACGCGGACTCCGAGATGCCCCAGGGGACGCCGAGTGAGTCGGCGTACTCGCGCTGGCGTTCGATCACCAATTGGCACGAGTCATCGAGCAGCGTTTCCGGGAACGACCGCATCAGGAGCAGCGGCATCAGGTATTCGAACAGGGTCGCGCTCCACGAGAGCAGAACCGGAGCGCCACGCAGACTCGTGGTGGGCCGTCCGAGGTGGAACCAGTGGGTCTCCGGGACGTCGCCCTTGGCGATGGCCATGAAGCTGGCGAGCCGGGCTTCCGAGGCAAGCAGGTCGTAGGACGCGAGGTCGAGCCGCCCCGGGTGATCGGCGTCTGCCAGCCGGTACCCGATCGCAAACAACTGGCGCTTCGGGTCGAACAGGAACCGGAAGTTCATCGCGTCAAAGAGTGCGGTGGCACGTTCCGCCAGTTGAGGATCCAGGTCACGCAGGGCGACGGCCAGCGTGACAAGCGCACCGGCCAGATTGCCGCTGTCGACCGTGGACACGTAGCGGGGCGCGAGCGGCGCCAGCGTCTGCGTGTCGTACCAGTTCAGGAGATGGCCTTCGTGGCGCTCGAGGCGTTCGACCGTATCAAGGGTCTGTCCGATGCGGCGCACGCATGTGGCGGCATCGATGAACTCCAGGTCATGGGCCGCAAGTGTGGCGAGCAGTCCCAGTCCAATGTTGGTTGGCGACGTGCGGTGCGCAACGGTTTGTGAGGGCTGGACTTGCACGTTGTCCGGCGGGAGATGCTGATCGTCGGAACCGACGAAGGTATCGAAGTAACCCCACGTCTTACGCGCAACCGCGACTAGATACTCGCGATCTTCTTCAGGCAGGGTCGCGCGGAATCGAGGCGTTGGCTGGCTCAGCCGGAAGGCGATCCAGGGCGCCACGAACCACGGGAGCAGAAACACCGAGGCCACCGGAACGGCTGCCGGCCGCACGAATGTCACCAGCAGCAGCGTGCCGAAGGCGATCAACGGGCTGGCGCGCATGTGCCGGCTGAACGCGCCCAGGGTCAAAGTGCCGAAGCGCGCCGCGGTGGATGCCGCGGTCTCCCATTCGAGGAGGCGCCGGTGCGTGAAGACGAGACGGGCGAGCGTGACGAGAATCGCATCGAGGCGTTCGGCCGCCTCGTGGGCGAGAAACGCGATTTGCAGACCGACCCGCGCCACAGCGGTATCGACGTCATCGGACCGCGTGCGAAGGAAGACGTGCCACGATTGTCCCGCCCCCGGACCACTGACGAGCGCGAGGATGCTGGCAACGCAGGGGAAGACAATGGGCAGCATTGCCATCCAGGTCCAGGCCATCGGTGAACCCGGCATCACCGTCCAGCCTGCGATCAGGAGGCACAACGTGGCGGGTGACACAAGGCTGCGCCGCAGGTTGTCGAGGATCTTCCACCGTGAAATAACGGGCAGGTAATTTCGCGTCCACCCTTTTCGCGATGCGACCCAGGGAAACAGCCAGCCCAGGATTTGCCAGTCGCCGCGCACCCACCGGTGTTGGCGTCTGGCGTGCGCCAGAACGCTTGACGGGTATTCGTCCACGACCTCGACGTCCGTCACAAGTCCGGTGCGGGCGTAAAGGCCTTCGAACAAATCATGCGAGAGCAGCGCGTTCTCCGGCACACGGTCTTTGAGCGCCGCAGTGAAGGCGTCTACGTCATAGAGGCCTTTTCCGGTGAAGATGCCCTCGTTGAAGAGGTCCTGATAGACGTCCGAGACGGCCGTCGTGTACGGATCGACGCCGGTATGGCCTGCGTAGGTCCGCGCAAACAGCGACCCGGCCGCGCTGGCCATCGTCACGCTCACCCGCGGCTGAAGGATGCCGTAGCCGGCGGTCACGCGGCCCAGCCGGCGGTCGAGCCGCGCTTGATTCAGCGGGTGCGAGATGATCCCGATGAGTTGCTTGGCGGCATCACGTGGCAGGCGTGTATCTGAATCGAGCGTGAGGCAGTAGCGAACCAGGGGCAGCACGTCCAACTCGCCGACCTGCGTGGAGAACGTGGTGTCAGTCGCTCCGCGCAAGAGGTGATTGAACTCTTCGATCTTTCCCCGTTTGCGCTCCCAGCCCATCCACGCGTTCTCTGCCGCGTTCCACAACCGGTCGCGATGAAACAGGAAAAAACGATCGGTGTGTTCCGGTCCGAGCTTTTGATTGAGGGCCTCAACACCGTCTCGAGCGCGGGTCAGGATCGCATCGTCGCCCGGCGTCTCTCTAGAATCAGTGTCAGAGAAGTCACTCAGAATCGCGAAGTGAATGCTGGTGTCGAGGTTTCCCAGCGCGAGCACTTCCATGTGTTCGAGCAGCTCATCCACACCGTCCACCGAGGTCAGCAGCGTCGGCACGATGACCATGGTGCGCGCGTGCTCGGGCACCCCCTCGATGAAATCCAGGCGCGGCAGGCGCCGCGGTTTGACGAGCCGCGTGACCACATGCTGGATGGCGGCCAGTGCGACGTCGCTGGCCGGCACGAGTGCGAGGATGGCCGCGAGCACCCACCACGCGGCAGATCCCCCCACGTGCCTCACATAGACCACGACGCCGGTGACGAGCAGGCTCGTGACGACGGCCAGGGCGCCCAGAAAGAGTGCGGACGCATGGCGCTTCACCACGCGTCTCACCCGGACTCCCGCGGTGGGCCGATAGCCCAGATCCGCTTCGAGCGTGGGGCGCCCCTTGTCGATCAGGAAATAGCCGACATGGGCGGAGGGGTCGGCCACGGACGTCTCGGTCGCAGCGGCTCTGGCGAGTTCAATCGCCCGCCACGCGACGCGCCGTTGATCGTCGCCGCTGGGTTTCGCAATGGCCTCGATGGCCCGCCGCTGATCATCGCGGCTGAGAAAGTCCATCCGCGCGTAGGTGTTTGCCGGATCGCACTGCAGCACCTGTTCGACCAGGCTGACGGCCTCCACGTACTCGCGCCAGTCCATCGAGGCGCACAACCGGAGACTGGTGACCGCGTTCGCCACGGAAACCTGGGCCATGCCCTGGCGCTGGTGCTCGACGCGCACGGTTTCTTCAGCCGTGGTGTGAAGCTGCGCCAGGTCGTCGTCGAGCGTAAGGCGCATCGACGGTATGCCGAGGCCGAAGTCGCGGAGACGATGCAGGAGCTGCACGATGAATGCCGGGGCCACCGAGGACGGCAGTGCCGAGAGGTCGTCGGCGGTGTGCTGATCGGCGTCGGTCATCTTCGACACGTAGGCGTCTGCGGCCAGCCTCGCCGTGCGATCGACGATGAGTTCGTCCGCAAGACGGCGCAGGTTCTCGATGAGCACGAGCTTCAACATGCTCGGCCACGACCACAGCTCGCCAATCGTCAGCGGTGCAATCCGCTGGTAGCTGCGCAGGAATTGCTGGAGCTGGAGGCGATCCAGACGGCTGTCGCTGTGCCGGATGAGCTCAATGGCCAGCGCGTACGTGCGCGCCTGACCTTCGTGCTCGCCCGAGGCGACCGTTGGAAGCGTGCGGGAATACCGGCGGGGAAGGTTCCGCCTGATCTCCGCCATCTCGGCGATGATCAGCGGAAAATTGTCGATGAGCCAGTCGGCGGCAGGCGCCACAAACTGCCCCGCGCGCACGTCATCAGCCAGCGTGCGATATGCGGCGCGAAGCACGCGCACGTTGTTTTCGAACCTGGGAAAGGTGTCGCGCGGCCGGCGGCGAGGATTGGAATCGAGGAGCAGACTGGAGCCGAGGACCCGGGCGCGATCCTCAATCCGGTCGATGCTCAGCAGCTCGGCTCGCAGAGGCGGTTCCACCACCGCTACGCGCCGTAGCCATCTGATTGGCGACGTCACGGGCGCCGCCTAACGCTTCAAGGCTTTTCCGACCTTCTCGACGGTCTCCCCAACTTTGCGGGTGGCCTGGCCGACGGCTGCCTGAGCCTTGCCGGCAACTTCGTTGTCGATTCCTTCGTCGGTCAGCTTCTTGTCGCCAGTGGCCCGGCCAACCGCCTGCTTCGCCTTGCCCTTGACCTGCTCGGCTTTTCCGGCCCGCTCATTCTTGTTCCACATGATGGCTCCTTCGCTATCCCTTGCGGATAGGCACGCGGATGTTGACGGGCGATTTGAGCGTCATGGTGACCTCGGTTCCCGACGGCAGGCTGATGTCCTTGCCCGTGGAAGTCAACACGATGGCTGTCCCTGCGCCGCCTCCCACCACTGCGCCGATGATGGCGCCTTTCTTCCCACCAAGGATGCCTCCCACCACCGCGCCTGCCGCCGCAGGCGCGCCAATGGTCACGATGTCGTCCTTCTTTTCACTCGGCGCCACGCGATTGATTCCGGCGACGATGCGGTAGGGGTCGTCGTGCCCGGCGATCGTGAGCGTCCGGAACTGGAAGGCCAGACTGGCGCTGCCCTTCTTTGGCGAAGGCTGGACAGCCGTGACATCGCCCTTGACGCGGCTGCCGACGGGCGCCACGGTGGTGCCATCAACGATGAGCGCCTGGGTCAGTGTGCCTTCCACCTCGTCCTCGACCTTGCTGGTTGCGGAACCGACACTCGTCTCGAGGCGCACATGAATCGGGGTGCCTTCCTCGATGGTGTATTCACGGAACCTGGCGGCCGGCGGGAAAACGACCGGGGTTTCAGCGGGCACGACCCGTACGTCGGAGATCGCCTCGCGAGGAACCGAGCGCACGCTGCGACCCATGTCCACCTTGACGTCCTTGGCGTCACGCTCGGTCAGCTTGCCCTGAACGACTCCGCCATCTTGCTTGGTGACGGCGACTTGCGTGCCCACGGGGACCGTTTCCACATCTACTGAAGGTCCGCGGCTGCAGGCGGCGGCAAGGCAGATGGCTACGAAGACGCCATTTCGGCGATTGATCAACATGACCCAGATTGTATGGACCCGGTCAGCCCCGGTCTGTTCCTTTAGAGACACCCTTCAACTCGAGATACTTGATGTCGATGAGCATCGGGAACCACAGGGCCTGCAGGAAATGGAAGATAAACGCTTCGCGCCCGTCCAAGAACCCGCCGTTGAGGACGTATCGATAGAAGAAGTAGAAGAAGGGTCTGACGAGCGGCGGCATCCGGTTCCAGACGCGATGCCGCAGCCATCGTTTGCGTTGTGCCTGTGTGCCGGAGAATCGCGCGTCGATTTCCTGGTAATCCGCCTCCCGGCTGGCGTTTATCAACGTCTGGGCTTCGAGCAGAGCGTAACCGTTGTGTTTCGCGATCCACTCCGACACGCCCTTCCGGTCCTCATGGATGAAGTCCTGGCGCAGCCGGCTCGTCAGGCCTTCCACAATCAGGTGCTCGTTGACTTCGCGATCCTCACAGCGCCCTTTGCCACGTCTGAACAGCCGCAGAATCCAGGAAGGGTAGTAGCCGCGCCGGACCCAGCGTCCCATCCAGATCAGGCGGCGGTTGAGGTAGAAGCCATTGGCTTCGGGGGCCGCGGCAAGCGTGGCCGAGATCTCTTCCTTGAGGGCGTCGGGGAGCCACTCATCAGCGTCCAGGAACAGCACCCATTCACTGCGAATGGGCAATTCGTCAAGCGCGTGGTTGCGCTGGCGGGCGTAGTTCTCGAACTTGTGTTGAGTGATCTGGCAGCCAAACGACCGCGCGATCTCGAGCGTGCGATCGGTGCTGAACGAATCCAGGACAAAGACTTCCTTCGCCCAGCCGGAGACCGACTCCAGCGACTGGCCGATGTTGATTTCCTCGTTGTAGGTCAGCACGATCACGGCCACATCGGCCATGGCGGTCGGCATGAGGTAGTCCGGATTTCCCAGTAGGCTCAGTCGCGGGTGGCGGGGCGGTCGCGCAGCGTAATCAGTGTCTCTCCGGGCTTAATCAGTCCCAACTGCAAGCGCGCCGAATCTTCCAGGGCCTGTGGATCGGTCTGAAGCCGCCGGGCGTCTTCCTCGAGCTTGGCGTTCTCGGCCTTCAACTGCTCCAACGAGTGGCTGACGTCCTGGAACTCCTGCCGGGCTTGCAGGTTGGCCAGGTAGCCTTTCTCGCCGATCAGGGCATTGACCATGAGTGCAGCGGAGAGCAGCAGCAACCCATACGTCCAGATTCTCTTCCGACGCTGCACGTCACTCGTCGTCGTCCTGACACGCCGCCGCACGCGGGGGCCCGTCTGGCCGCGCGGGTTGGCATCGCCTTCAGAGCGATCCGGAGTGTTCTGTGGAGTGCTGGTCATGCTGGTCAGGGACGAAGACGTTGTACCAATGTTTCGTGCAGTGTACAAGCGCAAAATAGGGTTATGGAAGAAATAGTTTTGGTCCTGAGCACTTTTCCCGACGGTTTTGATGCTGAACCATTGGCCCGGGAGTTGGTTGAGGGCCGCATGGCAGCCTGCGTGAGCGTCCTTCCTCTGCAGACTTCCAGCGGTAGGTGGAAGTCTGCAGAGGAAGGACGCTCACGCAGGCTGCCATGCGGCCCTCAACCAACTCCCGGGCCAATGGTT